>PASJ01000080.1 GCA_002711925.1 Pseudobdellovibrionaceae bacterium | reverse complement strand
TTTTATACATAAAAAAAAAAAAATATTCCATAATTTTATACATTTGAAATAAATAAGAAGTTCTTTTATTTCTACCTTGACACAAAAATCCACAGGAAATAAAGGATGAGGCGACAAAAGTTAAAGGCGTAACTTTATAAGGTAAATATTACTGGCCGAAAAAACAAGCAAGACATCATTAAGATTTTAACGATGAATGACTTTCGTAACAAATCACCCTAAAAGGCTTAAGGAAATAATTTAAGTAATTTTCATAAAGATTATAATCTTGGTATAAGAAAAAAATATAAAATATATTTTTAATTTTAGTCTAAAGTAACTGTTGTTCCGATAGGTCCATATTTAATATCACTAACGGTAACACTACAAGGGTTTTCTTCGGTACACTGTGAAGATAAATCATTATCGCACGGTCCCCTAACAGAGCCTTCTCCCGTTCCCAAGGTTCCATCCAACCACTTCATATTTGTAGCACTATCATTCCAAACAGATAAGACAAGAACCATTCCTGTATCAGGGTTTTCAACAGGAGTAGGTGTGAAAGATTCACCCATAGAAGCTAACATAGATTTTTCTGAGTCGACAATTATAGGGGAATAGTAATCGTACTGACCTTCTTCATAATTTGGTATATCTCTACAAAAATCATCATGTAAATAACTTTCTTCATATTTTTGATGATCTTCTTCAACTTTAATCGCTGTTAGCTTACCTCCAATATTTTGATAGTACACTCTTCTTACCTCTTTCAACTGCCCATCAGAATTTGTAATGAATTGGGTGGTTACAGTCATTAATTGACTGGTATTGACTTTGAATGAATCTGAAACTTCAGGATCATTACCATAAAAATCAAGATAGCCATGACGATACATGTTGACATCACAACCAGCGGAATCGCACCGTCCACCTTTTACTCCGTCAAAAGGACCTCTTTCAACACCACCTTTTTCGTCAGTACAAGTATGAGTCGTAAATGCATTTGCTTGACTGTTTGCTTCCCAAATATCAAACTCATTACAACATCTACCTTTCAGTGCGGCACAGTCAGAATCAACACTATTACACTCCCAGCTTTTTAAGTCCGTGGGACATTGAGCATCACAATAACCTCCACCCCAACGAGGCCCCGCTTTAAGACCTACAAGATCATTCTTATTTGACATTTCTGAAAAATAAATTGCTCCATTAGTCCCACATTTTAAGGTGGAAACGTCAACCGTATAAGTAATTTCTTGACCAAGTAAATTCCAAAGTTTATAGTTATCATTATCTTCTAAAACATACCACCTAACTCCGGCTCCTGGAAAAAAATCCATTTTTAAAGACTTCTCATCTGGTTGTGAGGTGTTATAACTTGTTTCATAGTCTTCATAATCTTTTACCCATGTAGAGAAAACTCCACTTGTACTATCTTGTTCCGCCCACCCCCAATTATAGTCTAAGACGAGCTTTACCAACTCCTCTGTAGGCTCCTTACTTTCATTATATTGAGTTATTTTTAGAGGCAAATGTATTGTATCCGAGACTGACTCTGATGAAGATGCTTGAGTTTCACTACTTTGAGAACCACAATTTTTTTGATCGCTTAAACTGATTTCTTCACAACCATCGCCTGGACTTTCACACCACTGACCCTCACATTTTCCCGTACAATCTAATTTTGCTTGCCCTTCATCTCGCCAAGTACTATCCCATTCATTAAACCCAGAACACCAACCACAAACACCATCTGACCAACTGCAACAATTTGTACCAGCTTTAGCACAAAAACCTCTGTCATCAAAGGTAGCTTGAACATCTACTTCGGAGTTTTGAGCATCAATATTAGAATCACTAACTATATCTCGACCTTCAGCATCTTCTCTTTGATCAGTTTGCTCCGCTGAATTTTCCGTAGTGGTTTGTGACCCGAGAGATTCTTCACCCAAAGTACTGAGAACTTCTTCTTCTCCTGTTGCACGTTTTGTTATCTGACTTTCTCCTTCATCTAAAGTAGAAGCTTGTTCGGAATCGTCATTTGTAATCATCTTCTGATTTTCCACTGAAAATTTATTTCTTTGAATATTTTTTTGGTCTTTTCTTTGATTTGACTTACAATTTAAAATTAAAACAAAAGATGAAATTATGTAAAAATACTTAAGCACTGATTCTCCCTCCGATAATATATATTTTTATATAAAAAAATTTAAAAGATTAAAATATCGCATTTTGTAATGAAACAAACTAATCTTCAAATTTAAACTATGATCTAATTAATAAAATTTTTATCATCAATAAAATATACAATGAAAAAAAACTATTATTTTCTATAATCAATAAACTTCAATGCAGCTTTTTCACCACTAGCAAAAGCTCCGTGCATTGTACTATAAAATTTTTGAGATATTGCCTCGCCTGCAAAATATAATTTTTCCTCAACAGGTTCTTGAAGTATAACTCGGGCTTGGCTTCCTCCAACCTTTGCGTATGAATAAGAGCCAAGAGTATACTCATCATCTAACCAGCTTGTTTGGCTAGTTTTGATACAAAACTCTTTTGGTCGAACTCCAGTTAGAGAGGACAACTCGTTCACAGCGAAATTTTTCTTCTCTTCTAATCCTAAATCGTTTAATTCTTTAATAAACTGACCACCGAAATATGCAACAATATATGGTAAACCGTGTGGTCTGACTTGATAACTACATATCTTATCACTATCTAGTTTAGAATAAATAAACTCTTCGTTATGGTCTGAAAGAAAATCATCTGTTATTTGGATGAAAACCTTTTCATTCAAGCCAAGGGGCAAATTATTAATAGACTCTTGGGTTTCAATGGGAAGCTGAGGATGAAATATAATTTTATTTTGACTTAAAATAGACGTCGGAACTGTGATTATAATAGAGTCACATGTCAAGGTACCATTTTTTGTTAAAATTTTTATTTTTTCCTGCGCCCAATCGATCTCTAAAACTTTTGATTTAAACTTAATATTTAAATCATGGGGAAAACAAGATAGAATACTTCCCATACCTGTTGCTAATGACCAATCTTGATCAGTTTCGTAGTAATGAACCATATCGTGTAAAGAAATATGTTTTGATCCTACTCCACTTTGAAATGTTATTGCAGCTTCCACAAGAGGACGCCATAAAAAATCTGATGGGAAAATACTGTCAAGAGAAGTATCTTTTCGATCTAAAAAATCTTTTAAATTAGTCTGCTTAAAAAAATAACGAAAGGCTTCGCTACATTCACTGAGTTCTTTTTGTTTTAATAAATTTCTTGCGTGTTTTGCTCCCCAATTAGGGTTTTTATTATTAATATTTAAATGATGAGATTCTGCTAGTTTAACTAATGGATTTATGTTCGCTGAATGAAACCACTGAGCACCAAAGTCAACAGGAAATGGGAAAATTTTACGGTCTGAATAGATACGCCCTCCAACCCTATCGCGAGCTTCTAAAATTATATAATTGACCTTTTTTGATCTCAAAATTTTCGCTGCAGAAAGTCCAGAAATACCTGCTCCAATAACCACACACTCATAATCATTGGTTTTTTTACGATTAATCATAAAAACCTCTAAGGTCAAAAATAGATTTCAAATTAAATAATTTATAACTATAGTGTATCATAGATCTAGTCTTTGGATATGCGTAAAATATCTTTTTTTTAAAGAAAGTTGACGTTTAAGATATTCAGTAAAATATAAAAAGATTTATTTTCCAAATATAAAATCTATAGATTTTGTATCAGACGATTTTTTTCATTCTATATTTTCTATATTTTCTATATTTTGACACTCTTTTAGGCTAGGATTAACCAAACAAGCAATAGCTATACCAGCAGTAACAACTCCGGTCGAAACTGCAAGAAACACTTTTGAAGAGGAACGAAATAAGCATTTACCTATACAAGGGTTAGGATTAGTTTTATCAAGGCCTTTAGAAAGAATTTCAAGATCATATTTCCCACCCATCCTATTGGCTTTTGCTATTCTGATGACATCAACAGCTTGTTTTTTTGGTTCATTATGCCCTCCCGTTTGAATAACAACAGAGGTATTTGCGATTTCACTATCATCAAGAGCGCTTGATGAATAATTTTTACCTCCCAGCATTTGGACAGCATCTTGAGACCCGACACCCTCTACATAACTTCTAACTTTCAGACGATCGAGAGGATAATCATCACGAATAGGACGAGCTAAAGAGACATATTCACCGATTTTAGTTCCTTCTTTAAGTTCACTAAGTGCATGGTTAATTACGTTATTTCCGTGACTATGACCAATTAAATTTACGTCGTATCCTTGCTCTTGTAAACTAGTTATTTTTTTTGCTAAAGCTTCTCCTGCCTCCTGTCTAGCTTTATCTGTATTTCTTGCACTCCATTGAAAGGCAACTGTTTCACCTCCATATTCTCGAGAAATGCTTTTTGACCAAACATTTTCGGGATCTCCCCACCTTGAAGGACCATGTGCATAAAAGGTACCGTGTAACATGATGTTAATTGGCTTTTTTTGACCTAAGCCATTGTCGGGAATGGCTTGGGGGGCTACATCATCACTCATTATTATTCGACAGCACTGTCCATCAATGCCATCATAATATGCGCCTTTTCCCATATCCATTGAAGGAACTTTACTGTAACCTTCTGGAAAATCTTTTTTTAAATAACCAGAAGTGTTAAAAAACTCTATTTCTTGTGTGAGATCGGAACGTTTTTTTACGGGAAGTGTATTGTCTTTTTTCCAATTTCCATAATCATCAGGTAAAGCTGTTGTCTTTTGAGAAACAGACACATTAGAGTTTAAGCCTTCTGTTATTTTAGTTTCTGAGATTTTACTAATATATGATATATTTCTGTTGGTTGGTTGAGGATAATCAATCTTTGTTGCTTGTTTTTGAACTACTTCTGCATTATGACTGAAATTATAAAAGACGTCAGCTAGTTGTGCTGTGTAATTAGTAAGTTGAAGTACAGGGTCATTTTGATAAGAGGAAATCAGAGGTTTAAAAATAGTACTTTCTATACTATCATATGCAAGTGAAATGTCTGATTTCGTAGTCTCATTACATAAATAATCAGAAAAAAGATCAATATAAATCGCAGTCCCTAGAGAAAGTGCAGGAGAGCCCGGGGTAAAGCGATCAAAAAGTATTGTTAGAGCTAAAAGATTACTTTCAAAATCATTCACATCTGATGAATAAAAGTTGTCTTCATTTTCAAGACCTTCAATTGATTCATCGGTATTATTGAATATTTGAGTTTCAATAAACTCAGCTTGTAACTTCAAAAGAGTTTCGAGCATATCTTTACCATAATCATAAGAATTATCTTCATCTACTTTTATATAAATAAATGGACTCATTTGATTATCAAAATCTTTCAAAACCCAACATGAACTAAAATAAATTTCAGAACCGGACAAATTCTGACTAAGGCTATTATCAGATATACATTTGGATAGAATTTCATTATCAATTCTTATTTGTGTTTTTTGATCTATGAATTTTTTTTGTAACCCTGAAGGTAAAGTGGATAATGTTTGCTTTATATAATCTCTATGCTGATCAGTATTTTCAACTGCAATAGAAATATTTTTTTCCCAATCAGATAAAACTTCATACTCACCTGAGCATGATGTCTTATTTAAATTTTGATCAACAATATTATTTTGATCAATAGTAATATTGTGATCGCTATCACTATTTTTGTGTTCTATTTTTTTTGTACAAAAAACTATAAAAAAAACAACAACATAAAGTAATAATAATTTTGACATTATACAACAACTCCATTAATTAGAAAAATTTATAAACATTTGAATAAATTCTATTTTTAAATTTTAGCTTGAAAATGAAAACATGTAAATTATTCATTTAATAATTTGAAATAATCATATTTTTTTTTTATAAATTATATATTACTTATAAAAAAATCAGAGGAGAAAGAGATGTCATTTTTTTTTGATTACAAATTAGAAGATGGATCCAGTCATTTAGAAAACAAAGAAAATGAAAAAACATTTTTAGATGGATGGAACCAAATAGATTGGAACACATTTTATGAATTTAGTGAAAATTTAACATTTTTTGAGAATGAACAGGTTATTAAAAAAGGCGAAAAAAATCGATCACTCATGATTATTGTCGAAGGAACATTAAATGTTGTTTTAAAACCAAAAGGAAAAAAACAAATAACAATAGCAAGCCTTTCAGACGGTGAAATTGTTGGGGATCAATCTTTCGTAGATGCTTTTCCACGGTCTTTGGATGTATACGCAGGTAAAGAAACAAAAGTTATCCAAATTTCTTGGGAAAACTTTAAAAAATTTTCGATAAAAGAACCAACTCGCGCCCAGTACTTTCTCACTGAGCTTGCAAAAGTTTTATCTTGTAGATTAAGAACTGTCACGTCTTTTCTTATTTAGGTTCAATAGTATTTAAAAGATCTGTATCATTCTATTAATCGAATTTTTCTAAAACTTCCCAATTTCCTAACTTTAAATCAGGAATTTTATCTTTAATATTAGTTTTATTTTCTATACAAAGCATAATATTATCATATAAATTTGAAAAATCGATCAATATAGCTGAAATAATCTTGTCTTCCTTAACGAAAATCTTTAGATACTTAAAACCAACTAGTTCATTGATTTCAATTTCTTCAATTTCTTCGTCTTTTGCGTGAATGTTACCAATAGAGATAATATCTAAATCTGGAATTTTTATCTTTGAAACAAGATTTAAGGAAGTACTACTTATTTTCTGACGAGTAATATGCTTTGCAGCATTTATGCCCTGTTGTGACCCTATTGTCCATAAGCCGGAAAAAGTATCTTTTTCTTCAGCGACATCGCCAACAGCATAAATACTAGGATCCGATGTTTGACAATATTGATTAACGAGAATGCCTCTATTTGTATCAATACCTTCTTTTTCAGCAAGATTTTTATTGGGAATCATACCAATACCATAAAACAAGAGATCACATGGATATTGAGATAGTTTATTTGTTGTATTATTAAGTATTTTAATACTCTCTATTTTTTCATTACCTTCGATCTCTTTCACCTCTGAGTTAAAATGAACTTTAACATTTCTACCATCAAGATCTTTTGCAATTAGATCACTCGCTTTTTTATCGAGAACTCTATTTAATAAACTTCCTGAAAAGCAAACAAGACGGACACGACACCCCAGTTTTTCAAATAAATATGCTTTTTCAACACCCAAAGCACCTGCACCAATAATGACAATATCTTTACACTTATTTGATTTTAAATATGCTTTGATTTCTTGTGCATCATCGATCGTCCTAAGAGAAAAAATACCATTTTTCTCAACCCCGCGAATATTAGGAACTCGCGATGAACCCCCCGTTGCTATAATTAGCTTATCATAACTAAGTTCTTTTCCATTTATCGAAATTATTTTTTCTTTTCTCTTTATTTTATTGATAACGACATTTCTCTCTACATTAATATTGTGTTCTTTATACCATGAGTCTTGCAATAAGAATAAACTATCAAGACTAATTGATTCATCAATTAAAGAGCCAATTGAAATACGATTATAAAACTTATAGCGTTCACTCGTTATAATTGTAATATTACACTTTGGATGATACTTCCTCAAATATTCTGCTGCAGTTACTCCCGAAATACCTTCGCCAATAACAATTATATTCTTTAAACTTTTGTCGTAATCTTTTATTATTTTTTGAGAAAAATTTATTTTAGCTTTTGCGATATCAAAAGATATAGTCAATGGACCATTGACCTTCACACAACAAGCCATTCTAGCTTTACTTTTATCCAAGTTTAACCTATCTAATATCCCTTTTTCAGATTCGGTAATAGGACTTGTATTTTCCATTCCATCTTCTATAACAACACCATCTGCTCCACACAATCCCATTCGACAACCACTTTGTATATTACAATTATTATTTTCTAAAATGTCGAGAAGCGTGGAATTTTTTTGAACATTTATCTTCTTTTTATCATCTGCAAGAGTAAGAAGAATAGAATTTTTTTCAGCATTTTTAATAAAGTTTGAAGATTTATCTGAAACCTTCGTTTTTAAACCAAGAGACTGGGACTGTAAAAATGACAGTTCATAAGAGTAAGAACGATAAAGCCATAAAATGGTCATCATAAAAAGTGAAAATTGGAAGACATAAGAACCATATAATCCAAAATCCCATATTTTTAAACTAAAGACATAATAGTAAAATATGTTTATTGCAGCAGCTGAAAATAAACTACTAAGCATGTAGTTTGTAATCTTTAAAAAGTATTTAAAAAAAGAATATATTCCTATACTAATCAGTATAATAGTAGCCATGCTTTGAAGGTACTGAGTTAAAAATATTGAATCATCTTTCGCTAAACTGAAAAAAGCATAGAGTATCCCAGGAAGAATAGCAGGGAAAAATTGTCGGTACCCCTTATATTTTTCATCAGAATCATAATTATCAGCAATATTAGCAACCTTTGGATTAAAATCGTAACAATTTTTGATACAACCCACACATTGATTACAAAAGCTATTTGGAATATTTACTAAAGGAGCTTGATTATATGCTCTTTCAATAGAGTACATTGGGCAAAAACTGTTACACCAACCACTTTTACCTTTAAAAAAAAAACCTAAAACAAAAACCAGAATAAGAATAGTACTAAGCATTAGTCCAGTAGAAAAACCAAACATATTAAACTGAAACTTTCTACTCACAGCAAGCACAATGACAAAAAGGATACTAATTAAATATGAATAGAATCTAATATTACTTGGTAAAGTTAAAGCCTTTGAAAAACCAAACTCTCTGGGTATTTGATTAATTGTAACTAAGGGACAAACATTTCTCCAAAAACCTGGAATTAATAAAAAAACAATAGGAGCTAGTGGACAAACAATGTTCCACAATAAAAACAAACCTAGAGATTCATTGAAAAAAAGAGAGTATATTATAAATATAGTGAAAAAAACAGAAATTATTCGAAGAAATATCCAAACTTGATGTGAAATAAAGTGTTTTTCCTCTTTATAGTTTTGAAAGTAATTTTTACTTTTTTGCATCAATCCCCAAAGCCTCATTTTTTATTTATATTATGGAAAATATTATCATAAAAAAAAAAAAAGCTTATAACTTGATTTTGATTGTATAATAAAATAAAATGATAATTTAACTTAATAAAAAAACTATCGCGAAGAATTAATTTCTAATCTCAATTTTACTTTTAATATTAAAAACCAACCTATCATTTATGACAAAAAAGGAAAAAATCAAAGTATTACAAAAGAAGCAAATAGCCTATTTATGACAAAACCAGAAGTTAAAAGTAATTTTATAAAGTAACGATTGTGTGTTGATACATTAATTTACTCACATACCTTAAAATAAATAGAGGCTTGTAAATCTTAAAAAAAAAAATTACTCTTTAGAAAAGAAACTAATTATCAATATGGAGATTATTTTATGAGAAAACTCATAGGACTTTATGTAATTTTTTCTTTTCTTTGTGCTAGCTCATTATGGGCAAAAGCCTCTCCTCAAAAAGAAAAAACGTCACCAAAACAAAAGCAAACAATTTGGAAATTACAAGCTCAATCAACTGAAAACACACCTGATTTTAAAATTCTTAAAGATTTTTCTAAGAAAATCAAAGATCTTTCAAACAATAAATTTATCATCGAAATTATACCTTCAGGTAAAAAAGCGATTGCTAGCGGTGCTAATCTCTTTGAAGCTGTTAAAAGTGATAAAGTAGAAATGGCAAAAGGTTGGCCTAATTATTGGCATCAGTATGATTCTGGATGGGCAGCAATTCAGGGTGTCCCATTTGGCTTTATGAACTATACATCTTCAATGATGTATATGTTTGAGGGGGAAGGGATTAAGTTAGCAAATGATTTAGCAAAGCCACATGGTATAATTTGGAGACCTGCATGGTGGATTGGTATGGAAATTGGGATTTTAACAAAAACTGAAGTCAAAAAACTTGCCGATCTAAAAGATAAAAGAATCCGTGTTGGTCCTGGAGTCTCTGGTGAAACTTTTAATGATGCTGCAAAAAATTTCTCTATTCCGACTGTCCCAGAAAAAATTCCTGAGCTTCTAAAAGTTAATATGCTTTTTGGTGTCGAATGGACAGTTCCCGCGGCAACATACGCCAGAGATTATCATAAACAACTGCCTTATATAATTGGACCAGCTGTTTGGCAACCATCTTCATTATCTGACTTTTTAATTAATGAAAAAGCCTACAATAAACTTTCGCAAAAACAAAGAGAAATTTTAGAGCTCTCTATAAAAAGCCTAACATTAAGTGCTACCTTAAAAGGCAAGAAAATGGATATTGAGGCTCTTGAAAAATTTAAAAAAGACGGTGTTAAGATAAGTAAATGGTCAGAAGAAGATATGAAAATATGGAAAAAATCTGCAGAAAAAATTATCTCAAAGTATGAAAAAAAATCTCCATCATTTAAGAAAATAATGGATAGTAAAAGAATGTTTATGGAACAGTATAAATCATATTTTGAAATATTTGGTGCATATGATTAGATTATTTACTTTTTTACTAGTTTTATATCCTCAGATCAGTTTTGCTGAAGATGAAGTTGTTATTCTTTATAGAGAAAGAGCTCCAAACTTTATGGAATACACTTGGGGCACATACGGTCTTCTCGCTGATCGAATACATCGATTTATGACAGATGAGAATATAGAAATTAAATGGCAACAAGTCAGTATTGAAAATCAACTTATTGAGCTAGAAAAAATAAAAGGTAATGCTTGCTTAGCTGGACGATCAAAATCAAATCAGTTAAAAAAATATGGAATTTTTACTTATCCCTATTACCAGCAAGAACAAATGATCGCTATTTCCAGCCAAACTAATAAAAAAGTTGGAAATGCCCAATTCGTAGAAGATTTATTAAGCAATCCTAACCTTGATATATTACTGGAAAGAGGTGCTACCTACAGTGAGGATATACAACAAAAAATTGTATCAAGCTTATCAAAAATAAGATTTATTACCGAAGATTCAAAGAAAATTATACAGTTACTATACGAGAACGAGTTCGATTATTTCTTTATTACAAAAGATGTTGCTGAAAAACTCATTCCTATTAGTGGATTTGAAATCAAAGATTTTAAATTTATTGAATTCAAAGAAAAAAATGAAACTATCAAACAATATTTGCTATGTAATAAAAATATCGACAGGAATATATTTAGAAGATTAAATGAAGCAATTAAAAGAAATACAAATGAGGATATATTTTCTACTGCTGATATTACTACATTTGATACACAGAATCAAAGTGATATACCCGAGTTTGTTGCGTACACACAAGACGATGCTCCCTTCAACTATCTCAAAGAAGATAAAGAGGAGGGTTTTTCAGTTGAATTAATAAAAAGAATTTTCAAAAATTTAAACTTATCTAAGGAAATTATCTTTTCTTCAGCGTCAAGGGGATATCAAAAAACTATCTTTCAAAATAATCACTTATTTTTTTCTACAATAAAAACAAAGGATAATGAGAAATTATTTAAATGGATTGGCCCTATCCACCCTGTGGAAATTTGGCTTTATAAATTAAAATCAAGTAATTTAAAAATCGACTCTGTCAAAGATTTAAACTCATATTCTTTCACAGGAATTCTAGAAAGCAGCGGCTTGATGGCTTTGATTGAAAAAGGTGTCAAATCAAGTAATATAT
This sequence comes from Pseudobdellovibrionaceae bacterium, assembly GCA_002711925.1. GTDB lineage: Bacteria > Bdellovibrionota_B > Oligoflexia > Oligoflexales > Bog-1112. The sequence continues at coordinate 12,035 of PASJ01000080.1, read as the reverse complement.
ATAGCCTAAATAGACCAGAACAAATAATTGAATTTATGAAACTGAAAAGAGCAGACTTTGTGTCATTGGAAAAAAGAGTATCTAATATATACTTAACTTTAAATAAAAAACTATTAGAACCAGTTTTTTTATTAAAGAAAAGTTACCTTTACTATGCTTTTAATATAGACACACCAGATCAAATTATTAGTCAAATTCAAAAAGAATTTCAGAAAATTAAAGCAAACAAAACCTATTTAAAAAAACTTAAAGATAAATATTCTTTGTAGAAGGAAAAAGAGATGATTGGTAAAAATTTAAAAATAAATAAAAATATCATATTTAAAACTTTGATTTTTTTCTTTCTTGGCTCATATAAAATATACTCACTCGAGTCATCGATTAAAATCGACACAAGATTCGAGTCTATTTCAGATAGTGAAAATGGCGAAACATCTTTTCGTATAATTCCCCCAAGATTATTTGCTTCAGCAGGTAAAAAGGATGATTTTAAGTTTGTTTTTCGCATAAGATTAGAAGAGCCTCAGAGAGAAAATAGAACATTAGATTTCCTTACCGTCGAAAAAAAATTAAGTAACACATTATCTATAACACTAGGCAAGCAGTATCTAAAATTTGGTGGTCTTGAGTGGGCGCACAATGGCTACAGAGTTTATAGATTTTCTTGGGCAAGGCAAACAATTAGACCCTTTGCAAATGGACTGAAACTAACTTACAATTCCCCAACGCTCGGTTATTTTGATTTCCAAATATTAGACGGTACGCAATATTCAGAAGCATTCACAGGTACAAATGATAAAATATATACTTCGTATTGGAAAAGATCGTTTCTTAATAACTCAATAACTCCTATCCTTTCATATAGTAGGGCCTATTTCAAAGAAAACTATCATAGTGACTTTTATGCTGCAGGCTTGAAATTAAGTCACTTTGGATTCGATTTTGAAATTGATTACCAAAAAGTTAAGAATTTTTATCTCGCAAGCACGGATCAAAGCTCTGGTACAATAAGCACAAAAAACGGGCACTCAATCTTTTCTCTTTTAAAATATAAAGAAGGAAATATTAATCCTTTTATCAGTGTTGTTAGTGACAAGTCTACAGTTGATGGAAAAGAAGAATCTGACATTACAAAGACATATTATATGGGAGGTATTGAATACTTCCATAAAAGTAATAAACAAGTAAGATATCATATTGTTTATAATCATGATAAAATACTTGCAGGTTTTTATAGTAACATAGGTATACTGTAATAAATTTACTATTTTTCTCTCATGTTCCAAACACCATCCCAATCACTGTCCGGTGGGTTTTCAATAATAAATTTACATCTTGATATAAGCTCGGGGTATAGTTTATCATCAGGAACTTTTTTACTCAAATTTGTATATATTTCCAGAGCCTTGTCCCATTTTCTGTTTCGATACAAATCTAAACCTTTATTATGTTCTGTCAAAATTTCATTAAATTTTTCTTTTTGTGATTCATAAAGATGATCACAAATATCATATATTTTGACTGATTTTTTCTTACCTTTAACTTTAATAATATCAACTTCTCTTATACAATAATCATTTTTTAAAAGATCTCTGGTATATTCGGTTATAAGAAGAGGAGTGCCGAAAAACTTTGTTAGCGCTTCTAGTCTGGAAGCAATATTAACATTATCACCAATAACAGTATACTCAACTCTTTTTGAAGAGCCAATATTCCCTGCAATAACTTTCCCTGTATTTATACCAATACCAATATCTATTTGTTTCTTATTGTTCAAAAGACGATTTTCATTAAATGTTTTAAGCTTCTTTAACATTAAAATAGCAGAGAAAATCGCACTGTCTGCATCATCTTCTTTAGCAAAAGGCACACCAAAAATTGCCATAATAGCATCACCAATATATTTATCGAGAATACCTCCTTGATCTAAAATGCAATCAACCATTTCTTCGAAATAATTATTTAAAAGACTTACAGTATTGAGTGCACCTATCTCTTCTGCAATATTTGTAAAACTTCTAATATCTGAAAATAGTATAGTAGCATCCTGCTGATTTCCTTCTAAAACAGTAGGATCTTCTTCAAGAACTCTTTCTAACACTTCTTTATTTAAATACCTTGACATCGTACCAAGAAGCCTTTTTTCAGAAGTAATATCTTCAATTATAAGAATTGATCCGATATGTTGATTATGTATATCTTTAAGCGGAGTCACAGTAAAATTAATAGACTTTACAACTCCTTTAATTGTTATCGTTGTGTCTAAAATTATTTCTTGCTCATTTGTATTTCTAACCTTACCTAAACTATTTTTAATCCATTCAGCATCCTCAACAAAAACATCTTCAATTGATTTTTCTACTGAATCTGTGACTTTATCATCTAGCATCAAAGCTGCTGAGTTATTAATGCTTTTAATTTTGTAATCTTTGTCAAGTGTTATAACGCCGTTTGATAAACTTTGAAAAATTGATTCCTGATAATTTTTTAAATTTAATGTTTCTTCAAATAAAATTGCATTAGAAAGGGCAACTGAAACCTGAGCAGCAATAACATCAGCGCGCTCAATATCATCCTTGTCAAAACCTCTTTCTTGTTTATTAATGTATTGAATAACACCAATAAGTTCCTCTTCATCCTTTGCTAGAGGTACTATAATCATGTCTCTTGTCCTAAAACCTGTTTTTTTATCTACTTCTTTGTTAAATTTACTGTTTTTATAAACATCCTCAATAACGAGTTTTTTTCCTTCCATAAAGCATTGGCCAGCTAATCCTGCATTTTTTGGAATTCTTATCTCTTTATTTTCTAGACCATGAGAGACAGTAGTAAAAAGCTCATCATTTTTTTTATCATATACAAAAATACTACAACGATCTATCTTTAGTATAATTTTTGCACAGTCTATCATCTCTTCTAAAAGCTCGGCTAATGGTAAACGCTTCATAAATATATTTTTGAGTTCACTCATATTTTGTTCAGTTTCTATCAAATCTCCTTCTTTTTTCAAAGTAGCAGCAATACTACCTATTTCATCTTCACGAGCAAGATATGATACAGGTATTTTATTTTTATAGTTTCCTTCTATTCTACTATTCATTATTGTTGTCAAATTTGTCAAAGGTTTGGTTATTTGATTAATAACTACGTATAGGCTGATAATTAATACAATAATCAGGAAAAAGTAGAATATTATAATTTGATATAAGAAAGTTTCTAGCCTTTCATTAAAATAATATTTTGTTAAATATAACTTAACTAAACCGATGTCTTTTTTTTCAAGTTTATGATTTGTATAACTAATAGATTTTTCTTGTATAAACGGATCATCTACAATACTCTTATCATTATAGATATCAGCAAAAACGAGACCTCTTTCATCAATAATTTCGACTTTATATATTTCTTGATCTTTCAAGATCTCTTTAATAATCTGATCTATAGTAACCTTATCAACATGCCATAAAGGCTCCTTTATTGCAGCAGCATTTATAGATAGAACAAAATTAATTTTTTGCTCCAAACTATTCTCTTCTTCGTATGACTCTAGGCTATAAAAAGCAAAAGCAGCGAAAAAGACAACAACACTAACAATAGATGTTAGAATAAAAGTAATTTTTTCACGCAATGAAAATTTTTTCATAATAAGTTTCTCAGTAAGATTTGTGAAACATAAATTCGTCTTTTCATTCGGCTTGATAAAAATAAACTTAAGTTATTTTTTTTTTTTTAATTGCTAAAAATATAAGTATTTACTATATTATCGGTATATTATGTTTTTTTTAAACATTCTTCAAAATTTGACTCACAATAAAACTTATAACTAACTATTTTAGTTATAAGTTTTATTGATCGATTTTAGTATATTAAATTATAAAGAAAAATTTCAAGGTGAAACAATGATAGCTATTGAAGCAAATAATTTGACAAAAAATTACAAAGGTTTCACAGCACTTGATAAACTCTCTCTAAATGTTATGAAAGGTGAGTGCTTTGGCATCCTTGGTCCTAACGGTGCAGGAAAATCTACACTCATTTCAATTCTTTATGGGGCAAAAAAAAGTGATTCCGGAACCTTAAAAATACTAGACCAGGAGCCAAGTAGGAAAAATCGTTGGCTTAAAGAAAAAATTGGTATTGTTACGCAAGAAAATTGTTTAGACGAGTCTTTAAATGTTTTTCAAAATATGATGATTTACAGTCAATATCTAAGTATACCCAAAAAAAAAGCTAAAAACAAAATAAGTGAACTTTTAGAATTTATGAGTCTCTATCATAAAAAAGATTTTCAGATTGCTGAACTTTCAGGAGGAATGAAAAGACGCTTAGCATTTGTTCGTGCCCTTCTTTCCGACCCAGAAATTCTTATACTTGATGAACCTACGACAGGTTTAGACCCTGCTGTTCGAAAACTTATGTGGAATAAAATCATAGAACTTAAATCAGATAAAAAAATGACAATACTTATCAGTACTCATTATATGGATGAAGCAGAACAACTAGCTGATAAGATAGTAATCATCGATAAAGGAAAATTTCAGGTTCAAGATCACCCAAAACAAATAGTGAAAAAACACTGCCCTGGTTATATAGCTTTTTTTACTAAGCAAACACTCTCTGAGAGCATATACAAAAAGTACGTAAACAATAAGACAATCTTTAACTGTAATCTTCACCCATATCTGTGCACATTGAGATATTTAACATTAGATGATCTTTATAATTTTATAAAAAAAGTTAATATACAACCGGAACTCATAAGACCCTCAAATCTCGAAGATGTCTTCTTAACCCTTACAGGAAGAAAGTTATCTGAACATGCTTAAGTCCCTTGAACTTTCACAAAAAATCGCACAACGCCACTGGAGCGTCTACAAAAAAGACCTACTAGCAAACTTACTACCCACTGTATCAGATCCAATTTTTTTTATTTTAACCTTTGGTTTGGGACTAGGAACTTATATTCAAAAAATCGATGAAGTAAACTATATAAACTATGTAGCACCAGGACTTGTTGTTTCCGCAGCACTTTACACATCTTTCTTTGAAATGAGTTATAACACTTTTATTCGTTATAAATATGAAAAAATATATCAAGCAATTTTAACAACACCAATAAGCTCCTTTGAAATAGCATTAGGTGAATATATTTGGGTTATTACAAAAGGCTGTATATTATCTCTTATTGTTAGCTTTATTTTTTATTTTATAAAAATCATTCCTTTGAAACTATTACTTGCAGCACCTTTTTTAGGGGCACTTACAGCTATTTCTTGTGGATCTCTGGCATTTATCTCTTCCTCAATATTAACAAATATTAATCAATTTCAGACTATATTTGCCCTTATCGTTAATCCACTCTTTTTTTTCTCAGGAATTTTCTTTCCTGTAGATGACATGCCCAATTGGTTAAATTTTTTCCTACAAGCTTCACCTGTTTACCATTGCGTTCAGATTAGTCAGAGTCTATCCTGGAAGATTATAAACACTGAAGAGATACTGTACCACATATTTTGTATACTTTTATTTTCTGGTATTTTCGTGCCTATTTCTTTTTTTCTTTTTAAGAAAAAAATGATTAATTCATAAGTATATTTAGATCTGTATATAAAAATATCAAAAGAAAAATCATATAATCAAAAAATTCCTTGAACAAATTATTAGACCATTATAGACATATACCTCAAAGTGATACGTAGACCATTTTTCAAGAAAAATTAAACTAATATGTCAAAAATTAGAATCACAGTAAATATAAGATTTTGTTTAAAAACTATATCACATGAATTAAGACTAAATTAAATCTACGTTAAAATAATATTTATTTAAAGGTTGCAAGTGAAGAGCATTGAACGAATTATTTATCTATTAGTAATGATTTTATCGATATCATTATACTCGGCGACCCCAAAAGAGAGTAAATATAAACTAGGGTTCTGCTATAACTCTTTTTATAAAGAATATTATCCACAACCTCCTCTATCAATGACAGAGCAAATCAAAATCTTTAAAGAGAAAGCTAACGGTTATGATGCAATCAATATCTCTGAAGAAAACGATAATTACCACAAAGATACTAACACTCGCTTGGATCAAGTCTTTCAAATAAAAAATAGGGGTAAATTATTAGGAAATAGAATTTTTTGTTCGTTTTTTATTTTAAGTTCATTTTTAGTCCTCACAGAAATTTTCTTACAAGCAAAAGGGTCTTTTTTTTTCTCCCCTTCAGATGGACTGGATTATTGTCATATTCTCGTTGTTAGGCATGGAGACAAATATCCGAATGGAAGTCTTGCACCAATTGGTTGGACAAGGGCCAGATATATTGCTAATTGCTTAAAAGATCTTTCAGATGGAAAAAAAGAAAATTATCATATAAAATGGTCCATTGGAGTTTATGCCACTGACCCATATGACAGCTCCATGCGCCCGATAAAAACTGCACAAATTAGCGCCCATACTCTTGGTGTAAATCAAGTTATAACACTCAAATCAGGAGCTAGAGGAGCAGATGAATTAAAACAGAAATTACTTTCTGAACCTAAAGGAATATGTCATCGAGCAAGTAAAAAATCGCCTTATTTAGCAATCGTAATCTCAGAACATAATCAAATTACTTTCTTTTTAGAACAGTTAGGTCTCATTGCCAATAAAGAGGAAAGGGGACAATATTTTGGAGATGAGAATGCAAGAGAACTTTTAAAATCAAGTAGCAAGTATCTTTTTGAAAACGACTCAAAACTCCACTGGCCAAGCACCTGCTATGTTGCAGGTTTGAACCAAGCGGAAATAGATAATAAGGGAACAAGTAACTGTTTTAATCGTGCTATACTTCTCGAAGATATGAAAGTACTGAAACATTATGAAGAGAGTCATGAAGGATCAACTCATTATCTTCCTAAAGATGAAGGCTTCGTTGGAGACGAAATAGGTTCATGCGAAGGAGTTTTCCATTACCTGGAAGAGAAGTACTGGACAAACAAAACACACGATTATTATCATTTTTGATTTAGCATACCCCCTTTTACTTTATGCCCTGAAAGATTACCTAGACCGTCATAAGCTGCATATTTATATAAGTCATGAAACGTCGGATAATTAAAAACTTTATTAATTATTTCGTGCAAATTTAACGAATGCTCAACAATATACATGCCGTAGTGGATGTATTCGGTAGCCTGATCACCAATGATGTGAATCCCTATAACAACTCGATCTTGGCGTCTAAAAATAATTTTTAAAAACCCGAAAATTGATCCAACAATCATTCCTCGCGGAATGTCCTTATATTCAGCTGAGCCAGTACAATAGGAAATGCCTTTCTCAGTTGCCTCTTGTTCGGTTAATCCAACCATCGAGACCTCAGGAATAGTATATATACCAAAGGGTAGAATTTCGTGAACTTTGATAGTATCTTTGGTTTGAAACATATGCTGTACAGCGACTCTTCCTTGATCCATACTTGTACTTGCTAATGCAGGAAATCCAACAACATCACCAACGGCATAAATGTTTTCAACAGATGTTTGATAATTAGAGTCAACAATAATATTTCCTCGTCCACTATATTTTACCTTTGCAACATCAAGTTTAAGAGAATTTATATTACCCTTTCGACCTGCTGCATATAAGAACGAATCAACAAGAATCTCTTGCTTTGTTTCAAAAATAATTCGAAGTGGTTTATTTTCATCTTTGGTAAATTCAATTCTTGAAACAGAGTTATTTAACACAACTCTAATTTTACATTGTTTCATATATTCTAAAAGAGCTTTCGAAACTTCAGTGTCAAGGAAAGGAAGGACTTTATCAGATTTATTTATAAGTATTACTTCACATCCAAGTTTAGAAAATATTGTCGCATACTCACACCCTATGACTCCCGCACCAAGAATACAAATAGAAGAAGGTAAAGTTTTAATGTTAAGAATAGAATCAGAATCAAAAATGTTTTTATCATCAAATAGAAATTCCTTGGGATGATAAGGAGAACTTCCTGTTGCAAGTAAAATAAACTTACCATAAATTACTTCTTCAATAGGTCCAGAAATGTGAATTTTATTTTTATCTTTAAAACTTGCAGTTCCTAAATAAATATCAACTCCGTGAATATCTAAGTTCTCTTTAACTTCTTTTCGCAAATTTTTAACCACCAAACTTTTACGATACATATAATCATTCATATCAGCTTGATGAGTTAGAACTTTATCAACTCCATAAAGGCCTTTATCGCGTTCACCTGAATAATAAATTGCTGTCTCTTTCAGTGCTTTTGATGGTATTGTTCCTGTATTTACGCCGGTTCCACCTAAAAATTCTCCTTTATCAACAATAGCAACTTTATAGCCAAAATAAGCTGCCTTAACTGCTGCTTTTTCTCCAGCAGGGCCAGAACCCACAACGACGAGATCATATTCAAGCACAAAATATCTCCTATATATCTTTTTCAAAGAAAACTTATTGAAATATCTTATCACCTAAAAAAAATCTATCATATAAAAATTTAAATATAGTATAATTTTACAATTCTTATTACGAAAAATGTCTCAATTAAAAAAAATCTATATCACAAGTCATCTCAAAATTATTAATATTTTTATCCTTAGGTCTTGTTTTTTTATTTATTTAATTGATAATTAATTCTACATATTTTCACTTAGTATTACATTTTACCTATATAAAAAGTAGATTCATATCGTTAAATTTTATGAGATCAATATAACCGACAAGTCATTACATATTTTCTCGTTGGAATAAAAAATCGTACGAATTTTTCAATTATTGTCGTTGATAGTCATTACTTATCATTAATAATTAAATTATATAAAATAAATGAAGAATTTAAAAAAGAAGCAAACGAGAAAGTCATTAAATCATTACTTGAAAACTATGAGAGAAAACTAATCAAGATCGAAAAAACTAATTATTCTTTTTAAAATTGTAAATGACTCCTTTTTTATACGCTCTTCTTTTTCAATTTTATTCATTTTCAACTTTTTCTTTTCTAAATCAATATTTCTTTTAACTATAATTTCTGAAATGCGTTGACATAAATCTTTTCTTTCATCAAGAATTTTTTTAAAATGTGATCGAGATATCTCTACAGTTAGTGTCTGTGTTAATGATTTAACTCGGGCAGATCTATCTTCTCCTGTTAATAGTGACATTTCTCCGAAAATATCACCAGCTTCAATCATAGCAATAGAATAATAGGCCCCGCGGCCGTTATCAATTGAAACATCAAGAAGCCCTTCTAAAACAATAAACATAGAATCACCTTTTTCTCCTTGATTTACAAGAATATCTTCTGCTTTCCATAATTTTTGTTTTGCAACCTTAGATAAATGATCTATTTCATCATCTTTTAAATCTGAGAATAAATTAATAGCACGTAAACTTTTTAATATATTTATTTGTAACTCACGTGTTGAATCTATAATTTCAGGTTTATTTTTTTCAAAGTAATGAATCTTTGAATGTGAAGGTGTAATTCCAGAAAGTCGCAAATGTTGTAATATCTTAGATTGAACAATATGTTTAGCTTCAGAAGGAGTTACTTTTTCCCATGGAATTATCCAATAACGCACAAGATATTTGACACCATTTTTATGAATTTCGTCAATAAAAACATCAGTCATATGCTGTTCAACAAAACCACTTACTTCACTTAAGGAGTTTACGGCAGAATATAAAATACGTTTAATTTCACTATCAGCTATATTATAATCAAAGTCTATATTCAATTCATATCGATTGAACTGATGCTTACTAAAATTTATAAGAACACAGTCTCCAAGACTTCTATTAGGAATAAGTATATAGTTTCCATTGTTTAGAACGATATGGGTCACACGCCAGTTAATTTGTATAATTTTCCCAATATAGTGAAAATCTGGAGATTTAAAGCTTACCCATTCACCGATCTTAAAAGGTTGCTCGAGATTTAAAGCAAGACCTGTCATAAGGTCAGAAGTAAGTCCCCTCAAACCAAATGCAAGAACAATGGAAAAAGCTCCAAATGTAGCAATTAAACTAAGAAAACTTGAGTCAAAAACCAACTCTAAAACTATAGCCAAAGTGATAATATAAACAATAAAATTTGAGCATTGATAGATTAAAGTTGGTACTTGTATTAATAAATATTTTTTGACAAATACTCCCCAAAAAAATCTAGCAATTAAAGAATTTAAAAAAAATGAAAAACTAAAAAACAATAAAACTTGTAAAGTTTTAAATGAAATATTAGTTATATAATCACTAACGTCTTGCAAAAAGAATATTAGAATTTCTTCAACAAAAAAATTCAATATAATTACAATTAAAAATGTAAAAAAAGAAATAATTATCTTCATATGGAACCTTTAAATTTAATTAGTCTTTATTATTTTCGGATTTAAACGAAAAAAATTTAATTTAATTTTATAATACTTTTGATTATTTAAATTAAAAATAAATTGCTGCTTATAAAAATATATTTTAAAAGTATATTAACGTATATTTACACATTAAATTCAATATTGAAAAAAAGCATATAATAAATCTATCAGACTTTAATTAATTAAATTTCTTATGTTTCAAACATCATAAAACGTCAATAAATATTGAACTGTCGAAAGCTCAATTTATAATATAAGAAATTTTAAAAATTGATATAATTTGAATAAAATATGGATAGTTATAAAAATTATAATTTATTTTCTAAAAGGAAAGTGAATGAGATAAAAAAATAAGAAAAAAATACAAACATTCAAAAAAAAAATTTACTTTTTATCTTTAGAATACTTTAATAAGAAAATTTCACTTTCAAATTAAAAAAATTGTTTGACTCTGAAGCTTAAACTAGCTTTCATCTTATCTTCTAAAGGTACTGCATAATCAAACCTTAAGCCAAAGTTTGTTATTCTTCTTGATCTTATACGAATACCTGTTCCTAGGGAGCTAACAGATTTTTTTTCAGACAAAAAAAGGTTATCTGAGAAAACAACATGTTGAAGGGTAATCCAGGTAGTATTGATAAGGGCTAATCTATTTTCAAAATTAGCTTGTAAAAACTTATGACTCATAAATTGGTTGTTTAGGTAGCCTCTAACATGAGAAAGACCACCAAGATAAAACTGATATTGTATCAGATCCGCTGAAGTATATCCAACCTTAACTTGAAGGCCTACATTAGATGAAAATGGAAGGAGCCAAAAAAATTTATTTGAAAAAATAAGATCCAAAAAAGGATCATCACCTATAGCTTTTCTTAGTTGTACTTGAGACTGGTAACCTGAAATAAAAAACTGATCATAATTAAGCCTTCCCAATGTTAACTTTAGAAAAGGAGTTGTAACATTTGCTGGTTTAAAAGATAAGTCTGATCTTTTTTCATTAGCCAATTTTTGTTTCTTTGTTAGATGCTTTTCACTAAAACTAGTATCGTTCAACTCAAGACCTACCCCCCAAAAGAGCCACCATAAAAATTCTTTTTGAAGATAGACAAGATAACTGTTACTTTTAATTGTAAAACCGCCAATGATCTCCACCTTATCATCGTATAAACTATAATTTCTGGTAGAACTTGAAGCAGAAATATTCAACATTATTCTTCTTTTTAAGAGCCTTGGTTCTGTCCACTGTAAAGAATAAGAGTTGACCCCATCAAGCTGAGTCCAGGAAAAACTCCCCTGCTGATAACGACCTAAAATGTTTCTTTCAGTCAAACCGAATGAGATATACTTACTTCCTCCACCTGTTCGAACATCAAAAATAGGGACAAGGGTCCACCGATCAAGCAAGTGAAAATGAACTGTAACTCTATTATCTTCTACGAGATATATCTTTGTTTCCACTCGATAAAATAAAGTTAAGTTCTTAATCCGAATAACAGACTCTAAATAATCACCGGACTTGAATATTTTGTCTTTACGAATTAAAAGCTCCTGATAGATGACACTTTCATGAGTCCTGGTTAGACCAGATATTTTTATATTATTTATAACCTTTCCATCTGCATCCAAAGGGGAAATAATTTTTTCACCATCAAAATTTAA
>PASJ01000079.1 GCA_002711925.1 Pseudobdellovibrionaceae bacterium | reverse complement strand
TTGAAAAAACATGACGGGAATTAATATAACACTAACATCTTATTGGATATTTTTATTTAATTATGAAAATTTTTATTAATATTTAGTTTATTAAAAAAAATTAAAATTACGTCACTACAATCGAAAAGTAATGTTAACTGTTCTAAATTATCTAGACTCTACCTGTAGAAAAATAAAAATATTAAATTTTAATTGCCAGGCAAAAAAAAAAGAAAATAAACCGCAAAGTAGATTACAAACATTACGAACTTTACTTGACTTATTCAAATACTTCATTGAGTTATATAGGGTTACGTGTATCTTTTTAAAAAACTATAGGGCGAAGTAATTATAAATAATAATTTTTTTTAAAGGAATCATCTATGACAAAAATTGAAGTTAAGAATCCCATAGTTGAACTAGATGGCGACGAGATGGCTAGAATAATTTGGACCAAAATAAAAGAAAAACTTATATATCCATACCTGGATCTGGATGTAAAATATTTTGATCTTAGCGTTGAGTCCCGCGACAAAACTGAAGATAAAATTACACTTGATGCTGCCCATGCAATCAAGGAATTTAATGTAGGTATTAAATGTGCAACCATAACACCAGATGAGGAAAGAGTAAAAGAATTCAATTTAAAAAAAATGTGGAAAAGTCCAAATGGTCGCATTAGAAACGAATTAGGTGGAACCGTTTTCAGATCTCCAATTGTTTGTAAGAACATTCCTCGCCTTGTTAAAAATTGGAAAAAACCTATTGTCATCGGTCGCCACGCGCATGCCGATCAATATAAATGTACAGACGTAATCGCCCCGCAAAATTCTACAATAAAATTAGTTTTAGAAGATCAAAGTGGTTCAAAATTAAAGGAATGGCCAATAAACTCATTTGAAAGTCCAGGGGTTGCTCTTGGAATGTTCAATACAGATACTTCAATTGAAGGATTTGCCCGTTCATGTATGTCTTTTGCTTTACAAAAGAATTATCCTCTTTTTTTATCAACTAAAAATACTATTCTTAAAACTTATGACGGTCGTTTTAAGGATATTTTTGAATCTGTATATCAAAAAGAGTTCATAAAACAATTTAAGGAAAAAGGAATAACTTACGAACATAGACTCATAGATGATATGGTCGCTCAAGTGCTTAAGTCCGAGGGAGGTATTATATGGGCATGTAAGAATTATGATGGAGATGTACAATCAGATACGGTTGCTCAAGGGTTCGGGAGCCTTGGTCTTATGACCTCTACTTTAGTGTGCCCAGACGGTAAAACTATAGAAACAGAAGCAGCACATGGCACAGTAACTCGCCACTATAGACAGCATCAAAAAGGTAAAAAAACATCAACAAATCCAATAGCAAGTATTTTTGCATGGACACAAGGTTTAGCTCACAGAGGGAAGCTTGATAAGAATAATGCTTTAATAGATTGGGCTCATAGACTAGAAAGAACATGCATAGAAGTCATAGAATCTGGATCTATGACAAAAGATTTAGCTTTTTGTATCTACGGATCTCAAACATCTGATGATCAATATTTAAGCACAGATGATTTTTTATCAAAAATAAGTACAAATTTTTCTAATAGTACAAATTAACATTTTATAGAAAAAAATTGTAACGCTTATAGCTAATTTATTTCTTAATCTTTTAGAAAAATATACTTACCATCTTGTGGTCTTTTTCTCTCTGCACTATTCCCGTCAAAAATCTAGTCATACATTTAAACAAAAAATTAAATAGTGAATGAATCAAAACAAAAAGATATAGATAAAAATAATACTTTTATTGAAATATAAATAAACATAAAAGATTAGGTAAAAAGACTTAAGAGTAATAGCTCATCAAAAATTGTATAAAAGAAAAAAATATGAAAGTATCACTTAAAAACATAACAAAAATTTATGGGAAAAATCTTGCTGTTAATAATCTTTCACTGGAGATAGATTCTGGTAGTATGCATTTTATCCTAGGGCCCTCTGGATGTGGAAAAACAACAACGTTACGAATTCTAGCAGGTCTTGAAAACTCAACATCGGGTAAAATTTTTTTTGGATCAAAAGATGTAACAAGTCTTTCTGCAGCTGAAAGAGGGATTGGTATGGTTTTTCAAAACTATGCATTGTGGCCTCATATGACTGTCAAGCAAAATATCGAATATGGTCTTAAATTAAAAAATTTATCAAAAGAAACAATAAGAAATCGTCTAGATGCAAGCCTAGCTATGACACGACTAGAAAAATTTATTAACCGATTACCAAGTCAGCTATCAGGAGGACAACAACAAAGAGTCGCCTTAGCTAGGGCTCTTGCAATCCGTCCATCTATTTTATTATTAGATGAACCCTTATCAAATCTTGATGCAAAACTTAGAACTGAAATGAGAGATAATATTTCAAGAATTCATGATGAAACAAAAATAACAACTCTATATGTAACCCATGATCAAAAAGAGGCTTTGTCTATGGGTACACATATTACAGTTATGGAAAATGGTAAAGAAATACAAACAGGGCCTCCAAAGGATTTGTACAATAGACCTAAAACACCTTTTCTTGCTAAATTTATCGGAGAAACAAACCTGCTAGAGGGCGAGTATCTAGGAAGAGATGACAACAACTTACACAAAATTAAAACGTCATTAGGAAATTTTTCTTCTAGCTACGATTCAAAGAACATATTTGTAAAAGGGGAAAGGGTTTGTCTCTCTATACGTCCAGAAGATTTTAGACATCATATAAAGCCAATGCAAAATGAAAATCAAAAGAATTTATTTAAAGGGAAATTCTACTCATCGCACTTTCATGGAGAATCAGAGCAACTACAATTTTCGTCTCCAGAATTAAAGAATCATTTACTAATGACAGTATATAAAGAAAGTGCAAACACCAAGTGGAAAAAAAGTCAAGCATATACACTACAGGTTGAAGAAAGCGATATTGTTGTATTTAAAATATAGTTAGGTTAAGTTGATATGGACAGATTAAAACCAGACTCTATAAATAAAATTGGCTATTATACAGCTAAAGTTTTCGAATATATTGCCGTCTCTTTAACTATCCTTTTACTTTTGTTTTTTTTGATCCTACCAACTATTTTAATTGTATCAAAGGCATTCATTGGTCCAGAAGGGTGGACCCTTGAATATTTTTCGCTTTTATTCAGTAACAACTTACAAATGAGCTTTATTTCAAACAGCCTTATGATTGGTTTATTTACGACTATATCTTGTACAATTATTTCACTACCTCTAGCTATTTTTAATGCTCGATTTGAGTATAGGTTTAAAAGTTTACTTAGTGCCTTACTTCTTGTACCTCTTATAATGCCTCCTTTTGTTGGAGCCATTGGAATACAAAGATTTTTTGCTCGTTTTGGTGCTATTAATATTTTTCTTCTTGATCATAATTTTATTCAAAGTCCAATCAACTGGCTAGCTGATGAAAATATGTTTTGGGCTGTTATCTTTTTAGAAACTCTTCATCTATATCCAATTATGTATCTAAACTTAACAGCAGCAATAGCTAACATTGATCCATCGCTAGACGAAGCAGCGACTATTTGTGGAAGTTCTTTACTGCAAAGATACAAAAATATTCTTTGGCCTCTAATAAGACCTGGATTTTTATCAGGAGCACTCATAATATTTATATGGTCTTTTACAGATTTAGGAACTCCTTTACTTATTGGCTATCATGAAACAATACCCGTATTTATTTTTAATATGGTAACCGACATAAATGAAAATCCAATCGGTTTTGCACTTGTCTTTATTGTTATTTTAATTACAACAAGTATTTTTATTTTCTCTAAATTTGGTTTTAATGAGAAAAAATATCAAATGATGGGTCGAGGACATACAAACGTATCAGTAAAAAAAGCTTCTTTTTTATTTAAAATAATAATATATCCTACAGTTATCTCAACTATTTCAATAGCTCTAATCCCACACATAACTGTGATTATAACAAGCTTTAGTGATGGCTGGTTTATGACAGCATTACCTGAAAAGTTCACAACAAAATATTATTATCAAGTCTTTAGTCATGACCTTTCATTAATTGGTATCAAAAACAGTATTTTATTTTCATGTTTAGCAACCTTTCTAGATGTTATATTAGGGGTACTCCTAGCTTATATTATCGTAAGAAAATCTCTTCCATTTTCACAATTTTTAGATGCTTTAGTTATGACGCCCCTAGCGCTTCCTGGAATTATTTTAGCTTTTGGCTATGTTGTCAGCTATACCGGAACATTTCTCGACCCTCTTACAAATCCTATACCACTTCTTATTATTGCTTACAGTGTTAGAAGATTACCTTTTATGGTCAGATCAGCTGTTTCAGGTTTTCAGCAAATAAACTCCTCCTTAGAAGAAGCATCACAGGTTATGGGTGCCTCCAAACTCTACACATTAAGAAAGATAACCATCCCCCTTATAACGGCAAATCTCATTGCAGGTGGACTCCTATGCTTTTCCTACACTATGCTTGATGTTTCAGATTCACTTATACTAGCCATGAAAGATCAATACTACCCTCTAACAAAGTCTATTTACTCTTTGTATCTTGAACAAGGTTCGGGTGAATTTGTTGCCAGCGCACTTGGGTCTATTTCAATGATAATACTATCAGTTTGTATTATCGGTTCTTCCGTTCTTCTCGGAAAGAAAATGGGTGAATTATTTAAAGGGTAAATATTTAGAAAAATAAATCAATGAGTCTATCAATAAATGAAAAAATTATTTTTCAACCTAAAGCACTTTATACTGAGAAAAAAAAATTACCTTGTAAAATTTTACTTCTCATTACGTACATACAGCTTAACAAGTTTTTATTAAAAGATAAAAAGTTATTTCATTGCAAGAAACGCTTGAATTTTCTGGTTGGAATTTTTTGCTGCAATATTTTTACACTCTTCAATTTTGTGTTGAGGAATATAGAAAATCCCGGACTTTCTTTTGATCATCAGTTCTTCTACTGCATTATCTTGATTATGCTTCGTTGCAACTATCAAAAGATAAAAAGCAGATTTGGCATAAACATCAGATCGATTAAAACCAAGAGTAAGAATATGATTCAATTGCTCTACAACTCTAGCCTTTTCCAATTTTTTTTCACGACAAAGAAGATCTGTAAATTGATCTAATTTTTCAGGCAAAAAGTGTCTATCACTAGCAAAAGCATTATAGGAGACAAAACTAAAATACAGAAAAAAAATTATTTTAATAAATATCTTAATGAAATTTTTCATGCAGTATCCTACAACAAAAAAAATCATATGCTATAATTTTTAGCCCTTGAAAGCAAGGGGAAATAATTATTTCGCATAATTATAAATTTTTTTACGCAACTAGTATTTAAATTATGGTTATTATTAAATAAACATTAATTCTCAATTTATCAAAAAGTAAAATAATTTTACTAAAATTCAAGAAAAGATTTGATATGAACTTACTCTTCTACGAAAAAATTTAAATATATATACGTATTAAAAATTTAAATTTTTAAATTTATTTAAGACCTTAGCTTTAGAACTTTGAACTAAACCTTCTATACGAAGAATTTTTTGTAAGTTCTTTTTTGAAAGAAGATCTAGGAGATTTTCCTCTAGCGCCAGAAGATGGTTAATTGACAGAACCTTCGAATGTTGAATTAAAAGTGAGACTAGACTTTCTCCAGAATTCATTAGTTCAAAAGGGCTTGCACCTAAAGTTTTAATTAGATAGTTAATCATCTTTATGTGCTCACCATAAGAAGCAAAATACAAAGCAGTCCTACCTATTGCATCCTTTTCATCAATATCAAATATTCCATACATTAAAAGCTGTTGTAAAAACTTTATATTACCAAGACCTGCTGCAAGATGAATTGCTTGAATATCTTTTTTACTTTTCGTATGGGGGTCAAATCCTTTGGCCTGCTGTAAAAGAGCAAGAGCATCTGTACGTGAGAGAATAGCTGCGATATGAAGAGGACTAAAAAATTCTTCATTTAAAGAGTTTACATTGAACCCCATATTGAGAGCAACCTTAAGAGCCTTTAAATTATTATTCTTTACCAGGGTATGAATGATATACTTAGTATCATAAAAAATATCATAACCATCATCCAAAGAAGAAAGAGATTGATACAAAAGGTTATTAACTTGTCTTTTAGAATGATGTTTTTTGCTTCGACATAGAGGGCAAGTTTCATGATTTTCAAACCATTTCTCAATACAATCCTCATGAAAACAGTGCCCACAACGTAAAGTACGAAAAGACTTGTCTTTATTTTTTAAGCAAATTGAGCAGCTCGATCTTGCGTGCCAAGAAAAGAAGCTTAAAATAAGCAAACAAAATATTCTTGAAAGGTTCATAAATGATAAGATCTTTCCAGGAAATAATAAAATTTACTCAGACCTGACAAAGTTTACATCATAGTAAGAAAAAAAAACAAGACTATAAAATATAAATTATTATTTTTTGACATATCTATTTTTTCCTTGAGCTATTTTTTCTTTCAGCAAAAGCCACGTCAGGGATTAATTCCACGGCCCTAATAACTTGATTAAGTTGGCTAAGGTTATTTAAAACGATTTCAAAATCTAAAATCCCCTTTTGGCTTGTTGAAACTCTGACCTGAGCTTGACGAATATTAACCCCACAGTTTGAAATTGCCATAGTAACATCAGCTAAAATACCTTGTCTTTCTTCTGTTACAACTTGAAGATAAACAGTATGAAGACCTTGCTCTTTTTCATCAGTAACCCAACTAACATCTACTTTTCTTGCTGGATCTAAATCTAAAGCCCTCATACAATTGTGACAATGTATTGAAACACCACGTCCTCTAGTAATAAATCCAACAATCTCTTCTCCAGGCAAAGGATTGCAGCAACGACTAAAAGAGACAAGAATATCTTCCATCCCTGATACTAAAATACCAGATGTTTTGCCGCCTCGTTTACTAGAGCTCTTTTTTATCTCGGCTTTTTTTTCTTTAGTTTGTGAGCTAGGAAAACATTTTTGAACAAGCTCTTTAACTGATAGTTTTCCGTAACCAATAGAAAGATAAAGCTCGTCAAGACTACTTTCTTTAGCTTGTTTCACAAGATTATCTATTTTTCTAGAAGTAATTAATTTTTCTAAATCATGTCCTTGAGAGGTTAGTTCATGGGCTAAAACATCTTTTCCAATTTTACGACTTGCATTTCTTTGCTCACTACGAAGACAAGAACGAATTTTATTTCTTGCTTTTGATGTCGTAACAAAGTTTAACCAATCCTTATTTGGCTTTTGTGTAGATGAAGTTATAACTTCAACAATGTCACCTGAATTAATTTCTGAGCGAAGAGGTGTAATTCTTCCATTAATCTTGGCACCAAGTGTTTTTAACCCAACATCACTATGGATAGCAAAGGCAAAGTCAAGAATTGTTGCACCAACTCTTAGTTGAATAACATCTCCTTTCGGAGTAAATACAAATATTTCTTCATCAAATAAGTCAACCTTAACAGCTGCTAGAAATTCGTTGGGATCTTTCAACTCCTGTTGTAATTCTACCATTTGTCTTAACCAGGAAAAACGTTCAATATGATCACTTTTTAACTGTTTTGTTTTTTCTTTGTAAGACCAATGAGCTGCTATACCATATTCACAAACATCATGCATATTAAATGTCCGTATTTGGATTTCTGCAGGTTGTCCATTAGGACGAATAACTGTTGTGTGGAGTGACTGATAAAGGTTTGCTTTGGGCATAGCTATATAGTCTTTAAACCTTCCAGGCATTGGTTTCCACATAGAGTGAACAATACCTAAAACTTCATAACAATCTTTGACAGACTCAACTAATATTCTAAAACCGAAAAGATCATGAATATCTTTAAAAGCTAGTTGCCGACTTACCATCTTTCTATAGATTGAATAAAAATGCTTTGGTCTACCATATACCTTAAAATCTGAAAATCCATATTTAGTAAGTTCATTTTCCAAAATTTCTTTAATTTCATTTATATAGGATTCTCTTTTATTTTTTTTAGCAGCAATATTTTGAGATATTTCCTTGTATATTTCATTCTTTGACTCTTTAAAACATAAATCTTCTAACTCACTTTTAATACCATAGATACCTAAACGATTTGCTAAAGGTGCATATATTTCCAGAGTTTCTTTTGCAATCCTAAGCCTTTTCACCAAAGGCAAAGATCCAAGAGTTCTCATGTTATGTAAACGATCAGATAGCTTAACAAGAATAACTCGTAAATCCTTAGCCATAGCTAAAATCATTTTACGAAAATTTTCTGCCATCCGCTCTTGTGAAGATCTAAATTTGATCTTGCCTATCTTTGTCAAACCATCAACTAGTTCAGCAATATTCTTACCAAATTCTTTTTCGATATCCTCAATAGTTGTGTCAGTATCTTCAACAACATCATGTAAAAGGGCTGAAACAATTGATGCAAGGTCAACTCTCAATTCTGCTAAAATCGAGGCCACGGCTATAGGGTGCAATATATATGGCTCACCAGAGACTCTTTTTTGCCCTTGGTGTTTTTTCTTAGCATACTCAAAAGCTTTTGTTATTTCTTCAAAAGCTTTCTCGTCGTTTAAGTAAGAACTTCTAGCTAGTAAATCTTTAAAGTCCTCATCGGGTGATTTTTGTTCTGAAACAATGATTTTATTCATCTTATTTTTTTCTTGCTGACTCTTTTTACTATTTTTAACCATTCGTAAAATAACTCCACGAACAAAAAATATTACAGATCTAAGTTAATATTTGAAAAATCATCTATAAGCTTATTACAGTGATCTATAGCTTGATTTTTTGACATTGAAAAAATTTTTCCATGTTTAATATAATCTTTAACTTTTTGATATGTTTTTTCTAAATCTTCGTTAATAATAAAGCTATCATAATACTTAGCATATAAAAGTTCAGACTTTGCTGTCATAATACGTCTTTTGAAACTTTCGATACTTTCAGACTTTCTATTAAACAGTCTTTGTCTAAGCTTTTCAACAGAGGGAGGTAAAATAAAGATAGATTTAACTTCTGAAGATCTCTTTTTTACTTTCATCCACCCTTGCACATCAATTTCGAGAAGAATTTTTTTATCTTCTAAAAGTTGGTTTTCTAGTTCAGATAACCTCGTTCCATAATAGTGACCAAATACATTAGCCCACTCAAGCATTTCACTATTATTTATCAATTCTAATATTTTATCTTCGCTGACGTACCAGTAGTCTTTTCCGTGAACTTCATTTTCTCTTTTGTTTCTTGTTGTATAACTCACAGAAAATTCAATTTCTTCGTTTTCCCTGACCAACCTTCTGTTGATCGTTGTCTTGCCTGTTCCAGAAGGAGCCGTTATCACATATACATTGCCTAAATTCTTCATAGATAATTAATCTCTCTATTCTTTGGCCCGTAAACATTCATGTCATTAAAATACACAAAAAAGCCGGTGAAAAAAACTGAAATCTGTTTTTTTATTTCCAGTGACTGAAAATTCGAGTACTATAAAGCCAACTCACACAATTTTATAATCGACCGAGGAGTAGCAACCAGAGTTTTGTTTTGTACAATTTAGGCACAAATAAATAATTATTACTAAAAATATTCTAATACTCTACCGCCAAATCTGGATTCAAATATGCAAACCAGACCTAACAAAAGAAATTTTCTCAACTTTATCTTTTATATAATTTTTTTTTTTTCACACAAGCTTGCGGCGATCAAAGTCTTATAAACTCTAACTCTGCCTCAGCAAAGAAAAAAAAAGAGATTAAAGGTAAAAGTTTTTTAATAATACTCCAAACTGAAAAAGCAAAAATTTTTCCTTTTAGGAAAAATGAATCACAGCTTCAAAACTTATTTTTATATGAAAGCTTGGCTGAAAAAATTAAATTTGACAAAAAAGTAAAAAGATTGCATGTCATATCGATACTCAAGAACCAACTCCATCAAAAACACGTTGAAAATATTGCACTGAAAAGCTTAAAACCACAACCTTCAAGATTTGAAGAAAAATCATATTTTCCACTTATTGCACGTATAGATTTTTACAAAGAAGACGAAGCCATTTCTTGTTTAGAGAAGTGGGTAAAAGAAAAAAAGATTATTTTTTTTGAAGAAAACAAAACCAGTAAAATACCGACCCACCTCCCCGCGGAAGAAGAAAAAGCCAGCAAAGATAAAAAGCTCCGTCAAGAAGAAGTCCCATCTTGGTGGCATAAATTATCAAAAATACAAGAAGCCCACTCTTTACCCCAAATTTCAGAACTCTTACAGCTCAGTAATTCTAAGTTTCCGTTGAAAAAACCACCAGTAATTGCTGTTATGGATAGCGGTGTTGATTATACGCACCCAGCAATCAAAAAAAATATTTGGCAAAATCCTCACCCAGGAGAAAACCTGTGCGGCTACGATAAAAACGGCTGCAACACTACGATAACAAGTTTTCATCAGCTCGGCGATGGAAACGTCTATCCTTATGGAACCAAAAGTGCAGGCCAGAGCTGCCCAAGCTCTTCCACAATAAACAAAAATATTGACAGTAACTGTTCACACGGAACTCAATTGGCAGGAATTATTGCAAGCACAAAAAAAAATGAGCTTCTAGGGGCTTGCCCAATATGTAAAATACTGATTGTCAAAGTTATTCACTCAGTAGAAGGGCAAGCTCAAATAACTGATAGTGCAATATTAAATGGCTTAAAATACTTATCTATCATAAAAGAAAAACAAGACATCAACCTAAGAATTATAAATGCATCTTTTGGAAAATTTGAAAAATCAAAAACGATCGAGGTTTTCCTTGAACAGTTAAACACCGGGCAACCCAAAGGCTTACTTATGATCGCAGCTGCTGGGAATGAAAACACCTCTAAACCTGTTTACCCAGCTGCTCATAATTCAACAATTTCAGTAACAGCATTAGATCATAACTCGAAAAAATCTTACTATGCCAACTTCGGGACATGGGTTAACATAGCAGCTCCTGGTGGTGGTGCTTATAATAAATTAAATCAATATTTTGGTATCCGTTCATCAGTCCCCGGGCACTACTGGACGACAGGTCAAGGCTCTTCATTAGCTGTTCCTTTAGTTTCTAGTGTTGCTGGCTTGATACTATCATTAGACCCTGAAATACCTAACAGTAAGCTCAAAAAAATTATTTTATCCACAGCAGACCAAAGTATCTATAAAAACTGCCTAGAAAAAAAAGATATTTGTTTCAGTTATGATAAAAATCAGAATAAAATTGAATTATTGGGCACAGGTGTTGTCAACGCAAAAAAAGCGTTACAAGCCGTATTAAAAAAAGATATCGTATATAAGCCAATAATAAAAACAAGAATAAACCCTCAATGTGGAAGTCTTTCGCTATTGTTTAAAACGAAAAGACTTTATGATAAACTACTTTATTATCTACTTTTTCTAGTTTATCCGGTCCTTTTAATCTTTTTTTCATGGAGAAAGGGGAAACTTTCATGCATAAAAAGACTAAGATACCTAAGAGTCTTCCACAATATTTAACCCAATATATTGTTGATCAAAACTATGAACAATATACGGAAAAAGAACACGCCATATGGCGACACATTATGAAACAATCTAAAATTTATTTTTCAAAATTTGCTCATAAGTCATACCTCGAAGGCTTAATTAGGACTGGGCTTTGCATTGATAAAATACCAAAAGTAGAAGATATGAACAGTAAACTTTCTGAATTTGGTTGGGGAGCTGTGTGTATTCGAGGCTTTATTCCACCACTAGCATTCCTTGACTTTCAAAGTAGAAATATTCTACCAATCGCAGCTGATATAAGATCACTTGAAAATATAACTTATACACCCTCACCCGATATTGTTCATGAAGCTGCCGGACATGCACCAATTATTGCAAATGAAAGTTATAGAAAATACCTAGAAAAATATGCTCAAGTTGCCAGAAAAGCGATCTACTCTAAACAAGATATTATAAACTACGAAGCCATACGTGAACTGTCTGATTTAAAAGAAAATCACCAACATAAAAAAAAAGACCTTCTGAATGCTGAAAAAAAAGTCGCAGAAACAAATAAAAATATAACTTGGGTATCAGAAGCTAATGAAGTAGCAAGACTATATTGGTGGACTGTTGAATATGGTCTAGTAAAAACCTTAGGTGAAAACGCTCTTTATGGAGCTGGGCTCTTGTCTTCAATTGAAGAAAGTAGAACTTGCTTATCTGAAAAGATAAGAAAAATACCCTTGAGTCTTGATTGTATTAAACAAAGCTATGATATAACAAAAAAACAACCACAGTTATATGTTGCAGATAACTTCACTCAATTAATTGACTTGCTTGAGCAATATGAAAAGACTATGTGCTACCTAAACGGTGGCTTAAAGTCTACCTTGAAGGCTCAAAAGTCCGAGGCTGTTACAACAACCATCTTAAATTCAAATTTAGGAATCTCTGGAGTTTTAAACCAAGTTCTGACTGATAAGAATAAAAAAATTATTTTTCTAAAATGGCAAGGTCCAGTTCAACTGTCAGAAGAAGAGAATGAAATTCCAGGTCACGGAACATCATATCATAAACAAGGGTTCAGCACACCGATTGGAAAATGGAGTATAACAAAAACACCACCAAGTATTGTTGACGATAGGTTTTTGTTCGAAAATAACATGCAAAAAAATAATCACTATCATCTCAAATTTGAATCTGGATTTTCAGTCAAAGGAACTTTAAAATCTTGGAAAAGAAGTAGAAATTCTAAGTTGATGTTAATGAGCTGGAAAAACTGTACAGTAAGTTATAAACAAATAATATACTTTGAACCCAGCTGGGGTATTTTTGATATGGCTGTAGGTGAAAAAGTTGATTCAGTTTATGGAGGTCCCGCAAATTATGAAACCTATGAGAAGAAAGTTTTGTCACCGCCTACTCGACTAAGTGTGGTGAAAGAAAAAACAAATAAGAAAGATCGAAAATATTTAAATATGTACAAAGAACTTGCGATGAAAAGGCAAGTTTTTGAAAGCACAAAAGACAAAAAAGACAAAATTATAGAGCAAGTAGTAGAAAAATTCAAAAAAACAGAACTTATAGATTGGTTGCTCTGCCATGATTTAGCTGAACTTATTCAGAATCACACCACCGAAGCAAAAAATAAAAAAGTATTTATAGAGGAAATAGTACTTCATGCTGTTAATGTTCTCAAAGATGATAAACAAGCTTTCTATCAGCTAAAAAAATCACTGAAACTTCTTGACATCTCAATTTAATCATTCATAGATTTACAGCT
Source organism: Pseudobdellovibrionaceae bacterium (assembly GCA_002711925.1). Taxonomy (GTDB): domain Bacteria; phylum Bdellovibrionota_B; class Oligoflexia; order Oligoflexales; family Bog-1112. Next base: position 817 of record PASJ01000079.1, on the reverse strand, counting down.
TTAAAACAGAAGGTTTCCTCGTGTTAATATTATTTAATCTCATCATTCATTTTTTCGCCGCTATTATTTCTTGTTTTGTAATTTATTTACTTGTAAGCATCCAGAAAAAAAATGAACTTCTAAAAAAGTGTTTGAAAGACAAAAAAATTAATCGTTATTTTTTTGCAACCCCTCAAAGCCTTATCAAGAAAATTTGTCTAACACTTTCCATACCGTTCAATATTTTGGGAAAAAGCCACAAAAGATCCTCTAAAGCACTTAAAATTGATGCATTTATCAAGTTAATAACTCACAGCGATGTTGTAAAGGTTTTATATATAAACTCCCCAAGGGAAAGTATTTCTGATACACTCGAAATAGTTTTTAAAGAAGCATTAAGAATCAGTCCAGAGAGGAAAATCGAGTTTTCAAAAGAATTACATCTGCAGTTACAAATAACTTATTTAAAAGACGGAGGAGAAAGAAAATGAAACTAGTGTACCTTCTAAGCCAATTACTACTATTAATGAATCTATCTTGTGCAACAAATAATAGTAGCACTAACCAAGCACCAGAAATTAATCACAACAGTTCTCTCGATACAATTTTTGCTATATCAATAAGCTATGGACAAGATTATATTTATGAGGCTGAAAAAATTATAAAAGAAAAGAGATTGCTAAATCAAGCTGAGGTTATATTAGCAAAACTTATAATCAAAAATCATAACGTATGGGGCTCTAAAGAGATACTGAATGCATCCCAACTATACAACAAGATTGCCTCCTACAACACCGCTAAAGATGTTTTTATTCATCTTATTGACTCAAAAAAAGAA
>PASJ01000078.1 GCA_002711925.1 Pseudobdellovibrionaceae bacterium | reverse complement strand
GCTGCGGGAACCTTTGTTTTAGCTGATTGGCTCAGTGAGCAAGAGAGCGGTTTTTATGAACTCAAAGACGCATTTGAGTGATTTATATTTTTTTATTTAAATAAAATTTTTTAATCAAAGATCGTCTTTATTATTTTTTTATGCTTTCTGACTTGGGTTTTTCAAATATCGTTTAGTTTTAGTGAGGTAAATTTTGATTTTTCAAGGAAGATTCTTTAATTAAAGAGAAATCAGTAATATCTTTTTTCATTTTTTCTTGAGTTTTGAATCTAGTAAACAATGTTGTTGCAAAGATTATAACTAATGATCCAATAATCGTATTTAATTTAGGGTACTCAGAAAAAAAGATAACACCTACAGGGATCGCATATACTAAGCGAGTATACTCAAATGGTGCAACAAATGATGGTTTTGAGTATTTTAATGATTGTACATAACAATAACTAGAGCAAACACCAATGGTACCTATTATTGGCAGGGTGTATAAGCTTTTAGAATCTACTTTTGTTTCAGGTAGGAATAATAACAGTAAAATTGAAGAGCATAAGAAATTAAATGTATTTGCGTAGAAAATGATTGTTTTTGTTTGGTTTTTATTTGTTAAAATTTTCGTAGTATTGACAGAGATTGCTGCAAAAATGTTTGCTAATACAGAGATTAAAATACTTGTTGAAAACTTTATAGTTGTTGGATCGATAATAACAAGAACGCCCAGGTAACCTAAGATTAATAGTAACCATTTTTCTGATGGAATTTTTTCTTTCAATATAAAGATAGAAAAGCTCGTTATAAATATAGGTCCACTAAACCCTATGGCTGTAGCTGTTGCCAGAGGAAGACTTCTATAGGCGTAGTAAGTACACGTAATAGCAGAAAAATACGAAATCATCTTTACTATACTTACCTTTACATCTTGAAATCTAAAGTTTTTTCTTCTATTTCCTCTTAGCATCAAAGGGCATATAGATATTAAGCCAAATAAGCTTCTTATAAAGACAATAATAAGTGTTGGTGTGCTTGGGTCTAGTTTTTTAGCTAAGGTTACAGATGTTGAGAAAAAAAAGACCCAACCAATAACCCAAAATAAAGAAAGCTTTTGATTAATATGAGAGTTTTTCATAACTGGACTTTTCATTTTTCGGGTTTAAGTTAACACTAAAATTGTGATGGACTATAAAAAAATCTCTCAGTGATGATTGAGTAATGAAAGACAAGGCTTTAGAGAGAAAGAAATTAATAAAATTTATAAGTTTTATTTAGTATTTACAAGACATCAACTGATACTATAGCGCAAGATGAGCCTAAAGTAAAGTCATTTCATAGATCTCGAAATCAACCCCTTTTTGGGCGCTTTCTTAAACCTTCTTCTCTTATTTTTTTTCTTAGTCTAAGATTTTCTGGTGTTATTTCAACAAGTTCATCATCATTGATAAAATCTAATAGCTTTTCAAGTGTCATTGTTTCAGGGGGAGTTAGATTAATATTTTCATCACTTCCTGAGGCTCTTACGTTGGTAAGCTGTTTCCCTTTTGTCACATTTACAACAAGATCTTCACCTCTAGAGTTTATTCCAATAATCATCCCTTCATATACCTCTGTTTGGGGGGTGATAAACATTTTACCTCGAGCTTGAAGGTTCCAAAGTGAGTAGGCAGTAGCTTTGCCTGGTGACTTTGCAATAAGGACACCGTTTGGTCTTCCTTTTAGCTCTTGAGGCTTTACTAATCCGTAGTGGCTAAATACGTGAGTTGCTAGTCCTGATCCTTGAGTTGTTGTTAGAAACCATTGTCTAAAACCAATTAGACTTTTAGCGGGAATAAGATAGTTTAATCTAACTCGTCCTGTTCCATCAGGACTCATGTCTTGTAAGTCACCTTTTCTAGAACTGAGAAACTCCATAACAGGTCCTTGATGATTTTCTTCAACATCAACAGCTAGGTTTTCGAAAGGCTCTTGTTTTTGACCGTCAATAATTTTATAGATTACGCTAGCTTTCGAGACAGCTAGTTCGTATCCTTCTCGTCTTAAGTTCTCAATTAAAATTGCAAGGTGCAACTCACCTCTACCACAGATTATAAATTTATCGGGGTCGTCTGTTTGTTCGACTCTAAGAGCAACATTATGGAGTAACTCTTTGTCTAGCCTCTCTTTTATTTGTCGTGAAGTCACGAACTTTCCCTCTTGCCCTGCGAACGGAGAGTCATTAACTTGAAAAATCATCTGTACAGTTGGTTCATCCACGGATAAGGCTGGTAGTTTTTCGACGTGCTCTGGCTGGCAAAGGGTATCTGATATTCTGGGTTTAGAAACACCAGTGACAGCAACGATATCCCCAGCAGATGCTGAGATTTTTTCAACTTTTCCGAGTCCTTCATAGCCGAAGATTTGAAGAACTCTTTCGTCGCGAACCTTGTCTTCGCAGTTTATGACTTTTACAGCTGAATTACTATTGATTGAGCCTCTTTTAATTCTCCCAATAGCTATAGATCCAACATAATTAGAATAATCTAAAGACGATACTTGCATTTGGAATGGACCATTTGGGTCACAATCAGGTGAAGGGACGTGCTTAATGATAGTTTCAAAAAGAGCATTCATATTATCTTCAAGGGCTTCAGGACTAAACCCGGATTTTCCCAAAATTCCAGAAGTGTAAACGATAGGAAAGTCAAGTTGGGTATCGTTTGCTCCTAGGTTATCAAATAAGTCAAAGACCTCTGATAGAACTTCATCGTTTCGAGCACCGTCTCTATCAACTTTGTTAACAATAACGATGGGATTCAACTTGGCAGCGAAGGCTTTTTTTGTCACAAATCGTGTTTGTGGCATCGGTCCTTCCACGGCATCAACAAGTAGTAAAACAGAGTCAACCATTGCAAGAACTCGCTCAACCTCACCTCCAAAGTCAGCATGACCAGGGGTGTCAACGATATTAATGTGAAAATCTTTCCACTTGATTGAAGCATTTTTCGATAAAATTGTAATGCCTCTTTCTTTTTCAATATCATTTGAATCCATTACTCTTTCTATGTTGGCATTTTTATTATCAATAGATCCGCTTTGGCGCAGTAATTGGTCTACGAGTGTTGTTTTACCATGGTCAACATGGGCAATGATGGCGATGTTTCTAAGGTTTTTTGTGTTATTTCTACGTTCCAACGTTACATGTCCTTATAAATAGAATAAAGTTGAGTTCCAAAATACAAACAATCTCTCTAACCAACTATCTTTTCAAGATTTAAAGACAAAGAACCGAAAAGACTGACTGGAATAATTAAAGTTTTTTCTCTTAGTCTTGAGTGTTTATTTGAGATAAATGCACTTTATACTAAACCAGTTTGAATTGCTACAAAAAGAGTTTGATTATATTTTACATTAATATTTGCCGTTTCAAACCTATTTAAAGTCTTAATTTTTTTAATATTTAAAAATGAACATAAAGTTTTATTTTTTGTTCCGATTTGAACAAGGAACAGAATAAAAGATGCCCCGAGGTTTTACTCTTGTTTTCTTTCATAACGTGATCAAATAATTAGGTAGATAAAAAAAAAATACTATTAATTGGAGGAAGTTCGTGTGATAAAAAAAATACTTAATCTTCGAAACCTATTGTGTTTTTTTACTCTTGTTGTCGCTTTCCACGGCGCTCAAGCAAATAATAAAAAAGACTATTGGAATTGCAGTCTTGATTTCGCTTTAAGAGGTGGTGGGTTTAAGCTTATTAAAGGCAAATTCTCACTTAAAGGACCTGGTTTACTAATTTGTAAAAAGTTTGTCCCTGGAAAATCTAAAGGACCTAAAGAGGCTAAGCAAGTCCTTGTTTCTTCAAAGGACGAGTTAAAGACACTAAACTATAATGAAATCAATGAAAATGATGAAATTCGTATTCCTTTGCTTGTTAAGATGGGAGAATCTCTTCCTAACTTTGAGTTTTCGATTGGAAGGCTATATTTAAAAGGGCGGGCATATCAGGCTGCATATGTTTCTAGTTTAGAAAGTTTAATTGGAGATTATACGTTTTTTCATACTTTAGCGTCTCTTGGGATCGGCGGAGGAGTTTCTAGTGGACTCATTTTCTCAAAAGATAGTAAAGTTATAAATCTATCACTTTCTTCAAGTGCAGGTTTAGCTTTTAGCACAGGAGTATCAAAACTAAGTCTAGATCTTCTTCAATAGATATTTTCCATATAAAAAAACATTCCTCTTATTGATTACTGATATTTATTTTTATCAAATCATTGAATAGTATAAAAAGTTAGGTTAATAGTGGTATCTCTTATTTATTTAATTTTTATCATTATATAAATTCATCCATACAGGTTTTCGTATGAGAGACTTAATAAAAAAAGCGGTTGAAATTAAGATTTCTACTCGCAAGAGTGCCCTTGCTTTAGCGCAAACAAAGCAGGTTCAAGGTTTGGTTGAACAAAAAGGATTTATTACAAAAATCATACCTGTTGTAACCGAAGGAGATGTCGTTCAAGACAGACCACTCCATGATTTCGGTGGAAAAGGGCTTTTTATTAAGTCTTTAGAAAAAAGTTTACTTGAAAAAACATCAGATATTGCTGTACATAGTCTAAAAGATATGCCAGTTGATATTTTAGAAGATTTTAGTTTAAATATTTTTTTACCGAGAGAACATTCAGGTGATCTGCTTTTGTTAAGAAAAGAAACTGCTGAAAATTTTCTTTTCTTAAATAAGAATCTTTTTAAAAAAGAAGATATTAAAAAAATAGCAGCTTTAAATTTTGCAACAGGTAGTTTAAGGAGGTCCTCACTCTTAAAAGAGGTTGCTCCCAATATAAATATTCAGCCATTAAGAGGGAATATCGATACTAGAGTTTCAAAATTATTGGCCGGTGATTTTGATGTGTTGATTTTAGCACAAGCAGGTATAAAGCGATTGAACTTGTTTCATAAAAATCTTGTTAAAATTCCTCTTGATCCGTTATGGTTTACTCCCTCTCCAGGTCAAGGAGCTATAGCCATAGAGCACCTTCGAAATTACTCTTTTCAAAATCATTTGTTTTTTTTAAATTGTGATAAAACAAAACGTCAAGTCCTTGTTGAGCGTCTAATCTTGAAAGCTTTAGGTGGTAGTTGTTTTTTACCGATTGGTATACATGTGAAAATTGAATCGAGTGATTTGGTGTGCTATGTCACTGTGTTATCTTTACAAGGTGCTAGTGTGCGCCTATGTTGTTCTTTTCCTATAACTTTATCTAACAATAAAATTATTGACGAAGTTATCAAAAAATTAGTTGATAATGGTGTGAATGATATTCTTAAGGATCTTAGTTTGCCTAGTATTGATGCTTAAGGGTTTTGCTCTTCCACTCTTCCACATCCTCCTCCGTGGCTGTGGATAATTGGCTTTGAATTTAGATTGAAGTGTGTTTGAGTTCTTTTTTTAGTGATTGAGGAAAATATTATATTGCTTGAAATACAAATAAAAGACAGTACCAATAATTGTTTTTTAGCATTCATACAAAACCTCTTGAAACTGAAAGAGACTTAAGGTTTCTCTTTTCTGAGAAGAGTTTCTAAAGATCAAAACTCTTTTTAGGTGAAACGAACAGTGTAGAGATTAACTTCATTTCTGTTTCTTTCCAAGGTTTTATTTTTTATCAACTGATTCGATCAACCTGTCCATACAAGACATTGAAAACATTGGGATGTCACCGCGGTTTTCTTTTTTGGAAATTATTTTTGATATTTGCTTGTAGGCGCTGGCGTGTATTTTTTGAATTTCATGGAGAGCTGTTATATTAATCCCCTCTGAGATAACATGAAGGAAGTTTTCTTTTTTAAGAGCTCTTTCTTGACGATAATAACCTAGATAGTCTGGTATTCTTTGTATCATGACCTTAAAGTCATACGTGAAATCATTACCTTTTCTAAGTTTTATTCGACCGTCCTTTTTAACTAGAATTTTTTGGTCTAAAAGCTCTTTTAGAACGTTTTCACCTCTTTCACCGAGGATTTTCTGAATAAACTCATGTTTAGTACCCAAATCATATGTTGCAAGTACAAGAACAAAGTATGTATATTTATCATTTATATCAACTTTTTCGTATATCTCACTAGCAATAATTTTTCTGTTTTCCTCATAGTCAACAGCAAAAACTTGCTTGAGTACTTCTTTTATATTTTGGTTAGATGAGTCAATAACTTCCGTTATAGATTCTCTATTAGAAATATACTTAGAAAGAATAAGAACTTGATTAAGATCAAGAGACAATGTTGGATCTTTTGTATCAAGCAGTTTAGATAAAAAATATCTATTAACACCTGATTTTTTGGCAATAGCTCGCATTGAAAGTTGAGGATGTTTTTTTATATATAATTCCAGTGCGTTTCTTAAGCTTTCTTTTAGAGTCAAGATTTCCTGCATTTTGAATCCAAAAGTGACGAAAAACTTTTGATAAGTTTTATTCTATTTCTTGCGATTCATTAAGTTTAGTGGCTAATAATATAAAAGCATCAAATCAAAAATAATAAGCATAATATGTTCTAGAAAAAACTTCTAGTCAAGTGAAAGAAGTTCTCGTACTTTAAGATTTAGCTTAAATAGTAATTCTAGCTATTTTAAAAATTTTAGCATATACACAAGCAGCCTTTTCATTGTATTTTCTTAGTCGTATTTTGATGTTGTTTTTAGGGGCTACTTTTTGATTTCCAGGAGATGCTTGTCTTGAATTTTTTTAGAGATTGATTGCGACTATGACTTCTTTAGTTTCTTTTCATATTTATACTGCTTTTACTAGTCATATCTCAGCTCTATTTGCTATGATACTTTCCTTTTTTTTTCTTAGTCAGCACTATTTACTAAAAAATAAGAAATCTATCATATTAGAAAACTCCTTTCCTTCTCTTGAGGTTTTGAGAAAGAGTTTGTTTTTTTCTCTATTTTTTGGTTTTATTCTTCTTAGTCTTAGTTTAATTTCAGGGTTTTTTTTCGTATATCAAGACTCCTCTTTATTTGAGAAAGTGCCTGGAAAAATTATCTGGGCGATTTTCCTTTGGCTCTGGTATATCGCTGCACTTTTACTCTATAAATGGCTGTATACATCAAGAAAAATTCTTTCAGTAATGACTTTTGTTGGTTTTTTTCTTTTTTTACTAGCCTAATTTTTTTGTCTTTGTCTTTGCCCTTGTCTTTGTTTTTGTTTTTGTTTTTTATTTCGGTGGAAATAGACGATGATTGATGAAAATTTAATTATTTTTTCCGTAGGTATAAGTTATAAAAATACTTGTTTAGATTTTAGAGAGCAGCTGGTCCTTAGTAGCGATGAAGTTATTGCTTTTTTGCCAAGCTTAAAAAGCAAGTTTAAGCTTCAAGAAGTTTTTTGCTTATCAACTTGTAATCGGCTTGAGGTTTATGGTATTTGTAAAAAAGGATCAGAGTTTATATCTCATCCTTTGATGCTTCTAAGATTTCTCTTTCGATTGAAAAATAAAAATTCTCAAGATACTTCGCTTTTCCTAGACCAGATCAGGGCAGCTTCTTATTTTCAAATTCCGGCTATCGAACATTTGTTTAGAGTTGTCAGTAGCTTGGATTCTCTTTGTGTCGGTGAAACTCAAATCACCAAACAGTTTAAAGATGCAATAAGTTACGCAATAAAATCTCACACACTGGGACCTATTTTATCTCGATTGAGTCAGTGTGCTTTATTTGTCAATAAAAGAGTTCGCTCCAAAATGATGATAAATAAAAAGCAGATATCTATTAGTCATTTAGCGATTGACTTAGCAGAAAAAGTTCACAGTCAAATGCATCGAAAAGCTTTTCTTTTTATTGGTGCTGGAAAGATGATAAAAATAGCATTACGTTATTCCAAGAAGTATAATCCAAAAGAAGTTTTTGTTGTAAATAGGACAAAAACTACAGCGACAAAGATAGTAAAAGACATAGGCTGTGGACAAGCTTTTTCCATGGACAAATTAGAGCATCTTTTAGAAAGAGCAGATATTGTTATTACCTGTGCGGGTTCAGCTAAGCCACTTATTACTTTCGAAGCTCTTCGTTGTGTTCTAAAGAAAAGAAAGAATAAACCTATCTATATTGTCGATATTGCTGTGCCAAGAAACATTGAACCTAGTTGTAATAACTTGGAGTCTTGTTATCTTTTTAATTTAGATGACTTACAAAATATGATAGACCAAAAAAGTAATCAAGATGATTTGTCTTTTTCGACAAGTTCAGAAATAATTAAAAAAAGGTCACAATCCTTTTATAGCTGGTTTTTAAGGTTAAATACACAAAATGCGGTAAAATATTTTGATAATTATCTTGATATTTTATTTATGAAAGAAAAAGATAGGTCCTTGCATCGTGGAGCCTTAAGTACACTGTCTAATGAGCAGCAAAAAGCTTTACAAGATTTATTGAGATCCATATCATCTAAGATTTTATCTGATGCTGCTGCTAAAATTCAAAAGGAAAACCAACCTTTTGTTCGAGAACAACTAGCATTGTCATTAAGTGAACTCTTTGCAGAAAGTGAGAAAGATAATCGATATCCATTTGCCCCTAGTTCAAGTGTAGAGGGATCTTTTTGAATAAGATTATTTGGACTCGATCACAAGATGCATGGATTAGAGATGAATCTTTACTTAGAAAAGGTTTATCTGGACTATATCTTCATCTTCCATGTGTTCAAGTTCAATTTCTACAGCTTTCAATTTCATTAGATCTTTTTTCTGCCCATAAAAATAAAGAACTTATCATGATCTTTACGAGTGTGAATGCCGTTAGGTCTATGATTTTTTCTCCCTATGCGCATTTATTAAAAAAGGCTAAGATATTTACTTTTGGATTTCAAACGAATCTTTTACTTAAAACAAATGGCTATCAAACAAATTTTTTTATTCAAATTTATTCTGCTGAATCAATGTCAATCTTTTTAGCTAATATGTTAGATAAAAGTAAAGTTTTTATCTTATTGCCTGGCCCGGTAGAACGAGCTTTTCCTATGGCTGAGTACTTTTACTTAAGAGGGTTTGTAGTAAAAAAATTAGACTGCTACCAGGTTGTTAAAAAAGCCTTAGATTCACAAGGTCATATTTTAACGAAAAAATCTGTAATAAATATTGTTGATCAGTTACAAGGAGTTATCTGTTTTGCAAGTCCTTCAGCTGTTGATGGTTTCATTTTTAGTTTTTCTACTTTTTTAAAAAAGATAGATTCCACTTTAACATGTGTAACTATTGGAGAAACAACCCAGTACCACTGTTGTAAGTTTTTTTCTAAAGTTTATAGAGCTAAGGAACAAACAGTTCCCTCTATGATTGAAGCTGCAAGTGAAATCTTGGCTTAGATTAAGCATTGATTTTTCAATTATTAGATTTTTTTAGCATCGTCAGTTCAGCGACAGGCAGAGTTTTTATTTCAGAATTCCCTTCAGAGGTTTCTACTTTTACTTGAACAACCTGGTTCAAAAGGTCTGATTTTTGGACAATACCAGAAAAATTTTGTAATCTAGATGCAACTAGGCTTCCGATGGGAGGTAGTGTTTTTCTGAGGGTTTTATAAGTTTCATTTTCGTATGTGAGACAACACAGCAAGCGTCCACATCCGCCTGAAACTTTGTTAGGATTAAGTGCTAAATTTTGATTCTTTGCCATCTTAATTGAGACAGGTACAAACTCTCTTAAAAAACTTGAACAACAATATTCTCTACCGCAAACTCCAAGCCCTCCTAAAAGTTTAGTCTCATCTCTTGCTCCGACTTGTTTGAGCTCAACTCGAGCTTTTAAGCCGCTTGCAAGGTCTTTAACTAAATCTCTGAAGTCAACTCTACCAGGAGAGGAAAAGTAAACTGTAACTCTATTTCCGCCGTATTGAGATTCACATTTTAAGATTTTCATTTTAAGTTTATGTTTACTTATCTTCTTTTTTGCAAGATCACTCATTTCCTCATCAGACAGTTTTCTGTCTTGGCTTTTCTTTTCATTTTTTCCGTCTTTTATAACTTTCTTAATTATAGGCTTGAGTTCTTTCTGGCTACTTTGCTCTCCATCTTGGAAGCCAATGACAACAACTTTTCCTGTGCCAAGGCCCTTCTGGGTTTCGACAACAACTTGATCGCCAATGCGTAGGTTTATATTTTTATAAATAAAGTCATATATTTTGCCAGCTCTTTTGAATTGAACACCGGCTATGTTTGTTCCTTGCATGCTTATAGCTTCCTAGAATTTAAAATTAAGATTTTTTCCTAGAGTAAAATATTTTCTATGTTAAGTTGTGTGTTTAGAGAAATATTTTGTCTGGAGAAAAATTTTATAGATGAAATGAGTTTTCTCCTGTTTTTTATTATACTAACATTCTCACTTCTTTTCTTATTTAACTTAATTTTTTTCTTATAGTCGTCATTTAAACTAAGTTCAATTGATTTTATTATGGGAAAAAGCGAATTACCGTGATTTTCCTTAAGGTGTTTAAGGTGTTGTAAGATATCATTTGCTGGTTTTTTCGTTATTTCTGTCAATAGGTTATTTTCTGTCTCAGCGGTTATTTTGTTTTGATGGGGTTCTTTTTTGACCCAATCATCTATAGTTTTTAAAGCTTTTCCCGGGCTTAAGTTTTTTTTCTTTATAAGACTTTGGAATTCTTCAAAGCTTCTTGCATTTAGTGGTCTGGGGGTTGAATTTTCTACGAGGCTCATTACAGCTTCAGAGCTTGGCGGCTTTATGTACCAAGTTACGCAACGAGAGCGGATTGTTTGTGCAAGATTTTTAATACGACTTGTTGTTAAAAATATAAATGTATTATCAGGAGGCTCTTCTAATACTTTTAAAAGTTTATTCATGCTAGCTTGTGTTAGAAGGTCTGAATCTATAATAAAAACAATCCTAGCGCATTTTTTATCTGTAGATTTTTTATTTGTTTTAGCTTGAAGGCTAAGATGACTATGAATTTGTGGTATGTTAGAAACCTTAATTGCTTGACCTTCAGTGTCAATAATTAATACTTGTTTATGCCTATTTTCTATAAGTTCCTTACAGGCTTTACAAACACCACAGCCAGTGCCTTTCTCGCAAAAAAAGTAAGCTGCCATTTTATTTATAAAAAGACTTTTTCCACACCCTTCTCTACCAACAATAAGGTGTACCGGAGGGAGAGCTTGTTTTGTTGTCAATTTATAAAAGTAGTTTTCTTGTTTTTCAAAACCTACTAGGTTAGTCCAGTTGTAGTGTTGATTCATAGTAATATTCGCTTTTTTATAGCTATTATGCTGTTTGTGATAAGCTCTTCGGGCGTCTGTGCTGAGTTGAGTACGATGAAACGCTCAGAGTTTTTTTTAGCTTGCTCGAGAAACGCACTACGGAGAGTCTTGTGGAATTTTTCATCAGCTTCATCAAAACGCGATTTATGAATATCAGTGGACTTATTTAGCCTACTTTTCAAGCGTTTTTGTGAAATCTTTACATCGCAATCTAATAAAAAACTGAGATCTATATTTATATTAAAAGAGCTAAAATTAATAAGACTTTGAATTATTTTTTCTTTTATTCCGCCTAAATGACCTTGGTACACAAAAGTTGAGTCAATAAATCGATCACACAGCACCCAGTGTCCTTGCTCTAAGGCAGGCTTTATTTTTTCTTTAATGTGTTGAGCTCTTGCTGCTGAAATAAGTAGAAGCTCAGCTTCTTTACAAATTTTTTCACTTTTTGGGGGAGTCGTAAAAATTTTTCTCAGTTTTTCGGCAATAATCGTTCCGCCGGGCTCGCGGGTTACAATATGTTTAATACCCATTGACTGAATTTTTTGACTTAAAAGTTTGACAAAAAGGCTTTTGCCTACACCTTCCCCACCTTCTATGGTAATAAGCTGACCCGGTAAATTTTTCATAAGTTCCACATTATGTTAAAAATGATTAAAAGCAAAAACATAGTAAATTTAAATAACTATATAAAAAAGGGTGTATTACACGACAAACTAATAAAAATATGGCGTTGATTTGTGTCTATCAACAAGTAATCTTAAGTTAATAAACTTTTATTAAAGTAGTGAAAAAAATTAACCAAAGACTAAGTACTTGCAATATGTTAACACGATTTAAATTTTGTTGCAGTAAAATATAGTTTTGAATTTTATACTTCTTTTCAACTTCTCGTTATTTGAACTTTCTAACCCACAGCTTATTTTTTTAAATTATCTTAAGTAAAATCCGATAACTGTTAAGTCTGTACGAATTTTTATATCTTATATGGTGAGATTGTTTGAAAATGCTTAGGCAGCGTTACATTTTATTCAAAAAAATTGCTCATGGTGGAATGGCAGAAGTTTATCTTGCCAAGCAAACAGGAGAAGAGGATTTTCAACGGGTTTGCTGTATTAAAAAAATATTATCACAATACTCTGAAAGTGAGCAATTTATTCAAATGTTTCGTGACGAAGCCAAGATGAATAAAAACCTCCAGCATGCAAATATTGTGAAAGTAGAAGGTTTTGAGGAAATTGAAGGTTCATCTGCTATTATTATGGAATATGTTAGGGGCTTAGACTTGAACATCTTGTTAAAGTCTGTAAGAGAGCTTGATGAGTTCATAAGTATTCCGTTCTGCATTTATATTATTTCCCAATGTGCCAGAGGGTTATCATTTGTCCATAGCTTGAAAGATGACCTTACGGGAGAAAATCTTGGAATTATCCATAGAGATATTTCACCACCTAATATCCTTTTAAGCTTTGAAGGAGAAGTCAAAATAACTGATTTTGGGATTGCTGACTCAGGTAACAAAGATGTAGTTACAAAAGCAGGTGTTGTTAAAGGGAAATATGCATATATGAGTCCTGAACAGATAAAAGCACAAGAGCTAGATGCAAGAAGTGATTTATTTTCTTTAGGTGTAACTCTATGGGAAATATTAGCAAATAGACGACTTTTTCAAGGACGCAATGAGGTAGAAACCATTCAGTTGGTCAGTGATTGTTTTCTTATTCCAGATATCCAGAGTATAAACTCTAATGTTGATAGTGCGTTAAAACAAATTTTGATGAAATCAATTATGAAAGATCCTGATTTAAGATATCAAACGATGGAGGATTTTGAAAGAGATTTAGTAACATATTTGAATCAGCATTATCCAAGTTTTATGCCTGATGATTTTGCAAAGTATCTTCAGGTGAAGTTTGCTGGGCGAATAAAATCTTCTCAAGAAGATATTAAAAATCTTTTGGAACAACAAGCAGAGTCTGAAATAAAAGAAGAACTCAATAAAGTTACAAGACCTATAAAACCTAATTCTCTTGAGTCATCTTCAAAAAAAATCAAAGCAAAAGATTACGGTTTTAAAAAGTTTGCTCCAAAAAATATGAGAACAAATATCACGTTTAAACCAAGATCAGAAATAAAAAAAGGTGTGAGAAAAAATGTAATAGTTGAAAAAAAAGATGATTCTTTCTATCAGGTATTTTCTTATGGTGCCATTTTTATTCTAGCTGCATTAATTTTATTAGTCACATATAATAGGAGTAGTTATAACGATAAATTTTTCTCGACAATAATTTCGTCAAGCCCTGGTTTTATAAAAGTTAAAATGGATGACAAATATTTATTTAATGGAAATTATGTTAATACCCCATTTACGCTAAAAAATATACAACTAGGGAGTCACAACTTCACTTTTGAAAGAAAGGGCTATGACAATTACTCTACTGTAATTAGAAGCAACAAAGCTTTTACTGTGGTTTCTCGAGATATTATTTTGCGTCCTCAAAAAAAAATTTCACCTGTGAAGGTTTTTTTGAAATCAAAGAAATATGATAGCGTCAAATTTTCAATTAATGATGGAATTTATATTGATTACCTCAAGACGAATAACTCACTAAATATTAATTACCTACTCTTTGGAATGCAGCATAAGCTTGTTGTTGTTCCAAATTACCCAAAAGCTGAGGAATCGTTTTCATGCAGCTTTTCTCCAAGGTCTAATTCATGGGTACAGCCTTTTAAGATCGAAATAAATCCTGATCTTCGTGAGTGCAGCTTTCCTTTTTAGTTGTTATTTTTATTTTAAATCAGCAAGATGTTTTTTTATACCTTTACTCAAGTAAGTAAGGTTGGGAGCTAGGAGTGACTCAATTAATTTTTCAATGATTGGTGATATTTTTCTGGACAAGAGAAAAGGGACTCCCGGTACTTTTTTAGCATTAATTTTAACAGAACAGCTGACGGTTAGTTTTGTTGAATTTAATGAGTGTTCTTCGAAAGTGTTTATTCCTTTTGCTTCAAAAATGTCTTTATTAATAAATGACTCAATGTTGTAGTTTACTAGCATTCTTTTATCATCCCACTTTGCATCATCTTTCCATGAAAATAAATCTTGTGAGATTATGGTCGAGATAATAGTTGGTATTTTCGTTTCTGCAAACCATTGGTTTACGATTTGATGTTCATTTTTTGTTTGTAGATGACGAATTTTTTTTATTTTTTTTATATTTGGAAAGTATTGTGCAATTTCTGGTAAGTCGTCCCTAACTAATGCGTAAACTTTTTTACAAGGAGCTTGAATTATGTCAGAATGCTGGACTTCCATGAACACTTCTCCTAAAGCTTCTGGATTATATATCAGAAAGTATCTGTGTGGTGTTGTTGCTTTTTTTGGCTCTAATCACGTTCTTTTAACTGTCTATCAATATTATTAAAGTTTTCTGTTATCTTGTCTATAGTGTCTGTGGAGTAACCTGCTTCTTGAAGTTTTTCCTTTACTGACTTTGCTGTTTCTTTGTTTGCTCGAGCAAAGCCTTCTTTCAATTCAGAAGCTTTCTCTGGATTACTGAAGCTTTTTAAAGTCTCAATGCTTTCCTCTGTTAGTGAGTGAGGATAGGAGCTATTTTTTGTATCTATTTTGAGAGTTTTTGATTGTATTTTGGTTTGAACTTCATAGATTAAGTCAGTGATTTCTTGAGATTTATTTGTATCTAAATTTAGATAGGCTAAATTATTTGAAATAGCTTGTTTAGCAATTTTTTCAGGTATCTTCCTATTGTATTCATCAACTTTGTCTGACTTATCTTTTGTTAGGAACGAATCTAAATCTATCTTGTACTCTTCGATATCTTTTTCTTGTTGTTCAAGTATCTCTGTGCTTGACTTCTTGTTTTGAAAGATTGAAAAAACAAGCTCTTGTTGTTTGGTATTAGCTGTTGTCAAAGCTGTTGATAACTTTTTTTGATCTTCTTTTGTCAAATCTAACTCCAAAAAAAGGTCTGAGTACAGTTGATCAATAAAAGGATTGAGGCTAAGTTCTTCTGGAGTCTCTTCTTCTACACTATGATTTTCGTCATGATGATGAGAAGTTTCTTTTTTTCTTTGCCTTGGTGTTGTTTTGTTATTGTTCCTTCTTCTTGTGGAGGAACTCTCATCAGAGAAGGTCAGCTGATTTTCTTCTTTTATTTCTTTTGGTTCTTTTTTATTGATTTGTAGCGGTAATTGTTTTTTCTCCGTTTTTAAAATTTCTACTGACTCTTGGACATCTTTTTGTTTTGTAAAGAATAAATATAGAGTAAGTGAAAGAACCCCTATACCTAGAAATCCATATAGTGTTTTGTTTTTCATGTTTTTCCTTGTAAAAAAAATTGAATTAAACTTAAAAAAAGAAAGGCTATTTTAGCTTTTATGCTGCTTTTAAAAAAAACATTTTAAAGCTAAAACTTAAATAGACCCCAAATAGCTTTTATACTATAAAGCTGATTGACATACAAGTAAAGTAAAATATGTGTAGTAATTGGGTTTGGGAATTGTTTTTAGTTTAATAATATAAGTTCCTTAAGAGTTATTTTTTGAAATATTCAATTATCCAAAAAATGCTTGAGATAAGAGCGCTAAGAAAAAGACAAGAAATGACGGGAAAATAAAAACTAAAGGTTTCTCCTTTAATAGAAAGATCTCCTGGCAGTTGGCCAAAAGGTAGTTTTTTTATCTGTGGCCAAGCAAGTCCACAAAATAAGAAAATTAAACCTAAAGTAATCAAGATTTTCTGCATCTTTGTTCCTTTATCTTCGAATCAAGAAAGATCTTCTTCTTTATTTTTTAGTATAACAATTCTTAAATTTTTCATATAGTTCAAGACTTAATTGATGTGTAGATTTTCTACTGTTGAAGTAGTGAAAAAATTAATAATAACAACTCATTAAAGGTATAAATATGTCTTTGTCGCCATTAGCAAAAGATCTTAATGAAATCATCTGTCGCGAAAACAAAAATATTTATGAAATGCTTTCTGGGTGTGGAAAACATCTTTTTTTTCCTAAAGGTATTATTTCTCAATAAGCGGAAGCAGCTGAGCACGCATCTCTTTATAATGCGACTATAGGAATTGCCGTTGAGAACTCTCAGCCGATGTATTTGGAAAGTGTTAAAAAATTAGTTCCTGAGAGTTTTTCAGCAGAAGAAATTTTTCCTTATGCTTCATCGAAAGGCTTACCTGAATTACGGAAGTTATGGCAGAAGAGACAAAGGCTCAAAAATCCATCAATAAAGCAGTCTAGTTTACCTATGGTAACAAATGCTTTAACACATGGTTTATCTTTACTGGGTAATTTATTTTTTAACCCTGGAGATCAAGTCATTCTACCAGATCAATTTTGGGGTAACTATAAGCTTCTCTGGGGTATACATCACCAGGCTCAAATTAATATCTTCTCCATGTTTGATGATCAATTGAATGGTCTTAACTTAGAAGCTTTACAACAAAAAGCTTTTTGTCAAGATAGTGATAAAGTTGTTCTCGTTTTAAATTTTCCAAACAACCCAACAGGCTATACACTTGTAGAAGAGGAATCTCAGTACATTTTAAAACTTTGCTCTGAACTAACAGCAAAAGGTAAAAAAGTTATTGTTGTCTGTGATGATGCATATGCAGGTTTGTCATTTGAAGAAAGTTGTAAAAAGGAAAGTCTTTTCGGAGAACTTTCAGAACTCGATAGTAAATTATTAGCTGTTAAAATTGACGGGTGTACCAAAGAACATTTTATGTGGGGGTTTCGTGTTGGTTTTGTGACTTTTGGAATAAAGGGTGGTACTGAGGCTTTATATAACGCTTTAGAAACTAAATTAGCAGGCTCTATCCGAGGAGGGATTTCTAACGTAAACCATATTGGTCAAAGGGTGCTTTTAGAATCCTTAAAAAGCTCTTGTATTGAAAAAGAAGTTGAAGATAAGAAGAGTATTTTACAAGCAAGATATTTTAAAACCAAAGAGGTTGTTTTTTCATCTAAATATAAAAATTATTGGGATGTTTATCCTTTTAACTCAGGTTACTTTATGTGTTTGAGATTAAAAGGTGTCGAAGCGGAATCTGTTAGGCTAGAATTGCTTCATAGTTTTAAAGTTGGGGCTATAGCAACATCGAAGACAGACTTGCGAATTGCCTTTAGCTGCCTAGAACTTAGGGATATTGAGCCTCTATTTAAATGTGTCGCTGAGGCTGTTGAAAGACTCCTTCCTGCCGATAATACCATGTAAAAACAGCATGTTGGTGGTTCTTGACAGAAACTATTAGCTGTGCTAACTTAATTTTTCTCGTAGTCTTTTTACTCCTTGAGTTTGCGTTCATAGTGTAATTAAGTCACACCTTTGTCTTGCTTGTATTTATTTTGGTTGTTTGGTTTTAGTTATTTAATAAATTTAAATTATTATTTAAAGAGGGGCTTATGAAGCATTTTTTGTCTGATAGCATATTAAAGGTCTACAATTTATCGTCATGGCAAAAAATAATTGTCGGAATGGTCTTGGGGGTTTTGTGCGGCTTGTATTTAGATGAAGGTGCTGTTATTTTCCAACCTATTGGAACGACTTTTATTAACTCAATTATGATGTTAGTTCCTGTTGTTGTTTTTGTTTCTATTGTAAACGGTGTTATTGCTGTTTCAGATCCTTTAAAAATGGGACGTGTAGCTCTAAAGTCTATTTTTTGGTATGTTGTAACTACTATGCTTGGAACAATTTTGGCTCTTTTCCTAGCAGGTGTTGTCTTTAATCCTGGAAAGGGTGTTTCTATTGTATCGTTGAAACTTGCTGAAGGTTTTAGTTTTCCCTCCAACCCGAGCCCGAATGGTTTTGGTGTAACCGATATTTTAACCGACCTTATTCCAAGCAATATCATAACATCTTTTGTTGAAGGAAACATGTTGCAAATAATTGTTTTTGCTCTTTTGTTTGGTATTGCAATAACTTTAACCAAAGAGGAAGGCAAGCCTGTTGCAAAGTTTATCGGTTCGCTTTCAACAGTAATATTTAAAGCTCTATCTCTCGTTATGTCTTTAGCTCCTATCGGAGTTTTTGCTTTAATGGCAATTGTTTCAGGAACTCAAGGAACTCAAGTGCTTTTAAGTTTGATGGGTTTAGTCGGTTTAATATACCTTTGCTTATTTATTGTGATTGCGTTAGTTTATAGTGCTTTACTAATTTTCTTCGCTCGAGTTAATCCTTTTCCTTTCTATAAAAAAATGTTTGAAGCTCAATTAGTAGCTTTTAGTACTACAAGTAGTATGGCAAGTTTGCCCGTAAATTTAAAAATTGCGCAGAACAAGCTTGGAATTAGTAAGAGCATAGCAAATTTTGTTTTACCACTTGGTGCTACAATTAACATGAATGGATTATCTACGTCTTTGGGAGTGATTACAATTTTTGCAGCAAATTTGTACGGTATAGACTTAACAATGATGCAGATGGTTACCGTTGTAACAACTGCAACTATCGCATCTATTGGTTGTGCTGGAGTTCCTGCTGCGCAAATTGTCGTTCTACCAATCGTTCTTGGTTCTGTTGGTATTCCTCTTGAAATAATAGGAGTCCTTGTTGCGGTTAATCGTCTTATTGATATGATGAGTACAGTTGCTAATATAACAGGCGATACACTTACAGCAGTTCTTGTTGCAAAAAGTGAAAAAGAGCTAGACATAAATCTTTACCACGGTAAAGCACCACATTTGAGTAATGATTCATCCGATTTGCGAGTCAAAGAAGACATTTCTTCACAACACATATCTGTAAATTAAATTTTAAAGATGAAGGAGCTTCTTTTGTCTAAGTATTGTCTTGCATACGTTACAACTTCAGGAAAAGATGAGGCAAGATCTATAGCTAGAGAACTGGTAGAAAGTAAGTTAGTTGCGTGCGTCAACATTTTTGATAATATTGAATCACATTTTATATGGAAAGAAAAACTTTGTTCGGAAAATGAGACAATTTTTTTTGCAAAAATGCCAAGTGAAAATTATCACAGATTTGAAGAGAAAGTAAGCGAACTTCATAGCTATGACAATCCATGTATATTAAAACTAGATATAACAAATGGTAAACAGACATTTTTATCTTGGGTTACAAAGGCCACTAATTAGTTTTGTGATGCATATTTACCTTTTTTCCTCATATAGTCTCCAAACTTATCATATCTTCCTTTAAAGCCTTTGTATTGCCCCTTCAATATTTGATTCTCCCTTGTTCTTGTTAAAAGAGTCTTTCTTATTTTCATCAAAAGATCTTCTATTTTATAAATATATTTAAACTTATGACTTTCTTTTGAAAGAGTTGTTTCGTTAACTCGGAAAAGATGCTTTAACGGGTTTTCTTTAATTTGATCTTTAAATTTTTGTTTCATTAAATATTCTTTATTTTTCAATTCAGCATAAGATTCGACAGCATTTATGTAAGTTCTTTGGTAAAGGGTTGTAACTAGAAATGTATTGTATTCTCGAAAAGCTTCATTCAGAAGTTGTAGGTTGTCTTTAGACTTTTTAATCTTGTTTTCAAGTAACTTGTTTTGCTTTGTAAGCTCTTTATATAGAGTCTTATATAATTTTTTAAGGTTTGTAATTTGTTGACGCTCAAAATCTTTGATAAAGGTATTCAATTGAGCATTATAATCACTCTCTTTTTCAATGATTCTTGTGAGATAAACTATTGTTGATTCGGGAGACAAATCAGTTTTACTTATGGTGCTAGTGTTTTCCCCACCACTAAACCACTCTGGATGTTCACTAGCTTGGGTTGTTTCAACGGTCTGGTACAAAATTATTGTAATTAAAAAAAGCCTATAAAATTTCATTACTCCTCCCTTGGTTCTATGAGTAATTATATTTATTTTTATTTAAGTGACTTAATTTATTTTTACAAGGAGCAGTGTTTTTTCTGGTGAAGTCATCTTTGTACATAATCTTTTGATTTTTTGAAAATCTATTAAGAGAAGACAATCATGAATTTTAACTCTCAATGGTGTACTTAATCTGCTTTCAAACTTATCTTAGTGATAGAAATTTTTCACTTTCACTGTTCGTTGTACAAAGATTAACTTTAACTGAACTCTTTCCTCTTCTCTATTTTCAAAGAAACAAAGCCGCCGCAAGTTTAATAAATTACGCTTTATTGACTAAACTCTTCTAGAGAAGCTTATTTTTGTTGAGGTGATTTTTAATGTTTCGTTGAGAGAACATAAGGAGCTCTGATTACACTTAAAGAGATTCAAGCTGCTGACTTTCTATTTTGTCGCTAGAGTAAAAAATATTTTCATGCTAATGGGCTATTCATATTAGCTCTGGCAGAGAAAAGCTGGTATACTCTAATCTTGTAAACTTAACTGGTGATTTAAGAGAAACTATAAAACAAATAATAAAGGAGCTTTATGAAACCGATAAAGTGGCGATTTACTGTCATTGCTGCATTTACACTATGGGCATTATATTATGCTGCGCCTACGGCAATTTATTTTTCTCAGCCAAAAGAAACTCAAAATGATGATGAATATTTTGCTAAGATTATTCCTTCTTGGTTACCGTCTAACCACGTGAAATTAGGTTTAGATCTTAGAGGTGGTGTACAGCTGGTTCTCGGTGTTGATACCGACTCTTCTTTAGAAAATAGACTCAGTCAAATAGCTGTTGAGTTAAAAAGTTGGTCAGATGGCAGTAAGCAAGGTGTCCAGTCAGCTTATGTCGAAAAAGGAACTCAGCGCTTAACTATTGTTTTAGATCCTAGCATTGATGTTGGTGAGTTTAATGTAAACGTCAAGAAAGAATACCCTTCCTTACAAAAATTCGGCAAGTCAGAAAGCTCGCTGTATTACGGATTTAGTTCTAATGAGATTGGGCGAATTGAAAAAAGTGCCTTTGAACAAGCTGAGAGAATTGTTCGTAACCGAGTTGATCAATGGGGAGTTGCTGAGCCTATTATTTTTAGACGCGCTGATGGAACTATACTTGTACAACTTCCAGGTTATAAAGACCCAGCAAAGGCTAAAGAACTTCTTGGTAAAACAGCGCAATTAAAATTTAAAATTGTTGATGATGAATTCACAGGTTTTAACAGTCTTGTTAATGACTTACCTGAAGGAGTAACAAGATTAAACAACGGCGGTCAAGCAGCGTTTT
>PASJ01000077.1 GCA_002711925.1 Pseudobdellovibrionaceae bacterium | reverse complement strand
TATAAAAAAAGAAAAGACACGTTTTCTCATTGCTTGTTTATCTCCACTTTGATTGATTATACGTAGTTTAAAACTAATCATGATTGAAAAAACCAAAGCTATTCATACCATAGTTCTCTATATTTATTTGGACAGGAGGTTTTTTTGATAAAAATTTATAAATTTATAATTTTAATTTTTATCTTCAAAAATTACACATCTTATCCAGCTTCATATTTAGATAAAAATAGTGAAGATCAATGCAGTATTTGCTGCGATAGAATTGTCGATGTAAAACTACAATGTCAACATAAGCTTTGTCTTCCATGTACGAAAAAAATAAATGAAGATACAAAAAAATGTCCTTTCTGTCGAATAGAAATAGAATATTTCACCCATATAGAAAAAGAAACATTAACAGACAGTCAGCAAAGTTCATCATCTGGATGGCTTTCAGCAAGTTCTGATTCTGAGCAAAATAGCACATCAGAAAACGATTCATACTATCAAATGTTACCTGATGAAAGAAAAGAGATTCAAAGAGAATATTTTAGACTTACAAGACTCGGAAAATACTCAAAACTCGTGGAAATGACAAATGAAAATTTTATTAATATTAAAGATGAGCATGGAAATACTCCTCTTATTGTTGCTGCTCAAAACAATAGAAAAAGAACAATTAAGTTTTTAATAGCAAAAGGGTCAGATCCTAATATTCAAAATAAATCTGGACAAACTGCCTTACACTATGCTTTTTCATATAGGTACTTTGATCTTGCTGAAACCTTACTAGAGCTAGGAGCTAGCGATACAATCCTAAACAACCGCGGCTTAGATCCTTATGATGGTTTAAATTAATTATAAACTATAATAACACGATTCGAAATTTTTCCATAAAGTCTGCCAATGAATGATCTGCTGTAAATTTCACTGCCTCGAAAAAATTAACTAGAAATATTTAACTAAATTCATCATAGTTTATTTTAGTTTTAAGACAATTTTAACATATAAACTGAGTATACCATGAGAAATTACAAGTTTTTATTTATCGTTATTTTAATTTATTCAAAAAGTATTGTGTCATTAACAAACGAGGACGGACTTTATAAATACAGTACCGATAAAATTTTACCTTCAAGTAAAAACGTTTTAAAATCTTCTCAACTTTCAAATGGACTAGGAATTAAAATCGGATTTGGACACTCGAATGATAGAGGGTTAAATACAGGTCTTCTTTGTCTCAATGAGGGCAATATAAGTTATATTGATAACCCTTTAGGGTTTATACAAGTAACAAGACGTCATTCACTTGAAGAGCTAAAAAAGCAACTTAATCTTGAAGGTCAAATTGGTGGCTATCACCCTTTTTTTTCTTCAAGTGCCACAAGTGAATTTTTAAAAAATGCTGAAGATAGTGATCTTTCCCAAAACTTTATATTTCGTACATCTTTTCAACTAAAAGACTCCCTTTTCCAAGTCAAAGAAGATATTGATATACTTAACTCTATTGGGAAAAGTCTACAAAAGAAACCTTCCGATTTCAGATATCACTGTGGAGATTCTTATATATCTCAAATAACTTGGGGTGCAGCTTTTTATTTTCAAATAAAATTTCACTTTCAAAGTCAAAAAGATAAGCGAGCATTTAAAGCTAATATTGATGGAGGATATCTTGATATCTTCAATTTGAAAACAAGCTTTAACCAAGAAATGACAAGGATTAGAAATAATGGTAAAATTTCCATACAAGCTCTTCAAATTGGTGGAGACCCTAGTAAGTTAGGGCAAATAATTCATGCAAAAAACAAAACAACTGCAAGGATTCTAGAGTGCAGTTTTAATCAAGCAAATACATGTTTAGATATGATTAATGAAATTATTTTATATGCTAGCTCGAAGGATAATGATGGGTTTCCTTCTCAATTCAAATCAAGACAACAAGAAAATGCAGGCCTTGTCCCCATTAATGTAAAAATCCTCCCGTATGAAACCCTGGGACTAAAAATAACCAGTCCTTCTTTACTAACAGAAGAAATAATAGACGTTAGAGAAAAACTCCAAGAAAATTTCAAGTCGCAGATACAAGAACTCGAAAAACTACGTATTATAGCAGAAAAATATGAGTACACAGAAAAAAAATGGCAAAGAGAAGTTCAAACTTTAATCAGGGACATTGAGTACAATCACGAACTAACAAAAGCTACAGGGTCTCAATGTTATACGGATGTAATAAATTGCCATAGCCGCTATAAACAATATCAAAGAAAGTTAAAAAGAATTAATTTAAGTATTTTAGACAATAAATACATAGAAATTTTTTACCCAGAGTGTGAGCATCTTCAAATTTTTATGAATAATGATGTTGTTCCAGAAAATGGAAAAGAAGTAGGAAGATGGAGATGTTCAGAAAGTAGTAACCTAGGCTTATGCACTAAGAAACTAATACTATTACCTGGTCCATCAAAACAAAATAGATGTGTTGTCTCTTATGCTTTTTTACAAGCTAAATCAGGAGAAAAAATTGGTAGTAAATCAACTTCTCCTGCTAATTTTCCATTATACTTAAGTGTCTCCGATCTTGGAAACACCTGCAACCAAGCCCGCCCTCAAAGTTATCAAGCAATAGGAAGTCTTCTTGGCGCAGATCTTATCAAATTAGGAGTCAAAACTAGAAATATTAAAAATCTTGGTATAAATAAGATAAGAAAAGATTTTACTACAAAGATTTCTATAAGAAACAATAATATTTGGGCCTGTCCACAAGTAGCATTAAGTACTCTTGAAGCTTCTTACATTGGACGAATTAAAATTGATTTTTAGAAAGTAAGTTACAAAAAAAATCTTATTCACAAATTAACTTTCCTTCAAAAGAAAAACTATTTTCTTTATCTTGAAAGGAAAAACATAATTTTCTTTCAAACCAATTTAGTGAAACGTTCATTCTCTTATCCATATACTTGAATTTATGTGGTGTACTGCCTGGTTCCATTTTATGGGGTCTTATATATGCAACTTTCTTACTATTTATATATACTTGTACGGTATTTAAAAATTTTTCATTTCCGAATCTGTCTTCTGATGTTTTGCCTGTAAACCAAATTGTCTCATCATCACTATAACAAGTATAATCTTCACTTGCTGAAATAGATGACTGTAAGAGAAAAGAAGTTAGTAGTAACAAAAAAATTTTATTAACCCTGTTGAGTATCATACAAAATTCCACCTTGTTCGATTATTTTTTATTGGAACTTAACTTAAAAATAGATAGATCATGACTAGATAATAAAAGAAAGTGGTAAATGATTAACAGTTAGAGCTTGGTCGAGGTAATAATGACTCTTTCTTCATTAGCCATTTATCAACACAAGAAGCAGTGTCTCGACCTTCGGCAATAGCGGTAACAACCAGACTTTGTCCGAACGAGCAATCTCCTGCAGCAAAAACACCTTCTAAAGAGGTCATTTTAGTTGTCGGGTCTAAAGCAACAAGACCTGAAGCCCCTAGCTTTAAATTGTATTTTTTTAAAGTCTCATAGTTCATCGGTTTTGAGTAACCAATAGCTATAAGTAAAAGATCACATGGCCATATTTTTCTTGTCTTTTCATCTTTGCTAGCATGTATTGTTTCAACACCAGTTAAAAAATTGCTTTCGTTGGAAAGAAAACGCTGTGTCAAAATTTGATACTCGAATAAACCTTTTAAAGCTATATTCTCCTCCATGGAAGAGCTTATCTTGTACGTCCGTTTATCTTGTGGCCAGGGGTTGTTGTCAGAACGGTAATTTGGCATTTTAGGTAAAATCTCAAAATTCGAGACACTTCGAGCACCCTGTCGAATAGCTGTTCCGATACAATCAGAACCGGTGTCTCCTCCACCAATAACTATAACATTTTTATTTTTTGCATTAAGATTTTTTTCTTCTAGCAACCATTTATTTCTCAAAGTATTTCTTTGACTAGACAAGAACTCCATTGCAAAATAAATTCCTTTGCTATTTCGACCAGGTAAATTGAGATCATTCGGAACTTCTGCTCCTAAGCACAAAACAACAGCATCTGCATTGGTTTTTAAATCATTTAAATTAACATCACGTCCTAACTCACAGTTTAAAACAAACTTTATTCCCTCATCTTTCAATAAGTCTATTCGTCTTTTAACAATTGCTGAAGGAAGCTTGTATTCAGGTATTCCCCATGACAAAAGACCACCTGGAGTGTCTGCTTTTTCGTAAATTGTTACTTCGTGCCCAGCTTTATTAAGTTGCTGTGCACATGCAAGACCAGCAGGTCCAGAACCTACAATACAGACTTTTTTTCCTGTTTTAAGCGATGGTAATTGCGCATGAACATACCCTTCTTGAAAACCTTGTTCAATTATGTTTAGTTCATTATTCTTTATTGTTACAGGATTATCCACAAGACCAAGCACACATGAACTTTCACATGGTGCTGGGCAAACTCTTCCAGTAAATTCAGGGAAATTGTTTGTTGCAAGTAAAGATGCTAACGCTTCTTTTGGCCTGGTTTTGTATAAACTATTGTTAAAATCTGGAATATGGTTACCCAAACTACAGTTTGACATACAAAAAGGAACTCCACAATCCATACAGCGACTTGCTTGCTCCTTAATTTCAACTTTTGAAAGATCAATTTGATGCTCTTTGAAATCATGTATTCTATTTTGCGGTGGTCTTTTTTTACCTTGGTTTCTTTTTATCTTTAAAAAACCTTTAGGGTCAGCCACAAAAGACTCCTCCTTTATTGGACATTATTTTTTATATCTTCTAGGGCCTTTTTATATTCTTTTGAAATAACTTTTACAAATTGCTTTTCAGTTGAAGACCAGTTTTTAATAATTTTTTTAGCTTTAAATGACCTAGTATATAAAATATGTTTTTTAATTAAAGACATTACTTGTTCTTTTTCGTTTTCCTCTAACTTTTCAATATTTATATTTTCTCGGTTATACCTTCTAAAAAAAAGTCCCTCTTCATCTAAGACATAAGCGACTCCTCCACTCATTCCTGCTGCAAAATTTCTTCCAGTAGAACCTAGAACAAGGACTTTCCCTCCTGTCATATACTCACACCCGTGATCTCCCACACCCTCAACAACAGCAATACAACCAGAGTTTCTAACGGCAAACCTTTCTCCAGCGTGACCTGCAATAAAAACTTCCCCCCCTGTTGCACCGTATAAAAGTGTATTGCCTACCAAAAAGTTATTTTGAGTATTTGGAATTTGACTTAGCTTTGTTGTAACAATGATAGTTCCGCCATTCATACCTTTACCAAGATAATCATTAGCTAAACCATGAATTGTTAGTCTTAGTCCAGGAACAAGAAACGCACCAAAACTTTGCCCAGCATGACCTTCAAAGATAAAATTTAGACTTCCATCCGGTAAACCCTTCGCTCCGTATTCTCTAGCAATAAAACCACTAAGCATAGTACCCGTTGATCGGTCTGAGTTCTTTATTTCTAGTGTCTCATTAACTTTTTTACATCTTTGGCTAAACAAAGGTTTTGCTAAGTTAATTAGTTTATTATCTAAAACATTAGACAAGTCTATTTTTTCCCTTTTACTTTTACAAAAAAAGGGAGGTTCTGGCTTATGTAAAACTCTTTTAAGGTCTAAAGGGCTATCTTTTATAATTTTTAAAAGCTCAGTCTTACCACGAATCTCTTGTAAACTCTTAAAACCAAGTTGAGATAATATCTCTCTAACTTCTAAAGCAACAAAATTCATATAATTTTCTACATACTCAGCTTTCCCGGTAAAGTTTTTAATTAACTCACTATTTTGGGTTGCGATACCTACGGGACACGTATCAAGGTGACATTTTCTCATCATAACACACCCGAGTGCGATAAGGGGAGCTGTAGAAAATCCAAATTCATCAGCACCTAAAATACTAGCCATAACAACATCTCTACCTGTTTTCATCTGCCCGTCAACTTGAAGTTTTACTTGGTCCCGAAGCCCATTTAGAATTAATGTCTGATGTGTTTCGGAGACACCAAGCTCCCACGGTAAACCTGCATGTTTAATGGAACTATAAGGAGAAGCACCAGTTCCTCCATCATGACCAGAAATGACGATAAGATCTGCTTGTGCTTTTGCAACACCAGCAGCCACAGTACCAACACCATATTCTGAAACAAGCTTGACAGCAATATTTGAATTTGGATTCACATTTTTTAAATCAAATATAAGTTGTGCTAAATCCTCAATAGAGTAGATATCGTGGTGCGGGGGAGGAGAAATAAGACTGACACCAGGAACAGAGTGTCTCAGCTTTGCAATATAAGAGTTTACTTTATGACCTGGAAGTTGGCCACCTTCTCCTGGTTTTGCCCCTTGGGATATTTTTATTTGAATCTCATCAGCATTAACTAAATAGTGAGTTGTAACACCAAAGCGTCCGGATGCAACTTGTTTGATTGCTGACCTCTTATTTAGACCATCTTGATTTATTTTGAAGCGAAGAGGGTCCTCACCTCCCTCACCAGAGTTAGATCTTGCACCAATATTGTTCATCGCTACAGCTAATGTTTCATGAGATTTAGGAGAGAGAGCTCCAAGACTCATAGCTCCCGAGCAAAAGCATTTAATTATTTTTTCATTTCCATCAACATCATTAACGCTAAAAACTTTTCTTCGATGTTCCTTAAAATCAAAAAAGTCTCTAAGAACATTTGCTTTCTTCTGACCTGTGAAAGTATTAGAAAATTTCTTGTAAAGATCATAGCTATTTTCACGAGTAGAACGTCTCAAAAGGTTTATTGTCTCAGGATTATAATGATGGTATTTACCATCAGGTCTCCAACTAAAATTACTACCTCTAACCAAAATTTTATTTGTGTCAAATGGTATAACAAATTGTGACTTATTTTGTTGTTTGAGATGATCAGAAATTTCGTCTAAACTAATACCACTCGTTTGACTCACTGTTCCATAAAAATATTTTTTCACAAGATCTTCACACAAACCAAAAACTTCAAATACCTGTGCGCCTTTATAACTATTCAGAGAAGAAATTCCCATCTTAGACATAATTTTCAAAAGACCTTTTGTAAGGGCTAAAATATATTTTTCAAGCGAAAGATCAATGTTTTTATTACAATTTGTAGCATGGTTATTTTTTAAATGATGCTGTCGTATAGTCTCAAAACCTATGTACGGATTAATAGCAGAAGCACCATAAGAAACTAAGCAAGCAATATGATGAACATTCCTAGCTTCACCAGTCTCAACGAAAATACCAACCCCACCTCTTATCCCATGATCGATCAAGTAATGGTGAAGACCAGAAACAACTAAAAGAATGGGAAGTGCTATGTGATCTTTAGAAAGACCTTTATCAGAAAGAATAATACAATTACAACCACCTTCAACAGCTTCCCGTGTTTCTGCAAAGATAAATTCTAATTTTTTTTCTATAACAAAGTCTTCATTTTCATCTACTTTTGACAAAACAGAGATAACAACTGTTTTGAAATATTCATTTTGACTATGAGATAATTGTTGTAACTGAATATTCGTTAAAATAGGAGAGTCAATTTTTATTTGTTTACAAAATTTATCACCGTCATAAAACATATTCCAACCGACACCAAAATATGTTGTCAAATCCATAACCAAAGCTTCACGAATAGGGTCAATAGCAGGATTAGTAACTTGAGCAAAACGTTGACGGAAAAAATCAAAAAATGTAGAATATTTTATATCAAACGGTGCAAGATTAGTATCGTCTCCCATAGAGCCAATAGGTTCTTGCCCATCTATTGACATTTTAACCAAAACTTCATTTATCTCTTCTTCGGTGTAAGAAAAATTTGTTTGATACAGTCTAAGTTTATCAAATGAATCTTCACTTTCTTTTGACACCCTCGGCACCGGAAGTTGGTTCAGTGATAAGGAGTATTTATCAAGCCATGTATGATAATCTTTATCAGCAATAAAAGACCTCTTAATCTCTTCATCCATTTTAAATCCATGGTTGAGATCTAGCATAATCATTTTACCTGGCCAAACCCTACCGCAGTACTTATAATCATTAGGATCAAGATCAACAACACCTACTTCTGACCCAAAAATTAAACGATCATCACGAGTTAAACAGTACCTTGCTGGTCTTAATCCATTCCTATCTAGAACAACACACAATTGGTTATTATCAAAAGCAGCTACTGTTGCAGGCCCATCCCAGGGCTCCATTATATTTGCGTGATATTCGTAAAATTTACGTCTTTTAACTTCCATATGTTGACGTGAAGCCCAAGCTTCAGGTATCAAAATTGAAAGAGCTTTTGCCAAAGGACGCCCTGTAATTAAGAGAAACTCCAAAACGTTATCAAAGGATGCAGAATCACTAGTTCCCTTCTCAATAATTGGTAGGATATTTTCGATATCTTCATCACTTAAATCATTATGCGATAACATTGATTCACGAGCTCTTATCATATTGATATTTCCATTTATCGTATTAAACTCACCATTATGAGCTGATTTACGGAATGGATGAGCTAGCTGCCAGGAAGGAAAAGTATTAGTTGAAAATCTCTGGTGAACAAGAGCTACAGCTGATTTTAACTCTTCGTTGCAAAGGTCTAAATAATAGGATTGAAGTTGATCTGCTAAAAACATACCTTTGTAAACAATAGTTTCATGTGACAAACTGCAAATATAAACTGGTGACCCTAAATTATCTTCTCTTATTTTTTTTTCAATCTGCTTTCTCAAAAGAAAAAGTTCAAAGCTTAAAGAAATTCTATTTTTTTTTTTGAAAGAAATAAAAATCTGACTAACAAATGGCTCACTACTTAGAGATCCTGCTCCAAGAAATTCGTTATTTGTTGGTAGGTCTCTCCAGCTTAAAAAATTAAACCCTGATTTTTCAATAACAGATTCGATAATCCTTTTTATCTTGTCTCTAAGAAACTTATCTTTGGGTAAAAAGATATTTCCAACACCATACAAACCTAAAGTTGGTAAAGTACATGCTAACTTTTGACGAAAAAATGTATCTGGAATCTGAATTAATATACCAGCTCCATCTCCCGTTCTAGAATCAACTCCAGAAGCTCCTCGATGTTGAAGTTTACAAAGAATTTTCAAACCATCCTTTATAATCTCATTTGACTTAATACCGTGACAGTTTGCAATAAAACCAACCCCACAAGACTCATGTTCTCGAGATGAGCTATACAAACCTTGCTGATTTGGAAATCCTTGTCCGCTAAATAGAGTCAAAATATAATCCTTGTTATCATTTTTAATTTCTTTACAATTTTTTATATTTTTATTTTTTATAAAATAAAAAATATTTAAGTTGAAATTCATTACTTAAATTTCGATATAATACAAAAAATTTTAATATTATACGTATAGGAAATTTTGACAAATTTGTTAATTATTATTTTTTGAACAGTGATGGTTGGTAGTACTGTAGGTATAATTATTTTAGGATTCGAGACGGACAACACCCTCTTTATTGACAATCAATCGCCTACAATCGAGGGCAATATTCTGCATCTGGCCACTCTGGTCTTTTTGAGAATAGTTTAAGACTAAGTCAATATAATAAACTCGAGGTACTTCTATACGCTTGCTTTTTCCTTCAGAAGTAAGAAGCCTAGTCTTAAAATAAGGATCACCAAGCCGTGAAATATAATTCTTTATATTTAATCTGATAATATCTCTAACTGCAAATATATTTTCATTTATTTTATTTATAACTTTACCTTTCAAAATTACTTTTTTATAGTAATTTATTGTTTCTTCTTGATCAAGAAATCTTGATCCAAGCTTATATTCACGAAAATTGATAATTTCTTCTGGTATATGATCTTGGCCATTTCGGAAATTAAAAGACTCACTTATTGACCCTACGTTTATATATTTGCTATTTAAGGATCCGTAAGTTATTTTTTCATGACTGTCTGATAAGTTTTTTAAGAGATTATTTTGTAAATACTTCCTACCAATATCCTTTATTCTATCCTTTAAAATATATGCAGTGATAAATGCTAAAATTATAGCAGATCCACTAAAACCTACAATTTCTCCTGAAAGATTGCCAAAAAAATTATTTTCACCAAATTGTAAGCTATACCAAATCATAGTGTTAGCTAAAAGAGCCCATAAAGCAGCTACACCTGCAGCGATCATATATGAAAACTGTTTCTTATTTAAAAAATAATTCTTCTCTTTAACATTCAAATATAACACTTGCCACACTCTTCGTTTTAAAAAACCAATTCGAAGAGAAAACTTTTCTTTATATGAGGATGGACTTTTTTCTTTAAAAACTCGAGAGAATTCACTATTATGTTCGGTATAAAGAATCTTAGTAATAGCTCTTACACGTCTAGAAATAATCGAAAAAAGAATCTTATCAAGAAATGGTTGATAATTTTTAATACTATTTGTAAAACGAGCAATATTTTCTTTAAGAATAAAATGTAAGTATTCATCTATAAACTGTACTTCATTCTTTATTTCAATATTTTTATTCGTTTTTAATTTTAATAAAAAAGATTTTCGAAAATTTTTCCATAAAAGAAATAAGCCAAAATATCTTTTTAAAAAGATAAAACTTTCCATTGATATTTTAGTTAAGTCCTTACTCTTCTTCTGGGAACGTTTAAGGTGTTTACACTTCCTTTTCATATTTTTATTAAAAAATGAACTAAAACCACAAGCAAATAATCGAAGCTGATTAATAGTGATGTCTTTATTTATATCTTTCTCGCTTTTACCCTCGATTAATTTTTCCAAACAATTTAGCGGTGAAATATCTCGATTTTTACCCTCACCATATAGCATTTTCCAAGTATACTTTGGCTCTTTCATACTCAAAAGGGGTCTTAAATCATTGAAAAAATTTTCTTTTTTGTAAGTTTCGGCATTGATATTCATTTGGGGAGGAAAAAATAAATAAAAATCTAAGTCAAACCTTTGGGTCGACTCAATCTTTTTTAAATCTTTCCTATCCGGGAGAAGAAAATAATCAAAAATTATTTCAAGCTGTGTTTTATCATGTATATCAAAAGAAGCTTTTATAGACTTAGGCATAATTGTTTTAGGGATGTTCTAAAACTTTTCGACCTTTATCGGTTAGAGAACGCCCCCTTGGACCTCTGTTAATTAATCCTGAATGAACTAAATATGGTTCATAAACTTCTTCAATTGTAGCACGTTCTTCACCCAAGGTTACAGCAATGGTTTCAATCCCAACAGGTCCACCCTTATACTGCAAACCTATAACAGAAAGTATTTTCTTATCAAGATAATCCAAGCCATAAGCATCTATATTAAGGCGTTCCAGTGCATATTGTATAACTTTAGAGTCGATAACACGAGCTTCTAAAGCTATAGAAAAGTCCCACACTCGACGCAATAAACGATTAGCTATTCTTGGCGTCCCGCGAGATCTTCTTGCAAGAATTTCTGCAGATTCAGGTAAAATTTTAATACCTAGTATGTGAGCTGTTCGTTGAAGAATCAAAGCTAAAGATTCTGAAGAATAGTATTGTAGTCTTTCTTGAATACCAAAACGACTTTGCAAAGGCCGAGAGAGACTTGACATACGAGTGGTAGCGCCAATGAGTGTAAATGGCGCTACAGGCATTGAAACAGACCTAGCTGTAGGACCCTGACCAACAATAAGATCTATTGAGAAATCTTCCATAGCCGAATACAGAACTTCCTCGACTTGAATTGAAAGCCTATGAATTTCATCAATAAAGAGAATAGAAAATTTTTCGACTCCTGCCAAAATACCAGCAAGATCCCCAGGCCGATCTATCGATGGACCGCTTGTATTGTAAAAAGGCGTCTTCATTTCCTTAGCTACAATGTTTGCTAAAGTTGTTTTGCCGAGACCAGGAGGCCCGTGCAATAAGATATGATCAAGGACTTGATTTCTTTTCTGAGCAGCTTTAACATAAACCATCAAGTTATCTTTAGCTTGTGGTTGACCAGGGTAATCGGCAAAACAATCGGGTCTTACGGTATTTCTTTCCTGTTGCTCACAACTATCCTTTTTTTGTTCCTTTGGAGAGACAACCCTAGTTTCTCTTTTTATAGAAATACCTTCAAATTCATCCTCCTTCATTTTTTACTCTACCTCAGAATAATTGGTCTAAATCATCAGATTTTTTTTCTTGACTGTGCTTTTGTATTAATGACTTGTCAGAAAGAAGTGTTAAAGCATTTTTAATAAGATCTGAAATGTCTTCACCTTCATAAGATTTTTTTATCTGATCAACGGTCAATGAAATGTCTTTTTCTTTAAAGCCTAGGTTGTTTAGTGCAGACTTTAAATCTTTTATTTTATCTTTTAAATCATTAGAAGCTAGTTTTTCTTCTTTATCGAAACCAAGGTCTCCGAAGGAAGCTCGACTATGATTGGAATCACATTCATTAGTATGAACTTCTGTTAAACGGTCTGATTTAGAATTAAGTTCTAGTAGTATTTTCTCAGCTGTTCTCTTACCTATACCTGGTACAAGTTGAAGTTTTTCAATTTCTTTAAGTTCAACTGCTGAGCTTAATTCACCAACGGACAAGGTTGATAAAATAGCTATAGCAACTTTTGGACCTACCCCATTTATATTAATCAAAATCGAAAAAGCGTTTCTTTGGGCCCAACTGGTAAAACCGAAAAGTTTAATACTATCTTCTCGAACTTTTGTAAAAACCCACAAGAAACACTTTTTTTCTATATCTGGTATGGAACCTAGACAAGACAATGGGACTTCTACTCCATAGCCAATGCCACCAACATCAATCACGAGCTCGTTAAGTTTCTTGTGCTTAATAATTCCAGACAACGAATAAATCATACGAAACCACACTAATACGTATAAAAAATGGTTAAGAGATTAAAATAACTACTGCTTTAACAATGAAACTTTATCGAGTTTTTCCCAAGGTACGTCCGTTCGACCAAAGTGTCCATACGTGGCTGTTTTTTGATAAATAGGTTGTAATAAACTCAAACTATTAATTATTGATTGAGGTGTTAAATCAAAATTTTTTCTAACTAAGTCGGCTAAGACTTTAGAAGAATAAGTAGATGTGCCGTAAGTTTCAACACAAACACTTACAGGTTCTGAAACACCTATAGCATAAGCCAATTGAACTAAACACTTTTTTGCTAAACCTGCAGCAACAAGGTGTTTTGCAATATAGCGGCCCATATATGCAGCAGAGCGATCGACCTTTGTCGGATCTTTACCCGAAAAAGCGCCACCACCATGAGCACCGTGTCCACCATATGTATCAACAATTATTTTACGCCCTGTGAGCCCGGCATCGCCTTTAGGGCCACCAATAACAAAACGCCCTGTGGGGTTGATAAAATATTTTGTATTTGTCAATAAGTCACTAGGGATAATCTTTTTTATACAATCTTCAATAAT
This sequence comes from Pseudobdellovibrionaceae bacterium, assembly GCA_002711925.1. Classification (GTDB taxonomy): domain Bacteria; phylum Bdellovibrionota_B; class Oligoflexia; order Oligoflexales; family Bog-1112. Next base: position 9,295 of record PASJ01000077.1, on the reverse strand, counting down.
ATGTTCTTTAATTGTTTCTAATGAAACGTCTTGTGAGTGCTGAGTAGAAACAACAACCGTATCAACTCTAGTTAATTTTCCTTCTTTATACTCAGCTGTTATTTGACTTTTTGCATCAGGCCTTAACCAATCCACTTTTCGACTATGCCGCTGATCAGCAAGCTCCTTTAGTAACTTATGAGCGTAACTTATAGTGGCAGGCATATACTCTTGCGTTTCATCACAGGCATAACCAAACATCATACCTTGATCTCCAGCACCTTGTTCTTTGTATGATCCCTCGTTTTTGTTGACCCCAATGGCAATATCAGGAGATTGTTTATCGATTGAGTTTAAAATTGCGCAACTTTTATAGTCAAAACCAAGTTCACCATCGTCATAGCCTATAGACTTAATAACATCACGTGCAACCTCGCTAAAATCAACAACTCCCTTTGAACTTATTTCTCCAGCGATAACAACCAAACCAGTATTCAAAAGAGTTTCACACGCAACACGAGAGTGCTTATCTTGAGTTAGAAATTTATCCAGTATAGCATCACTAATTTGATCAGCTACTTTATCAGGATGTCCCTCACTAACAGACTCTGAAGTGAATAAATAATCAAGACCTAATCCGCTCATCTTATTCTCCTTTTCCTGCTAACACAAATGCTTGTTCCAGTAACGCCAGTTAAAAGACCTAAACCAAAGGTTTTTCCACTTCCGTCTAACAAAAGACACTCTAATTCATCCATAAAAGAATCCGGTTTGTAAGTGTTTGTTAAAACCAATTTATTTGTAAATTCCTTTTGCGAAAAGTAAATTTTCTTACCTAGAAGTAGGTCTTCTACTAATAAATCATCTTTAAGCTGATAGAAAGGAATATTCATATTAAACTTTTCAGGAGGTATAATAAAATCTTCAAGCTTTTCACCCATCTGAAGTTTTGAGATCAGAGTTGCAAGTTCTACTGCCTGAACTGCCTTAACTCCAGCTGTTTCTATCCGGTTCAAAAAAATAACTGTGCCTAAAGTGTTAACAGACTCAGCCAAAGAGACAGCAAGGCTTCGAACATAAGTTCCCTTAGAAACAGTAACCTCAAAGGTAACAACACCATCATGATATGAAGAGATGAGAAATGAGTAAACATGTATATTCCTTTTGATTAAGCTGGTATCCAAAGCGCCAACATTACCGGTTCTTGCATATTTATACAGAGGTTTACCTTTAAATTTTACAGCTGAGTAAAGGGGAGGGGGCTGAACTTGCGGCCCAATAAGCTTAATAGCTTCATGCCTCAGCTGTTCTAAGGTCACGTGCTTAAACTCTTTTGTAGCCAGCGTTTTTCCTGTTGCATCAAGTGTATCTGTCTCAAAACCAAGCTTTAATTTACAAATATAAACTTTTTTAGAATCAAGTAAATTATCTTGAAGCCTTGTGGAATTACCCACAAGAATTGGAAGGACACCTTCAGCTAAAGGATCTAATGTACCAACGTGTCCAAGTTTTAGTTTGCCTAGAATTCTTGTTAACTTTCTCGAAACATCTTTTGACGTTATTCCAGCTGGTTTTTTTACTGCTAACATCCCAGAAAGAACTTTTTGTTCTGCTGCCAACATGATAAAGAAATCCTTTAAGGGTGAGGAAATAGAATAGAAAAAGAGTTTTATTGATTTTGGTTGATCTGGCTTAGAATCGTTTCTACTCGATTGACATCGTCCACACTCTCGTCATAAAAAAACCTGAGACTAGGCACTCTTCTAGCAATTAGCTCTTGAGCTAAAAGCTTTCTAAATCTATTTTTACAAGACTCTAGACCTTTTGATGCAAACTCTATTTGTTTATCATCTAAGGTTCTATAATAGACAGACGCAAGTTGTAAATCAGCTGTTACTTTCACCCTAGTTATACAAACATTTTTTAACCGAGGATCATCTATTTGGTCACCATAAAAACGGCTCGCTAAAATATCGCGTATCTGGTCAGCTACTCTACTTTGTCTTAAGTTCATATTTCTTCTCTTTTCTGGCGGCCAAAAATCTAAATATCTAACTGAGCTTGGGTCTCTTCAATTAAATAAGACTCTATGACATCTCCAACTTTTATATCATTATAAGACTCAAAAGAAATACCACACTCATATCCATTTTGAACCTCTTTTACATCTTCTTTAAAACGTTTTAAAGCAGCCATTTTACCATCATGAATAACAACATCATCCCTAATAAGTCTCAAAAAAGACCCCCTTGAGATTCTACCATCAATCACGGCAGAGCCGGCAACTAATCCAATTTTAGGAATATGTATAGGATTACGAACTTCTGCGTGTCCTTGTATAACTTCTTTCCCAAGAGGTGGAAGTTTACCAGCCATTAGGACCTTAACTGTATCAACTAGCTCGTAAATTACACTGAAATACTTTATGATCACACTACGTCTATCTGCAAGGTCTGTAATGGAGTTTGAAGCTCTAACATTAAAAGCAATGATAACAGCACCACTTGTCTCAGCTAAATTAAGATCACTTTCTGATATACCTCCTACAGCCTTATGAATAACACTAACTTTAACAAGATTACTTTGAAGTTTTTCGATGGACTGACATATTGCTTCCATTGTCCCTTGAACATCTGCCTTTATAATCAAAGGAAGTTGCGGTAGTGAAGATGATTTAACTTTACCCATAAGGTTTTCAAGTAGGGCAGTCTCATCAAGATCAGTCGGAGCACTATGAACTTTCTGGTTTTTGGCAACTTCCTCATCTACTCTAATGTCTCTAATCTTTTTAGCTTCCTTTTCATCATCAACAACATTAAGAGTATCACCTGCCATAGGTATCTCGGTTAAACCTAAGATTTCTACAGGTGTTGATGGACCGGCTTCTTTTAAAGAGACCCCATTATGATCATTCATCGCACGAATACGTCCGGTACATTTACCAACTACGACAAACTGCCCTATTTTCATTAAACCTTGAGTGACAACAACCGTAGCAACAGTACCTCGACCTTTATCCAAATGAGCTTCTATGACTGATGCTTCAGCAAGGCCTGTAGCTCTTGCTTGCAATTCCAACATTTCAGCTTGGAGGTTAATAGCTTCAAGCAAATCATCTATACCGTCGCCAGTTAAGGCGCTAACCTTAACAAACTGATGCTCACCACCCCACTCTTCTGATTGAATACCATGTTCACTCAACTCATTGAAAATTCGATCCAAATTTATGTTTGGCTTATCAATCTTATTAATGGCTACAACAATAGGAACCTTAGCCTCTCTAGCGTGAGAAATAGCTTCTATAGTTTGTGGCATAACCCCATCATCCGCAGCAACAACAAGTATAACAATATCTGTAAGCTGGGCTCCCCTGACCCTCATTGAGGAAAAGGCTTCATGACCTGGTGTGTCAAGAAATGCTATATGAGCACCATTATGCTCAACGGTATAAGCACCTATATGTTGGGTAATTCCCCCAGCTTCTTGGTCAGCAACACCACTTTTCCTGATCGAATCTAAAATTGATGTTTTACCATGATCAACGTGGCCCATAACTGTAATAATGGGTGAACGAGGACTCAATTGAACATCAGGATGTTTTTGCTGTTGTAAAATATCTTCAACTGTTTTTGTGATAACTTTACACTCGAAGTTGTACTCGCTTGCAATCAAAGATGCCGTATCGAAATCAATACTTTCATTGATACTAACCATAAGACCTTGACCCATGAGCTTCTTAATTACATCGCCAGATTTTACCGACATTTGTTTCGATAAATCTGACACCGCAATATTTGGCTGCTCCATTCTAACAACTCTATACGAGGCTCTTGGTGTTGTTATTTGAGTTTTCTTATGCGCTGTCTTTTTCCACTTTTGTTCTTTCCTGCGCCCAGATGCTCCAAAGACAACTCTACGTTTTGATTTACTGGGTAAGTCATCACCATCAAAATTAGCTATATCTCTTATATTCCGATTTTGAACTCTTTTTGATTTTATAACTTTTAAACGACTTTCTGAACTTTCATCCGAACGATCTTTTTTCTTTGAATCTTTCCTATTCACAATACCAGAATTAGACATTGGAGGATTTTCTTGTTCTTCATGCTCAGAAATCTTTTTTAAGAAACCACTTATTTCTTTTGGCTTTGCTTTCAAAAAGCCTTCAGCCTTAGGACTAGACTTTATTTCTTTTACTTTTTGATTTGCTTTACGAATGGGTCTGTTGCGATTAGAAGAAGCAACCATAGCATCAACTTCTTCTTTAGTTGCTCTTCTCACAATCGTTGCCCCCCCACTTTTACTCGGCTGGGGTTGACTTTTCTGTTTATTGTCTTGAGACTCTTCTTCATTCACAACAGATGTTTTTACTTCTGGCGTTTTTGTTTCGAAGGTTTTGACTTCAGAAGTTTTTATTTCAGAAGTTTTTATTTCAGGAGTTTTTACTTCAGGAGTTTTTACTTCAGGAGTTTCCCCTTCGTCTAAAGATTTAGATAAGACATCCTTGGTTTTAACTTTTTCTTCTGTAACTGAATGACCTTGAGATAGAACAGAACCTTGTTCGGCACGAATCTCTTTCTTCTTATCATTAACCTCTGCTATCTTCTGTTTCTTGATAAAATCTGTATCTACAGAGACTTCAGATCTGTCAGATGACGGTGTTCTCTCGCTAGGTTTTTCTTGTGTCTTATTTTTTTCTACGGCATCTTCAGTCTTCAACGAAGTTTCAAGAGAATTATCTTCTCTCGGCGCCTTTGTTACTTTTTTCTTTCGCCTAACAACAACTTTAGGTTTTGCTTCAGACCTCAGCTTTTCCCTAAAAGACTGAACACTCCGAGTACTGATAGAGCTTTGGTGACTTAACACCTCAATACCGGCATCCTTCAACTTTTTAATAAGTACTTTACTTTCTAAACCAAGCTCTCTTGCTAACTCATATACACGGATCTTTGACATCCACCACCCTCTTTATTGAAAGGCAAAAAATAATAAAATATAACATCTCAAAAAAATCTTATACCTGATAATTTAATCATTATCAGATGCTTCTGAGGAACTCTGTATTTCTTGCAAATAACGATCAGCAGCAATCTGAACTGTCCTTGCTACTCCTAATGATAAACCTGACTTTTGCGCAACCTCATCTGCAGAATCTGCAACAATATCACCAATTGTTATATAACCGGCATCAGCCAAAGCGTAAGCAGCAGCTTCACCAACTCCCCCTAAGCATTTAAACATTGCAATCCTTGCTTCTCTATCTGCTTTGGAAGAATCTTTTACTGGAGCCTCTTCTTGTGGTATTGCTGCTGCATCGGAAGCTTGGTAATCTTCTGTATCTTGTATCTGCCCAAGCTCTATTTCACTTGCTTTAACCTTTGCAGCTTCTATTATCTTTTCAGCATTGTCTAACTCAAGGTTTAAAAGACGACAAAGAATCCGAGGATTAACTTCGGAAAGCTCTTCTGGCGTTTTTATTCCTTCATGCACCAAAATTCCTGCATGCATATCACCTAATCCAGCAATATCTGCTAATACTTTCTTCACTGTAGCAAGTTGCTCCTCGACCTTTAACTCGCTCTTTATATCTAGCTTCCAGCCACTAAGTTGGGCTGCCAAACGAACGTTTTGTCCCTTCTTACCAATTGCTAGAGAAAGCTGATCCTCAGCAACCACTACCTCCATTGAGTGGTGTTCATCATCCACAATAACCTTGCTAACAACAGCTGGAGCTAAGGCATTACAAACAAGCTTCGCAGGGTCACTATCCCAAGGAACAATATCAACCTTTTCTCCATTAAGCTCCTGGACGATAGCTTGAACACGAGCACCTTTCATACCAACGCATGCTCCAACCGGATCAACTAAAGGATCTTTTGAGTGAACAGCTACTTTGCTACGAAGGCCAGCATCTCTTGCTGCAGACTCTACGGTAACGATCCCATCATAAATTTCGGTTACATGCTCTTCAAAAAGTTTAGTTATAAAACCGGTATGAGCTCTCGACAAAATGACTTGCGCTCCTCTTGTCGCCTTACGAACATCAACAACATAGCCTTGTACCCTATCTTTTACGCGAAAACGCTCACCAACCATCTGCTCTTTTACAGGGATAACTGCTTCGGTTCTACCTAAATCAACAATAATATCTTTTCGCTCAACTCGAACAACATAACCACTAAGTACTTCACCTATGCGATCTTTAAACTCGTCATAAACAAGGGCTCTTTCTGCTTCTCGCACCTTTTGGACAATAATTTGTTTTGCCGCTTGTGCAGCAATGCGACCAAATTGCTTAGTTTCTAGATTGATACCAAGAGCATCACCCACTTCAACATCAGGATCAAGTTTTTTGGCCTCTTCAAAAGTTATTTCAGCAACATTATCTTCAAGGGCTTCCTCATCCTCAACAACAGTTCGATACTGAAATAAATCGATTTCATCTGTTTCTTCATTATAATTGGCTTCAATATCTGCAGTTGCACCCATTTTTCGGCGTGCAGCATGCAATACAGCATGCTCTAAAGCTTCGATAATAATTGACTTATCCAAGTTTTTATCACGACTAACCGATGTAACAACATCTGCTAATTTAATTGACTTGCCTCCAGCATCAAGAAATGGCATGAAATGTATCCTCTTTGAAACTAATTTTTTACAAGAAAAGGAGGTCACCCTCCTTGTCAAGAAGAATCGACCGAAACTATAACACAATATCTTAATTGAAAACTATAAATAAGCTAACCAAAAGCTAACTCAAAAAACTCCCTCCTTGGAGCTCAACAAGTAAGTTTTAAGAAAAGATACAAACTTAACCGGTATGCTTTAAATAAAGATAATAATGCCTTAAAATTGAAGTATATGAACGAGAACGCCACAACTCCCCTTAATCTCACAAATAATAATGAAATTTCTACTTACCAGTCAACGTGCCCTGAAAGAACAGGAAGGCATATCACTCTAAAGATAGCATCTTAATTTTTTACAACGTAGTAAAAAATCCACCAATACATAGTATCTTTTTTTTGTAAAATTGCAAGTAAAAATACAGCTATAAAAGACATGAAAAAATGAAGCTTGCTTACCCTCTTTGACAAGTGCCAACTCTAGGGGTAACTATATGATAGATTGGACCTTTTTTTAAAGAAAGCTACATAATCTCTTCAACACGAATCATCCTAACTTTTATTAAGGTTGAGCTCTTTGGCTATAAGATAGCTTTTATTCTCAACACTTTCTGCCAACCTCCCTAATATATAAATAGACTGCCCAACAGAAACCTCCTTAAGGTCAGAGAAAACTAACTCTGTTAAATCAACAAAATATGGAGTCCTTATCCCCTCGATATTTAGGGTTAAATATAAATGGTCAACACATTCCACTTGACCCTGTAGAATAATTTCCTTTAATTTTAAACTCGCCATATTATGCTTAATTTCTTTTCCTGAAACATGAATAGTTTTAGAATTAAAAACACTGCCTTTTTTTATAAAGTACTGCCTTTCTAGAGCTTCTAGAGAAAAAATTCTTCCCTTTATCGTTTTGGGGTAGCAGTTGTAAAAACATATAGTCAAACAAGCAACACAAGGTAAATATCTGTTGAATACACGACTAATTTTTTTCTCCTTAATAAACAAGAATTTAACATTCATATAAAATTAAATCACCTCTTTCAAGAATGAATATAAGTTGTTTTAATTTTTTTATTTTCATTGATTAATAGATCAAGTATTAATATGTGACATGGGTGATTATTTATTTATTTCTATAGGTTAAGTGTATTATGAATAATAAAGTTTTTGTAGGTGGCTTTCCTTACCAAACAACAGAAGATCAACTAGCAGATTTATTCAGCGAAGTTGGTGACGTTATGAGTGTTCGTATAATAACTGACCGCGAATCCGGTCGAAGCCGAGGTTTTGGTTTTATTGAGATGTCGTCAAGTGATTATGCAAATAAGGCCATAGAACGCTTCCACGGTTATGACCTAAACGGGAGACAGTTAGCTGTAAATATCGCTCAAGACAGACGGCCCAGAGCTCAGAATAACGGTAGCTTTAATAATTATTCCCAAGGAAACCAAAGAGTTCGCAGTAACGGAAACAGATGGTAGGACAAAAGAGCACATAACTCACCCACCAACTGTCTACATTAGCATTTTCATTTATTTTGTCGTAGCTTGAGCCGCTGGTGGAGGGGTTGCATTCTTAGCAGATTCCTCAGCTTCCTTAGCTTCTTTTTTCGCTTGTTTTTCTTCTCTTAACTTTCTGTGAACCTTGCCTTCGTTACTTTCGTAATCAACAAGTTCAACAAGACAAACCTGAGCACAGTCACCTTTCCTTACACCGTACTTTAATATTCTTGTGTAACCACCTGGCCTATCTTTAAACCTTTCAGAAAGTTCAGTAAAAACTTTTTGACAAGCTTCTTTTGTATACAAAACATCTGCAGCTTTTCTTCGAGCTGATAGAGTTCCTTTTTTGCCTAAGGTTATTATACCTTCAACATACGACCGGAAGTCTTTCGCTCTAGCCAATGTTGTTTTTATTCGCCCATTGACAACAAACGATGTTGCTAGATTACGTAGCATCGCATTTCTGTGATCTGATGTGCGGCCTAATTTTCTATAGCCTTTCAAGTGCCTCATAATAATCGCCTTTGATTTTTACTAATTATCTTTATTTCTAAGTTGTGATGGGTCAAAACCTTCTATCTTCATTCCTAAAGATAGTCCCATTTCCATCAAAATATCTTTGATCTCGTTCAATGATTTACGTCCAAAGTTCTTCGTCTTAAGCATTTCGGCCTCAGTACGAGTGACAAGCTCACCTATATACTTGATGTTTGCATTTTCCAAACAATTGGCTGCTCGAACGCTCAACTCTAGCGCGTCAACAGTCTTAAATAAATGCTCATTAGGGACTGGTGTCTCATCTTGACTGACTTCCTGCTCAACCACCTCATCTGTCTCATCAAAATTGATAAAAGAGGAAAGTTGTTCTTTAAGTATTTTTGCAGCGTACGCCATAGCATCATCTGGACGAACGGCTCCGTTTGTCCAAATTTCAAGACTAAGTTTATCATAGTCTGTGTCTTGACCAACACGCGCATTTGAGACTTGATAAGCTACACGACGTATTGGTGCAAAGATGGAGTCAACAGGTATAAAATCAACTGGTAATGACTCAACTTGGTTATCCTCAGCAGCAACATAACCTTTACCGTGTCGAACAATCATTTCCAGGTCAATTTTACCTTCTTCGTTGAGTGTACAGATAACTTGATCCGGGTTAAGAATCTCAACATCTCTACCTGT
>PASJ01000076.1 GCA_002711925.1 Pseudobdellovibrionaceae bacterium | reverse complement strand
TTTTTCTTACTAACTTTTTTCTTAGCAACTTTTTTCTTACTAACTTTTTTCTTACTAGCTTTTTTCTTACTAACTTTTTTCTTACTAACTTTTTTCTTACTAAGTTCTAGCTTCATCTTCTTGCTTGTTTTTTTTTTTTTATTTTTACCCAAGCTTTGTAAGTTATTTGCAATGAGATTCTCATCATCTTCTTCAAAAAGAGATACCTGAACCATCCTCTTTTTCTTGTTTTGAGAAGTCGATGAATCTTCATGCGGAAGTTCTATACGATGATTTTTTTCATTTACGACTTTCTTTTCTTTAGAAGAGTCAAGATCAATGGCATCCATACTAGAAACATTTTTTTCATCGATAAGCTCATCTTCTTTCGAAAACATCGACAGTCTTTCCTTTTGCTGTTGCAAATGCTTATCAAGCCTTTGTTCAACGATAGAAAGCTCCTTTTCAGCAGTCTTATTGTCCCTGCCGAGTATTTTTCGTAATCCTTCCTCTGCTTTACTTTTCCTTTTAGGTCCATAGTCAAGAATTTTACATAAGGTATCAACTAGTATAGGTGAAAATTTCTCAATATGCTGAATTTTAGACTCTAACTCGTTAGCCTTATGCTCTTTTCTCAAATGTCTAGATAGACCTTGCCCTGCTTTCATCAAACCTTTTCGAATCTCTGCAACTAAGTCCTCCGAAGCATCTATAGTTTCTTTAGAGGCATTTTTAAATTTAATAAAAGGCGAGATAACACTAACAGCAATAATGTAGGGTCCTTGAGGTAAGTTGCCTCTTGTCTGTTTCAAACCATAGCTTTTCCAGTTTATGGATGAAATTGACTTAACAATAGCACACGATGCTTTATCGAATTGTAAAGGAACTCTATTTGCAAACCTTAAAACTTGAACAACATTTTCCCCTTCATTTATTTTATTCTTCAAACGAGCAATAGCAATTTCAGCTTGCACAGGTTTAAAATCACAAATGGTAGGTTTGCGACTAACAACAGAAAAGTAGTCTACATCACCTAAACGTAAAATACTTAATGAAAGGGCTTTTTCACCAATAGACATAACTGATTGAGTCGATGGAGAACTGAATTCTGTTGATTGTACACCGGAAAAAATTTTTTTATATTGATCATCTGTTAAAGAAGAAACTGTTTTATCTAAGATGGCTTTATTTAATCCAGCGTGTTTAACTATTTCTAGTGCAGCTTTTGCCGTAACACGAGAAAAGTCTGTCAGCAGCCATTCTTTTACCCTTTTGCGTCCAAAAGCTCGACCATAAGCCATAAACTCTCCAAGCTTCATTGTTTGGGGGTGTGGCTGAGTTGACTTTGGTATTTCAGGCACATCCTCAACGACTCGTGAAACTCGTGTCTCTTTCATATCTGGCAATTTATATTCAAGACTTAAGTGAGGGTTAAGAAGTATGTTACCTCGCAAGTAATTCAAAACACCGCCTTCTCCCTTTAACTGAACTCTACCGTCAATAAGAAACTCCACAAGAGTCCCTTGCTCTTTGTCCCATGAAATAAGTTCCTTATTTTTCAATATTCCCTTATTTTTCCTTAGATCCGTGTGAACAAAACACGATAAAGCTTTTCTTTGATCTTTCATTTTAGTTATGACTTTAACACCTGTAGCAGAAGTTTGGAGGGCCCAAGTTGTTGCTGCGGAAATCCCAATACCTTGTTGTCCTCTAGAACAACGACCTTGTCCGAACTTAGAAGAAGCTAAATATTCTCCAAAAACCATGGGTACATGCTTAATATCTATACCTGGACCATTATCTTCTACTCTAATAAGTATTCTATCTGTGTTTTTAAGGGATCCATTCCCATGCTTTTCTATAACGACCCTTATATTCGGTAAAATGCCGTTTTCCTCACAAGCGTCTATAGCGTTATCGAAAGCCTCTTTTAACGTTGTCAAAACAGCTTTTGTCGGAGATGAAAAACCAACTTGCTGTAAGTTCTTAGCAAAATACTCAGCTGTACTACTTGAAGTAATTTTTGAACTGGTCTTAGCCATATTTAATCCTAATTTATTTCTCTAGTTACAACATGGAAGTAGCTAAACTGAAAACAAACCGACAAAAATCTTGCTGTTTAGTTTTCTACAGATTGAGAGTCCAGTGATAATTTAAAAACTGTGCAGCTTGGCACAGCCGCCAAAATACTCTAGAACATAACCATTTGCTAGCAGCTACCATAAGCTTGATTTTTTTTCAATGTCTAGTTCATTTTAAAAAGAAAGTATAGATTTTTTTATTTTCTAGTTTTACGCGTCATGTATGACCGTATGAAGCTTCTTAAGAACAAAATAAGTCTTGTTTAACATGACAGAAAGTACATAAAATACTCATATTCTTTGACACGCGCAAACATCTGATTCGCAGAACCTCATGTTCGGCGACACAAGATGTCTCCTTTCCCCGAGTAAAAAAATTTAAATAATTTTTAACAATACTTAGCCAATATTATTCTAATCAATAGCTTGAAGCTTAAGATCATGTAATTTTTGAAAGAAATACTTGAGGTCACTATATAAAACGTATCTTTTATTTTTTGACAACACCAACTATTTTATCATTATCCTTAACTAATAAAGACGATATTGATAAAGAATCCATCAGTGACAGAGCATCTTCCATCCGTGTGCCAATTTCTACTGTAACAGGATTTAAAGTCATAATTTCTTCGGCTTTTATACTAAATACGGATTCTCCATAGTTTTCTACAGCTCTTCTTATGTCTCCATCTGTAACGAGACCTACGCGTTCGCCTTCAACAAGGCTTAGGCCCAGCCGGCCTCTGGAAATTGAAGTTATAAGCTCGAGAATACTTGATTTACAACCAGTAACAGGAATTTTTGCTGTCATCTCATTTTCAACCCGATTTAAAAGTCTTCGACCCAAAGAGCCTCCAGGATGAAACTTCGCAAAATTTTCAGGTTGAAAATTCCTGACTTTCATAAGAGTTACGGCCAAAGCATCCCCCATAGCAAGTGTAGCTGTTGTGGATGAAGTCGGGGCTAGTTGAAGAGGACAAGCTTCTGTTTCAACTTTAACACTTATATGAAAATCTGATGAATTTGCTAATGTTGAGTGTTTATTACCAGTAAGTGATATTAGGGTATTTTTATTGTCCTTAAGAAATGGAATTAGCTTGATAACTTCATCAGTTTCTCCAGAGTTAGACAAAGCTAAGAAGATATCCTCAGCCGTCACCATACCTAAATCACCGTGGTAAGCCTCACCTGGGTGCATGAAAAAACTAGGTGTACCAGTACTAGCTAGTGTTGCTGCTATTTTAGATCCAATTATACCTGACTTTCCCATGCCACAGACTATAACGCGCCCTTTAGACTCTAGAATAGAACGGACTGCCTCAGGAAAATTTTCATCTACAATTTTTGATAAACCTGAAATAGCTTTTGACTCTATTTCAAAAACTTTTCTGGCAATTTCTAGATAAGAAGTATAGTTAATCACAAACAACCTTATTTAAAAAACAACAAGTATTAATAAATTTTTAAATCAGGTAAGGCTTTTACCACATCATCAACCGCTTTAACCTGCTCAAGAAAAGGTCTTAATAAATTCATTGGCAATGCGCTTGGCCCATCACACTTAGCAGAGTCTGGATCCACATGAGCTTCTAAAAAAAGACCAGCTATTCTTGTTGCCATACCGGCTCTAGCAAGCTCAACAAGCTGCTGTCTCCTTCCTCCGGAAGACTGACCTAAAGGATCTCGACACTGAAGACTATGGGTAACATCAAAAATTATAGGAGCGTTATTGGTAGCATCTTTCATCGCTTTGAAACCTAGCATATCAACAATTAAATTGTCGTATCCGAAACTCGTTCCTCGCTCACACACTATTATTTTGTCATTCCCAGTGTCATTACATTTTTTTACAATATGCTTAACTTGTTGTGGACTCATGAACTGAGGCTTTTTTATGTTCACAGGTTTATACGATTTAGCGACCTTGAGCACAAAATCTGTTTGTCTACTCAAAAATGCTGGAATCTGTATTACATCAACGACTTCAGACACGATAGGTACTTGATCTATTTCATGTACATCAGTGATCAAAGGGACATTGAACTCTTTTTTTAATAAAGAAAAAATCTCCATCCCTTTATCAAGTCCGACTCCCCTGTAAGATTCTATTGAAGACCTGTTAGCCTTATCCCATGAAGCTTTGAAAACAAAAGGGATATCTAATTTGGAGGTCGCTGAAAGAAATTCATTTACAGCATGTAAGGTTGAATCTAAGTCTTCTAAAACATTTAAACCACCAAAAAGTGTAAATTTTTTTTCGTTGCTAAGATTAATCCCATTAAATTCCATCTTATTCTTTTCCTACATTTCAATTTGAAAAAGAATCGGCAAAAGCATCTTCATCCGATAATATTGAATAACAAAAGGCTATTTTTATCAAAGTTTAAAATGTTGTATCTACAGTACTTTCTCATATGAAAAACTGTAATAGAAAATTTATATTAGAAATACTTCTATTCGTAAAGAGCTAAAAAAACAATTTATAAACTACAGTTCGCTGAAAGAATAAGAAAAATTGACATTGGTCCTTTTTAAACACCAGAACTTACTATATAAAAAAATTCTAGACTTAACCAAAGAAGATCTTTAGTTAGTGTTGGTCTTGCTGTAGCTACGATTCATTTTTTAAACCTCTCACTCAAAAAAATTTTACCCGTATGTAGTAAGTGTATTTTGTTTAACAAGCGATACTTTTCTTCAAAAAGAGACAAAAAATAAAAACTACTCCAACTCATCTTTTGCTGAAGATGAGATTAGTTCTTTAACAACTTGGGTAATTTCTCTTTTTTTGTAAAGAACCTTGTATACAGCTTCTGTTATTGGCATACGAACTCCATATTGAACACCAAGTTCATGAGCAGCTTTTGCTGTAAAAACTCCTTCAGCAACTGAGCCTAAGGATTCAACAATATCAGTCAAAGGCTCACCTTGTGCCAAACGATAGCCCACGGTATAATTTCGACTTTTAGAAGAACTGCAAGTCAGGAAAAGATCACCAACACCACCAAGCCCTTTAAAACTAAGTGTGTTTGCTCCCATTGCTACACCAAGTCTTGTTATTTCAGCCAAACCTCTCGTAATTAGAGCTGCTAAACTATTCGACTTAAACCCTAAACCGTGACACGCTCCTGCAGCAATTGCTATGACATTCTTCATAGCTCCAGCAATTTCAATACCAACAGGATCCTCACTAGAATAAACTCTAAAATATGAAGTATGAAAAACCTTCTGAATACTAGCTGTAATATTTTTATCTACCCCCGCCAAAGTAACTGCCGTAGGGTGGCCAGCAGCAACTTCCACAGCAAAACTTGGCCCGGAAAGGAAAGATGAGCAGCTGCGAAACTTCTTACCTAAAACATCAACAATAAGCTGAGAAGGAAGCATTTTACTCGATATTTCTATACCTTTTGCAGCACAAACAATCATCTGCTTGTCTTCATTAAGAAGGTCCGTCAAATGAGATAAGACTTCTCTTAAAGATTGGGTTGGAATACATAGCAAAATGATATCCTTTGATTTAACTGTTTGGCTGTTCAAACTATCAGTTGCAGATAAATTCTCAGGCAATTTTAAATTTGAAAGATATTTAGGATTAATCTGATTTGAGTTGATAGAATCGACCACTTTTTTAGACTTTGCCCACATGAGAACATCATGACCATTTTTAGCAAGGTGATAAGCTAAACATGTTCCAAAGTTTCCTGTGCCAAGAACAAGAATTTTTTTTAAAGAATTCTCATGCATATTAAACCTCTTTTTTCGCAGAAAATTTCAAAAACACCATACCATAAAGAATGAAAGAATAAGAGCCTAAAAACCAATTATCACATGCCCCACAAGACAATAGTAAGGCAAAACATTTACACCCCCTTAATTGAATAAAAAGAAAATGGCAACTTCAAAGTAAAAAAAATAATAGCTATACAGTTGGTTAACTCACACTTCGCGGAATAAAAAACAAAAGTCAAAAAAACAACTTGAATCGCGGCTGCTTAGTGAGTTTCTGATAATGTTTATTTTAACATAGAATTTGTGATAGTCTATGTGAGAGTCTATGAAAGATCGTGCGATTTCTAGCAAAGGACCAAACTTGTTATCAAGAATGTGGTGTCTTCTAAAAAGTAATTCAAATGAATACCGCGGAAAAACTCGAGGTTTATGTGATAAGTGAAACAAGTGTTTTTTACTCTCTTTCAATTTTTATTATTACCCTCTCTTTATTGATCGTATCACGAAAAAAAGCTGAGGATACATTTATTTTATTTATTTTTTATTTCCACTTTTTATCAACAATCTTTATTTTAAAAGGGTTTTATCTTTTGGGGTTTTTCCAAAATATCGTTAACCTCTTGGTTTTATCTTACGGATTATCTTACTATAATCAAGTTAGTGAACACACAAAGGGTAAACCTAAAAATCTTACACTATTTAGTAACAAAAAAAATTATAAACTAATAGTAGGATGCTCTCTCATTATTCTTTGTGTACAAGTAAGTTATCTTGAAAATTTATTTAGGTGGGTAAACATAAAAAAAATCGAGGTATATTTTTTAAAATTTTTTGATCACATAGTCGATCAGTACTACATACAGTTTGTTATAATATTTCCTATGATCTTATTGAGCTTTGTCAATATGTTACAAATAAGAAGAGAAGAAAAAAATTGATCTATATAGAAGAAAATTATTGTACTTTATCGTTAATCATAGCATTTATATCTTGCGTTGGTTTGTTGCGAAGGAAGGATTTTATGTTTATTCTTCTCTCTTTACAGATATTTCTTAGCAGTATTTATATATTCTTTATTCCCACCTTAGAAAAACTAAATAGCCAGGAAAGCAATCTCGTATTCCTAGGTATCTGTAGTTCTTCAGCGTGTCAAATTTATAGTGTCTTTTTTGCAGTTATAAAGCTTAAAAAAAAATACGGAACGACACAGACGAAACACTACAAAATTTTAAGAGGTTAGGTCGAAAAATATAGCAAGGGTGCAAATGACAATGAAAAAAATTCATCAAACTTCCTATACTACATATCTTTCTTTGTTTATTCTTTTTTTTACGTACTACATTTTAATGTCAAAATTAAATATTAACGAATCTGGTATTTTTTCTCATTTGACTATGAAAAATTTTACTACAAACAATTATTTTTTTCTAACTATAGGGCCCATAAAAAAAACCATTGTCAGACTAAGTCATTTTTTACATATATTAGGCGCTATATTAAGCTTTAAAATATCAGGAGACATTAGATCGTACCTTTTTTTATTTTTTTTTAGTATAATTTCTTTATTAATCTTATTTAGTTAAAACTTTAATACCTTATACATTAATGAATAGAATCGCTACTATGATTTATCATCGTTACTTTAAAATCTCGGCAAAGCAAAGCAAAGCATAGCATAAAGGATAGACATTGGTTTCTCTTGAATCTATAGAAAAAATATTCTTTGATTTTCACCCTGGTCAAATTGTTTTATACTTGACTGGAATGGCTTTATTCTTATTATTTTTATTAGGATATAAAAAAAATTATCTTATAGTTCTTATACAAGGGACATCACTTTTTACTGCATCACTACTGTTTATTCTGGACCTTGATATAAACGCAAGTACAGATAAAATGAATCTCCACTGTGAAATTCTAATACTTGTAACAGCTATTTTTTCAACAATTTCATTTGCTTTGAATCGTTTTAAAACTAAATTTTTTTCACCTAAACTAAGCTCTTGTTTCTTTATATCTATTTTTAGTCTTCTACAAACTTTGAGATGCAAAGATTTTTTGAGCCTTTTTCTTACCATTGATTTATTCTCAATTTGTATCTACCAAATCATCTGGAATCTAGAAAAAACAAGAAAATCTCACGAGGCAGCAATTAAGTTTTTTATATTACACATGACAGCATCTTTTATCTTTCTTTTTTCTGTTGCGATTATCTATAGAAATCTTGGAACAATTGATTTTGAAAAAATACTAAAAATTAACAACTATAATAAACAGTTTTTTTTGCTCAATACTTCTTTTATTCTTATGATCTCATCACTATCTCTGCGAATAGGTTTATTCCCTTTCCACACATGGAAACCAGATATATTTGAAGCATTGCCTTCAAGTATCGCTTTTTTCATATCTACAAATTGTCAAATTATATTTTTTATGACCTTATTTAAACTAAATCAGATTTACTTAAATTTTGATTTTTTACAGTCCGCTTCAATATTTTCAATTTTATCGTATCTTTCGATTATTCTAGGAACCTTACTTGCAATTAACCAAACAAGCATAAAAAGATTTCTAGCTTACTTATCTATATCTCACGCGGGTTGTGTCTGTACCTTATTTACTGTCTCTCACTTAAACTCAAACGGATTTAAGGAGGGACTTCTAAACTATTTCGTTTCCTATTGTTTCTTTTCATGGCTCAACACTTTAACAATATCAAAACTTGAAAAAAACAAAAGTGAAACCCTACAAATCTGTGACTTGAAAGGCCTTTGGAAAATTGACCCGCTGCTTTCTATTGCCTTACTTGTAGGTCTTGTAAATTACTTATGCATTCCACTTACATTTGGGTTTCTAGCTAAGTTTATCAACATCCATCTTCTTCTAAGTAATTATAGGTACGATCTTATTGTTCTAATAGGACTTTCAAATATAGTTTCCTTTTACTTTATTTTTAAAATTTTTGGTCAAATATTTTTTAATTTCAACAATACTGAAATTAATACTTTTCTAATAAAAAAAAATTCAATTCACTATAAAATTATTTTAGTTTTAACCATAATATCAAGTATACTACTTGGGATATTTAGAGCGTGAAATAATTTAAGTTTTTTCAACTATAATAAAAACATAAATCGTCACTGAAAAAAAATTAACATAAAGAAGAAAATAATAAAAATCTCTATCAAATGTTTTTCTTCTATTTTTTGATATTTAATCTTGCTAATAAAAAAAAAGCCATCTAAAATTTATAAATAATTTTTAATAAGAGGGTTCAACATGAAAGCAAAAATAATATTAGGCGTACTATTCATATTCTCACATAATTTCCTCTTGGCAACAAATTCTGCCACTAAAAGTAAGCAAAGATATCTTCCCAAAATGTACGAATTTCTAAAAGAAAATTATGTTACTTATATATCATTTGATGATGCAAAAAACCTTCGATCACCTCACGCGGAAGAAAACAGAGGGGGAAAAAAAAGATTACGAATTATTCCTATAAAACCAGGTATTAATGATCAATACATAGAATCTTATCAAGAAGACTATGATTTTTTGATATCTCGTGATGGAAAAAATATTTTTCAAACAAGGTCTGAATCACTTTATTGTTTGGAAGAAATAGAAATAGCAATAGAAGCCGAAACGCAAGGGGACAATCTCATTATCTGTGAAAATACCATAAGGTCTCTAACCTTAATCTCCGCATACATCGCTTTCATAAACAATATTGAAATAAACGAAAACACATTATTGTTTAAGCATCAAGTTGAGAAAAAAGATTCTATTCCTTTTAATAAAATTTTGAATACTAAAGAAATACTAGGCAGTTCAAAAGACTTACTTTTCTCGATTCAAGAAAAATTTTATTTGAACTCACGTCACTTTTTGTATACCAGAGGTAGATCTTACCTAAATTATTGGGATCCTTATAAGCTGAGTTATCAAACAAATGATTTATTAAAAAATTTTAATAAGAGTTTAGAGTTGTTCCATAAGAATCCATTTTATTTTAGTGCCCTAGGATTATCCATTTTAGCTTTTGCAGCATATAGTAAAAATACTAATTATCAATTTTTTTATAATGACCAAAGGTAACTATTATGTTTCCTGTTTTATACGAGTCACCTAGTGTCATCATACCAACATGGCATGTTGTTTTTTTTCTTGCTGTTTTCTTTTCGTTTATATTGTATCGAAGATTAGGTGATATCTATTTAAAAGAAGTTTTAAATAGTGATAAAAACATGTTGTTTTTAGTATGTTACTTTTCTGGGTATTTTGGGGCTAGGTTATTATCTGTTATCATGGTCGATAAAGTTACTCTTAACATAAATCAGATACTTCTTGGAATGAGTAAAATTGGAGACTTAACCTTTTTGGGTGGAGTTTTCGCCTCTACACTATCTGGGTTTATTTATCTTAAAATAAAGAAACTACCTTTTCTGAAGTTTTTAGACATCTCGCTACCACCTCTTCTTCTTGGTTTATCTATTGGGAGAATTGGCTGCTTTTTGAATGGATGTGATTACGGTTTTGCTGTAAAAAAAAATTCATGGTGGACTGTTACTTTTCCGAACCACGATAACTTAGTCCCTCGTTTTCCCCTCCAAATAATAGAGGCGTTGGTTGTTTTTATTTTTTTGATTTTTATACTTTCGCAGTTTCAAAGACTTTTTAATAAAAACAAAAGTGGCACAATTGGATCGTACTGTTTTTTATTTTATTCCGTTTTCCGCTTTATAAATGAATTTTTGCGTCGAGACGATAGAGGGTGGGTTATTGACCAGATATTATCTACGAGTCAATTAGCCTCTTTATGCATAATCTTTTTCGTTTTTTTATTTTTTTCTACAAACAGTTCGAAAAAAAAATTTCAATTATAATTATGAACAATAGATACTCCATTATATTCTAAACATAAAAAGTGTTTGATAATGTTTAAAAAATGTGAAAACAACTGACATCTTTGTAAGATGTGCACTTACAAAGATTTAAATATGACTAAAAAACATCTTTTATAAATAATGATAGAAGTTATTATAAATGATAATTTAATCCAATTAATTTCTAAAAAATACTATACCAAATTGAAATTAATAATTATTATCTAGGATTTTCTTGCATCAATTAAAAAAATATAAAAGCTGTAAAGAGATAACGGAACCATTGGAACAGCTACTAACAAACTACTCAACTTAAGTGCATCAAATGCTTTAATAACTAATAAAACTAAAGCAAACAGAGCTAAAATTGCACACCAATAAAACCTTAAAGATAAGCTTGGATCTTTGCATTCGTCCAAATCTTTAGACGTTAAAGACGCTAAAGTATAGGCGGAAGAATCAAAACTTGTTGCCGAAAAAATGAAAGCTAAAAGTAAAAAACAGATTCCAACCAAGAAAGGGTTGGGGAGCTGTTTTAATATATATATACATGTTTTATCTAAACCGTTATTTAAAACAAAATCACTTAAATCGACTCCTCCTGTATTTTGAAGGTAAATGGAGTATCCACCAAGAACAGCAAGAATAAAAGCACAACCCAAAGCTCCCCCGAAACACATTCCAAAAACAATTTCTCTTAGAGTTCGTCCTCTTGAAATTTTACTCACAAAAATTGCCATCATCGGTGTGTATGCAACCCACCATGCCCAGTAGAAAATAGTCCAATTTTGTGGCCAACCACTTTGACTTATAGGGTCGAGATATAAAGACATTCGAAAAAAGTTGTTAATCATCAAGCCTAAACTGTTTGTTGAAAGATTGAGAATAAATAAAGTTGGACCAGCTAGTAAAACATAAAAAATAAAAAAAATAGCAAGATAAGCGTTTATTAAACTCAGTCTTTTTAGACCAGAAGACACTCCAAGACAGGTGCTAAAACTAAAAACTACACTCAAAAAAAATAAAACAACAATATCTAGAAAAAGTGATGGCTCTATACTTAAAAAATCTTCTATCAAGTGTGAGATCACAGGAATAATTAGACCAAGAGAGGTTCCTACCCCTCCAAGAGTAGCTAAAACAACCGTTAAATCAACAGCAGTTGACCAAGCTCCAATTTTTTTTTTTGAAAAATAACATTGAAAAATAGAACTAAAGGAAAGCTGCTTTGATTTCTTAACATAAAAAAAGTAGGCCATAGAAATTGTTGGTAAACAGTAAATTGCCCAGGCACTAATGCCCCAGTGAAAAAGTGGAATCATATGAGCCCACTCTAAACTCAAAGCACTGTTTTCTTTTATGTTATAGGGTGGACTCTTTATATAGTAAAGAGACTCAACAAGGCCCCACAAAATAACACTAACACCTATTCCTGAACAAAAAAGAAGAGAAATCCACTCAAAATATGAAAATTGAGGCTTTTGATTTTTTTCACCCAATCTAATATCACCTAAAGAGCTACAAGCCACCCAAGATACTCCGAAAAGACAAACCAAGCCGTAGAGTAGAAAAAAGAAACCAAAATAATTCGTCATATTGCTAAATATAAACTTAATACTATCTAAAACTTTTTCAGGGTAAAAAAGATAACTTGAAAATAATAACGCTATAATTAAAAGGGGGAAAAGAAGAATGATTAAGCGTGTACTTATCCTAAAGTTAACTATTGGCAAAGAACGAGAGACAGACTGATTCCATATACCCATAAAATTTGACCTTTTTTTAAATTTTTTTTAGAATATATGCTAAACTGCTAAAAAATGGAAGGAACAATCTTCACCATAATTATATTAGATAATTTTTGTCTGTTCAGCACAAGATTTAATAACGGCATTTAATGATGTACTATAGTTTTCTGTTAAATTGAGTGTGGTCAAGTTTTGATGACTATATTTTCTAAGAGATTTTAAATAAACACGATCATAATGTGAACTTAAAAGAAGATCTACGACTGGAGCAAATTCTTTTTTCTTAATTTTTTCAATTAGAAATTTTAGTTCACTCTTACTGATCTTCTTTTGCAACCATTTTAACCTTGATAAAAAAAGCTTTTCCTTGTTACTATTCCACCCGAGACAATATGATTTAACAAGGCGAGCAACTCTATCTTTTTTTTCTCTTTCTAAATAAATCATAGGAGAGTTCTTTAATTTTTTTCTCAATTTTTCTGGTAAAGCAACAGGACCAATAACTCCTTCAAACTCAACAAAAATTAATTTTTCCTCACCTATATTAATAAAATTCTGCACAAGATTATTTTCAAAGTTTTGTTGGCTTACTGCTTGACCTTCAAGACCAAAATCACCAAAAGCTGAACCTCTATGACCTGCTAATTTTTCAAAATCTAAAGTAGCTTGTTTATTTTTATTTAAGCTGTTTAAAAATTCTGTTTTACCAACACCTGTTAAACCGTGTAAAACAAGAAAGTTCCTAGCAGCTAGTTTGTCTAGATGGCTAAGAACAAAGCTCCTATAGCTTTTATAACCACCATAAAGTAGGTAAGGTTCATAACCACAAGAAGAGAGGAAAATATAAACCAACTTTGATCTTAAGCCCCCTCGCCAACAGTAAATAAGTATTTTTTTGTTATAACTTTTAGAAAAAGACAAAATTACATCAATTTTCTTCAAGAACTCAACACATTTTTCCGAGAATATATTTAGACCCGAAGAAACAGCGTCAATTTTTCCATGCTCTTTATATAAAGTCCCAATTTTTTCTCTTTCATAATTATTTAGAATTGGGATGTTGACAGACTTTGGAATATGACCAAGAAGCCACTCTTTCTCACTTCTAAGATCAACTATTGGTAGCATTTTAAATATAGACTGTGCTGCAGATCTATTATGAAAAATTTTTTCAGAATATAAGATTTTTTCTTCCACTTTATCTCCTCTAACGACCTATCACTAGGATCTCTGACATATCGAGTTCCCACAATATACGAGCAGTCAATCCCCAAACAAGCTGACCACATTTTGTTGTGAAAGATGGACTTTGCATCGTAGTAGAAACGACTTGAACTTCCTTTGATTTTGACCTTTGAAACTCTTTCCAAGAAACTAAAAGTATTTTTTCAACCTCACTGTTAGCTCTAAGGTATTTTTCTGGTAAAATATCAGCCTGAAAAACAACAGGCCAAACAGAAGATCCATCCAAGGCTGTCATCGGTAAAAGAGTTGCTAAATACTTAAGATCAGACTGTTGTAAAGAAATTTCTTCATGAATTTCTCTTACAGCTGTTTTAAATGGAGTATCTTCATTCAAATCCTTGCGGCCACCCGGAAAAGAAATTTGCCCTGGATACTGACTAAGGTTTAGACTTCTTTTTGTTAAAATAATACGAGCAGAGGGAGGTTGATTTTTCTTTATTTTTTGTACTCCCGGAACGAAAATTATGCCTATTGCGGCCTGTTTAGTCACACCTTGATTATATTCTGATATTTTATTTTCATTATCTATAAAATGACCTAAAGAAACTTGCGGCAAAACACTTTGGCAAGATAGATAGTTTTTTCGAAGTAATAAATTCTTTTTACGCATATAAGCCTTTCGAAAAAATAAAAAAAAATTTACATTTTATGCTCTATATAGATTTTATCTAAAGGTCAGAGAAAAAGAACTAGCTATTTACTTGTTCAAGAATTTTCTTTTCTTCTCGGTCAACAACTAGAGAATTCCCATTAAAACTTGCACCTTCTTGAATAATTAAAGTGGGACAAGAAATATCGCCTGTGAAGTAGGAGTTATTTTCAAACTCAGCTTTTTTCTTTGCATGAATTTTTCCCTCTATTTTTCCACAGCAGATTAACTCTTCAGTTATTATTTCCCCTTTTACACTACCTGTTTCTTCAATTAAAAGAAGACCTTCTGCTATGATATTCCCCTCTAGGGTCCCAGCCACACGAGTTACCCCTTCAAAAAAAGCTTGACCGATAAGCTTAGAGCCCGATGAAACAATACAAAAATCAGAATCTTTTTTCTTATTAAAACCAAACACAAGCCAAACCCTTCTTTAAATATAACTAGATTTAAATTGAATGTACGAGTACAAAAAGAGTAACGTAATTTATTATTTATATTATAAATCTAAAAAAATAAAAATAATTTTAAAGAATGATGACATTAAAATTAGATATTTTGAGCGAAAAAGGTTGGCCAAAAATTTATATTGTTAAAAATGATCTACAGCTTCAAGACCAAAAGCTGCATCAACTTTTACACCCACAAGAACTCAAAAAACTTAGCTCATTTTCACACTCCAACAAAATTATTGATTTTCAAAGATCGCGAATTATTCTCCATAAACTCTATGATCATCAAAAAAAACATGCATTTATTAATGCTAAAAACGGCTCCCTCATCTGGCCTAAAGGCTATACGGGATCTTTAAGTCACAAAGACCAGAATATAATTATTTTAGGCGGAAGAATTTCAAAATTCGTATTCGGCATAGATTTAGAGAAAGCTGAAATTTCTTCAGAAATTATTTACAGAGTTCTTTCTGAAAAAGAGAAAAAAATCCATGAAAATCTAGCAAGAAAAGTTGGGCGTAAATATGCTAGCTCTATTCTTTTTAGTTTAAAAGAGTCTTGTTTTAAATGCTTTAACCAAAGTTTAGGTTCTGAAAAGGAATATTTAAATCACTATGAGATTTCTGAGTTGAATTTAAAAAGAAACAATGCATTAGTTAGTCACACTGATTCTCTAAACAAAGTAAAAATTAAAACTCTAGTTAGGTATCTCAAACTTGAAAAGAAGGTCTACGTTCTAACTGCTGTATGCAGAAGATCGATAATTTAACCCCCACCCCCTACGCCGACTTGTCCTGGAGAGCTTTCTTTTGTATTTATTTGTGTTGGTAGTATTTTTTCTGACGCAAGTAATACACTTGTAGTTTTAAATAAAAACAAAAATAAAATTAAATGTTTGTAGTTTTTGAAAAATTTTCTCATTATCTTAGCTCATCTGTTAATGTGTCAAAACAAGACACGTAAAAAAATGGGTTTTCCCCAATGTACTTCTTGTTGGTGAAGATCTCGAGCATATTGTACTCGTACTCTTTTGTTAAATCAAATACTTTTTCAATGCCTTCCTTTGTCAAACCTTGAATATATTGGTTGATATTATTTCTTCTTTGACCTCTGTGGGAGACTTGGTAAAATCTGGTCAAATCAATGAAATGGTAATTCATCAAGGAGTTGGTAAAAATTAAATGCTTATCACCAGGAAGTTTTATTTTGTTATTTTTATCTACTACTATTTTTTCTTTTTCTATCAAGTAATCTAGATTTTTGCGAGCACCACAACCTAAGATAGAGAGAATTTCAGACTTAGTAAAACCATTATCACAACATGCTAATAAAAATATTAGGTAATTATTTCTATCATGCAAATCAACCTCTTGGTCATTTAGATCTAGCACGATCTGATCCGAGCTTGGTCCAAGAAAGCTCTGTTCAGAACCAACACCAAGAATATGTTGGGAAAGATAACTTTCAATTGCCTCGACATGCCCATCTATGAATTTATTAACAGGCACCACACTTTTCATAAACTTCCAAAGTAGAAGAAGCTGATCTAAATCAACTTTTTTTGACTCAGCATCTTCGAGTAT
Source organism: Pseudobdellovibrionaceae bacterium (assembly GCA_002711925.1). Taxonomy (GTDB): domain Bacteria; phylum Bdellovibrionota_B; class Oligoflexia; order Oligoflexales; family Bog-1112. Next base: position 10,042 of record PASJ01000076.1, on the reverse strand, counting down.
CTTTGTTAAAAAGTAACGGTTTACACCAGCATTACGAGCAATCGACCTCAAACTAAGATTAGGCCTAACCCTTTGATATTCCCTAAGAAGGCTTCGTAGGTTGTCTCTCACAACTTTTGTATCTGTACTCATAAGACTCACAACTTTCCTCTTGAATAAATCAAAAAAAAGTAAAAGCTTATCAAATCAAGAGATTAGCCTAAATAAAAAACACACAGATCTTTAGAACCTATCAAGATAAAAATCTAGTAACAGACTGATCTCCCATCAATGGGCAGCAGTATAAAGACAAAAAAAAGTAAATCTAGTTTTTTTTTATCTGCTAATTTTTTCAAGAACAAAAGAAATAAAAAAAAAAAAAAATCTTCCAAATTATTAAACAACTAGGAAAAAAAACTTTACAAAAAATGAAGATAAGAGGGTTTTAAAGGGCTGAGAAGATCTTTGTATTTTATTTGGTGTATAGTTTTCCTATTATTTTACTTAAAGCTTTCATAAATACATAATTTTCTATAAAGCCTGAGGCATTTATGGAAAAAGAAAACTATTCAAAACTGTCAAAATTTATATTTTCGTGATTTGATGCCATAACCGGTGCATTCAATAAACACTCTGCCACAGACAAATAAGCTTTTGCTAAATCTAGGTTTAGTTTCTTAGGAACTATAGGAATTTTACCTTCACCCGAAAAACTGTTTTTTAATAAAAAACTCCTAACAATCTCTTTGTCTAACATTGTTGGTTCTTCGTTTTGAGCAACTTTTTGTTGATATGTATCCGCTACCCATAAACGACTTGAGTCCGGTGTGTGTACTTCATCCATGATATAAATATTGTTTGTTTTCGTGCACTTACCAAACTCATATTTTGTATCTACAAGTATCCAGTTTTTGTCTTGGTAAATAGACCGCCCTAGATTGTATATATTTAAAGCTTGCTGACAGATATTTTCCCAATCAGCTTTGGAACACAAGTTCTGCTGCACAAGTTCTTCGGCTGTGATATTTTCATCATGAGCAAAAGCTTCAGCCTTAGTTGTTGGCGTTATCAGAGGTTCAGGAAGCTCTTGATAGTTTCGTAAGCCATCTGGTAATTTATGGCCACAAAATATTCTTTGTCCCTTCTGATAGGCTCGCATCATGGATCCAGCTAGATAACCACGAACAATAACTTCTACTTTGATAGGAGCAAGCTTTTTCATCTTTAAAACTCTCGAATTGATCGTTTCAACAGGAAGAGTTTGCACAACATTACCGACTTTTTTCATCCAAAAGGAGTTAATTGCAGAAAGTAAAACACCTTTAAAGGGAACAAGACATATATGTCTATCAAAAGCTGTTAAACGGTCACTATGAACCATATACAAGCTTTCATCATCAAACAAACAATCTCTAACTTTACCTTGATAAAATCTATAGGAATGTTTCGCTGTTTGAGCTTTATTTTGATCCAGTCCTTCAAAACAAAACCTATCATACAACTGCTCGTCAACATGACCATTTTGACCATACATATCAGATAAAACACTAGCAACTGAAAACAAAGCTTCATTTCTTTCAACTTCTTTTTTCATAACCCTAAACCTTTCATTAATGAATTATCTATATTATGATTCCACCTATCTATAGAAATAAGTAGACCTAGTGCACCGCAGACTGTTAATAAAGATGAGCCACCATAAGAAAAAAATGGGAAAGGCATTCCAACGACCGGAAACAGACCTAAAACCATTGCAACATTAATCACAAACTCTAAGAATAAGAAAATCGTAATGCCAATTGAAGTAAGAGCACTATAAATATCATGAGACTCTCTTGAAATCTTTAGTCCCAAAAAAAACAACCAAAACATTAAACTAAAAAGTAACATACTACCAACAAAACCTTGCTCTTCGGCAAAAACAGAAAAAATAAAATCTGTATCTTTAGCTGGTAAAAACCGTAATTGAGTTTGAGTACCGTTTAAGTAACCTTTTCCCCAAAAACCACCACTACCAATAGCCACAAGAGACTGAAGAGAATTATACCCACTGCCACTAGGGTCTAACTTTGGATAAATCAAGTTTAGAATCCTCATTTTTTGATATGAATGCAAGAGAAAAAACCAGCTAAAAATAGACATTGCAACAGAAGATAAAAAAGTAATTACTATCACTTTTCTAGATAAAACTATATCAACAAAGGCTAATTGGAAAACAAATATCATCAAGCACAAACCTGCCGTACCAAAATCTGGCTGTTTAAATATTAAAGTAAAAACAAATAGAATAGATGCGATCAGAAACCATAAATCACTTAAAACATAACTTTGTAATTTTTTATTTGTATAAAAAAACTTTGCTACGAAAATGATAATTGCAAGTTTCATAGACTCCGAGGGCTGAAAACGAAAAAATCCTAAATGTAACCACCTTTGTGCTCCCCCTGCCTGATAACCAAAAACAAACACCAGAATTAACCCCACAAGATGTAAAAAAAATAGCGGATAAGAAAGATTAATAACTGTTCGCAAAGAAAAAAACCATCCAGCAGCAAAAAAGCATAAACTACCTAGGACAACATGAATCATGTGTTGCTTAAAGTGCCCTATATCTTGATTAGCACTATACAGGTTCAAAGAAGATAATAATAATAAAGAAAAAAAAATAAAAAGAATAGAAAATAGATTATAATTCTCGGAAAATCGAAATTGAATAAAAATATTTTTTTTATCTGAAACATATAAATTTTGCAAAAAGCTATCTTTCAATAAGTAAGAATAATTTTTAAGAATGACGACTAAATTTTTTTATTTTTTGAGACTTCCAGTATGCTTCTAATATTTTTTTTGCAATAGGCGCAGTTGATTGCCCACCTCCACCGACTGTATCATTTTCACTTATAACAACAACAACAACTCGAGCTTGATGTATAGGAGAAAACGCTGCAAACATGGCATGCTCTTGCCATTTCATGCTGACAACAGACCTTCTGTCTCTATTCTTTTTTAAACTAACAACTTGAACAGACCCTGTTTTTCCCGCAACAGGTATTCCTGGGATATAAGCTTTTCGGCCGGTACCTTCATTTAAAATCTCCAAAAGTTTTTGCATCCTTTTGAAATTAGCTTCACTAACCAGACCAACATCCTTTATCTTTTCATGCCCCCCTTTTTCAACAAGTTCTCCGAATGGGCTAATAATTTTTTTTAGTAAAGTTGGCTTCCATACAGTTCCCCCATTTGCAATCGTTGCGTAAAGTGAAGCTAACTGTACTGGAGTAACAAGATTTGCTCCTTGACCAATAGACAATGGTAATATATCCCTTGCTGGCTTTTTTCTAACAAGGTCTTTTGTACTCAAATTGGAGTAGGGTACATGTCCGTCCTCTTCCCAATTTAGATCGAGTCCTAACTTTTCACCAAGAGCAAAAGCTGTTGCGTATTTAGCAATCTTTGAAACTCCAAGCTCTAAACCTAAGTTATAAAAGTAGACGTCACAAGAGTGAGTTAAAGCCTTACTTAAATCTATTAAGCCGTGCCCAGAACGCTTGTGGCAATGAAACTTATCTTTTCCCCACTGGTAAGAACCATGGCACGAATACTTTGAATGCTTATTAATAATGCCTTCTTCAAGGGCAGCAAGAGCAACAAGGGGCTTGAATAAACTTCCAGGAGGAAAAGTTCCTCCTGTTGTTTTATCAAAAAGAGGTTTGTATGGATCTTTTAAAAGTGACTGCCAACGATCGATACTTAAATAACCTTGGTACATTGAAGGATCATAAGTAGGGGAGCTTACCATAGCAAGAATCTCACCATTATTAGGGTCCATAACAACCACCGCACCATACTTTCCTTTAAACGCATTTTGAGTTACTTCTTGAAGGTCTTTATCAATGGTTAAAACAATATCTGACCCTGGTGTTGAAGGGACTTCTAGTAAACTAGTGTTTTTACCTCCTCTGCCGAAATCATGCTTACGCCCAAGGGCATCAACTTGTATGTAACGATAACCACTTCGACCTCTTAAGTACTGCTCCCACTTTTTCTCCACCCCCTGTTTACCAATCAAGTCACCGATGTTATAAGGGTTATCTGGATTTTCCTTGTTTTTTATTTTCAAAGTTTCTCTATCAATTTCATTAAGATACCCAAGAAGATGAACGGGTACTCCTGATACATAATTTCTTCGCGGAACTCTACTAACATCAACACCAGGAATAAAAGACTTATACGACTCAATTAAAGATACTTGGTGCTGTGTTAAGTTATTTTTTAAAACTACGGCTTGGTACTTAGGAAGACCTCTTGAGTTTTTCAATCGCCGTTTTAAAGAATGAACAGAGTCATGTAAAATTGACGAAAGAATAAAAAGAGTCTTTTTTTCGTCTTTAACAAATTGAGGAAAAAGCACAAGATCATAAAATAAATGGTTAGTTAAAATTATTCTATGGTGACGGTCGTAAATAATACCTCTTTGGGCTGGAATATCAATTTTTCTAATATGATTATTTTTTGCTAATTGAGCGAAATAGGGTCCTCGGTAAATTTGTAAAAACCAAAGACGCGACCCGAGGCCAAGAAAAGTCAAAAGAAGACAAAAACCAAAGAATGTATAACGACTCCGAATAACTGAAAGTTCTTTCTTTGACTTAAATATCAACTGAACTCTTCCCAAGTTTCCATATCTATTCTAAGCTTTAAAAATAAAGGCACGGCCACAAAAGTGACTAAAATTCTTATCAGAATAGAACTATTATGGTTAAAAAGTAAAACATCAAAAGAATTAAGCTTGAGACTTAAGATGAGAATCTCTAGAAAAGCAAGCCAAAATTGTGCAATTGGCAAAAATATTACCCAAGGAAAAGCTTGCTTCCAAGAAACGTAGGATCTCATTGTTGTTGTAAATAACCAAAGACTAAAATAAGAACTATAAAAGAAAAAGGCGGGATAAACTAATTGTGCCTCAAGAAAACTAGTAGCAACAAATCCAAGGAAAAAAGAACGGGCCTTAGACTTTGTAACAAAAAGAAAACAAACCCAAGGACACAAAAGGTCAATTGAAAGAGAGTAATGCGAAAAAACCCATACAAATAAAACTTGTAAAAGAAAAATAATATAAATAATTAATATTTCTCTCAAAGCCGGAGAGAGTGATCTGACTTGGAAGACATCGTTACTTTTATTGATAAAATCTAGAGCCTTATTTTTTTTTATAAAATTATAGATCATTGGGTACTTTTATTTTTTATCAGTTGCTGGGCTTACGCTTTGTTCGTCTGAAAGCAATATTTTATCAGAAATAAAATTTTCTGTTTTCTTGACAATAATTACCTCTTCTAATGTGTTTGTTTCAACTTCAGGGTTAACAGTTAGAACTTGTGAAACTTCGTCCAAATCGTAACTTATTTTAACAACTCGACCAACAGGAATACCTTTAGGAAATCCACCAATAAAACCTGAACTTATTAAAGTATCACCAATTTTCACATCAACCCTGCGGTGTATGTATACTTTACATAAACTTCCACCAGCACCTTTTAAAATTGCTCTAACTCGAGTCCTTTCTATCAACACATCCATGGAAAAGCTAGAGTCGGACAACTCTTGAATATCTGAAAAATTACGGCCCAGCCTTAAAACGCGCCCAACAATTCCAGCTGATGCAATAACCGGCATACCTATTTTAATTTCATCATTTTGACCCTTTGCCACACGCAAAGAACTAAAACCCGATTGACTATGATAGCTGACAACTTCAGCTGCTACTGTCTCATGCATGTTTAGTTCATCGGAGAATCGAAAAAGCTTTCTCAACCTCTTTAGCTCATCCGAATAGTTTTCATAACTTAAAAGTTTTTGTCTTAAGCTTTGATTTTCACGTTTTAAAGACAAATTTTCTAGGCTTGTCTTGTGAAGGGCAATATACTGATTCCAAATGTTTTCTAATGCTTTAGAACCATTCATCAAGGAAAGCTCAAAAGGGTAAACGAGTTCTTGAAGCCTCATTAGTAAGTGATCTGAATTAATCTTCCATGGTCTTATTGAAGAAGAAAAAAAGAACAAAGGCACAACAAAAATAGCAGTCAATATGAAGAATCGGACAGGTCCTTTGCCCTTTATCAAGAAGATACCCTCACTAAAAATTTAACTTCCAATTAAAAGTTTTAAGCCATAGCAACACTACTCAAAATATCAATTTGATCGAGTGCTTTCCCACTTCCCAAAACAACCGCACACAAAGGGTCTTCAGCAATCATAATGGGAAGACCAGTTTCTTCTTTTAGAAGAATATCAAGATTTCTTATCAATGCTCCTCCACCAGCTAAAACAATTCCGTGGTCGACAATATCTGCTGCAAGTTCCGGGGGTGTTTTTTCCAAAGCGATGCGAACAGCTTCAACAATAGTGTTCACAGGTTCTGAGATTGCCTCTCTAATTTCTTCTGAATCAATTTGTATTGTTTTAGGAATACCAGCGACTAAATCACGCCCTTTAACGTGCATAGATTTTATCTCATCATCGGGATAAGCGGTTCCGATATTAATTTTTATCTGCTCTGCTGTCCTCTCGCCAATGAGTAAATTGTACTTCCTTTTTAGATAATTTATGATTGCTTCGTCCATTTTGTCACCGCCAACCCTTGCCGACTTGGAATAGACAATACCAGCTAATGAGATAACAGCGACCTCCGTTGTCCCTCCACCGATATCGACAATCATGTTTCCACTTGGCTCAGTAACTGGAAGCCCAGCCCCAATCGCTGCTGCCATTGGCTCTTCAATTAGAAAAATTTGTCGCGCGCCTGCAGATTCAGCAGATTCACGCACAGCTCTTTTCTCAACTTCTGTTATGCCGTAAGGAACACAAATTATGATTCTAGGTTTAACCATCGTTCGTCTATTATGAGCCCGCTCAATAAAGTAACGAAGCATAGCTTCTGTTATCTCAAAGTCAGCAATAACCCCATCTTTCATTGGACGAATGGCAGTTATAGAGCCAGGAGTTCTACCCAACATATCCTTAGCTTCTTTACCAACGGCAAGAATTTTTTTTCCACCTCTTTGATCTTTTTGAACAGCCACTACCGATGGCTCATTCATCACGATACCTTTGCCCTTCAAATAGACGAGCGTGTTGGCTGTCCCTAAATCTATTGCTAGGTCATTTGAAAAGACTCCAGCCACCCAATCGTAAAGCATATTTCACCTCCCTCGAAGAACTCACTTTTCTTTTATTCTGAGTCTGTATTATAATGAAGATATTATTGCTGAAATTTGTTTTGGTATATACAATATTTTATTCTACATCAAATAACTATTCGTCAATCTCGAATATCATAAATACAGATTTTGTGCTACATGTATGATAACGGTCTAAATTTTGATATGCAGAAGAAGGAAAAAAATTTATGTTCCGAATGAAGAATAAACTCTTAACAAAAGATAACCATAAACAGATCAAAAACAACCTTCCCACATACACAGTTCTTGCTGTTGCTCTCTTAGGTATGACTTTTCTAGGTGTGTGTACACCGGGCGGATCTCTATTGGGGCCCTCTGGCTTAGCAGCAAAAATAAATGGCGAAAAGGTCACAAACTCAGATTTTAGAAGAGAGTACCAAGCACAAGAAAGAAGAATGCGCCAAATATATGGCGACAAATATGATCCAAGCGCTATAAAATTAGCTCAAACAGTGATCAACCAACTTGTAAAAAATCGTTTACTTTACATAAAAGGCCAGGACCTCGGTATTTTAAAGACAGAAGAAAATGTTGCCCAATACTTAACAGACTTAAATGCTTTTCAAGATGATGATGGCAAGTTTTCTATTGAAGCATTTAATAATTTCTTGAAGAGCAATGATTATTCTGAAGCAAGTTTTTTCAATGAATTGAAACAAAGCTTAACTCTTCAAACTCTAAACGACTTTGTGACCAATACTGTCTTTGTATCGACTAAAACTGTTGAGTGGGACTATCTTCTAAGCGAAAGTAAAATGAGCGTTCGCTATCTAGCACTCAATAGCAGTGATGCTAAAGTGACAGTAAGTCAGAAAGAAAAAGAACAATACTTAAAAAGAGAAACAGCAGAAGCAAAAATTAAGTCTTGGTACAATGCTAATAAAGCAAAATATGTAACAGATGAGAAAGTTCATGCCCGCCACATCCTCGTTGGACACAACGAGTCAAAAAATGCCACAGCAAGTGCACAAAAAAGAACAAAGCAACAAGCTTACACCAAAGCTCAAGCTCTTCTCCAAAAAGTGCTCGCCGCAAAAGAAAATTTTGCAGCAGTAGCAAAAAAGGAAAGTGATGATCCTTCAGGAAAAACAAATGGGGGGGATCTAGGTTTTTTCCTTCGTGAAGATATGGTTAAAGAATTTAGCGATGTAGCATTTAAACTTGATGTTAATGAGGTAAGCCAAATTGTTGAAACTCCATTTGGTTACCACATCATCAAAACCTTATCTAAAGAACCTGCAAAGAATATTAATATTGAAACTGCAAAGTCTGAAATTGTAGAAAAGCTTGTAGAAAAAGAAAAAGCTCCACAAGAAACACAAAAAATAGCACAGCTTGTTCTGGATAAACTGTCACAGGGTAAAAACATTGATAGTCTTCTTAGTGAAAATAAGCTCAATTGGAAGACTAGTAAGGAATTCTCCCTAAATACTCGATACATTGAAGGTATCGGCTCTAAAGAAGATGTTATTAACAATATTCTATCGCTTAAGAAAAAAGATGAAATTTACACAAAACCTCTAAAAATTGGCAGTAAATTTTTTATCGTTCAACTTGTCGACAAAAAGCAAGCAAAGTTGGACAAATTAGACGATCAAAAGAAAAAACAACTTATTTCAAGTATTCGATACTCAGAAGGCTCAAAATTCTTTAAGCAAATGGAAGAGCAAACTAGAACTTATTATGAAAAAAATAATAAAATTTATCTGAACCCTGAATATCTTGCTTTAGATAACCCACCAGAAAACCTATAATTTTCTACTTCGCGGCCGTAATATCGCTTATACTTTGTTTGAGCCATGGGGCTGTAAAAGTTTACTTCTTAATTATTGTGTGAGTTCTAATGAAAATCTTAATTGTCTCGAAAACAACAAACTATGAGCTGTATGGCTCAACAATCAATCAACGAGTTAAAGATGGCCTTATAGAACAAGACTATCTTGATAGAACAATTGCTGCCCACAAAGATCACCACAAGACTTTAAACCTCCTTAGAAATAAACTGAATCAGTACAAACTGCCTTTTTATGAAATAGGACGCGGACTTTTCTGGTCTCAAAGTGAAAAACCAAAGTGTATCTTAACCGTTGGGGGTGACGGAACAGTTCTAGCAACAAGTCACTATATTAGTGACACGACAATACCTTTGATAGGGATCAGATCAAGCCACCATAGTATTGGACGTCTTTGTGCTTTTGGACCACAAGATATGGAAGACTTACTTAATCAATTGTCTCAAGACAAGCTTAGTTTTTCTCAAGTTGAAAGGCTCTTTGCTCAAATAAGATTTACTCAAAGTCAAGGAATGATAAGCACACCTCCTATATTAAATGATTTCTTATTTTCCAACCAATACCCAGCAGCAACCACTCGCTACAAACTTGAGATAAACGGCAAAAAAGAAGATCACAAATCAAGTGGCATTTGGATAGCTGCACCATGCGGAAGCACGGCAGCTATAGCTGCTGCGGGTGGTGCTTTTCAAGAAACATCTGCCCAATCTTTTCAGTATTTTGTTAGAGAGCCTTATACCCCACCTCATAGCAAAAAAGCAAACCAGCTCACAAAAGGTTTTTTTGAACCAGAGAAACAATCATTTACCATTGAAAATCACAATGAAAATGCTATCCTAGCTCTCGATGGTCAGCATGGTATCGTTCATCTTCACTACGGGGATCAAATAAAGTTTGAACGAGCGAAGCCACTTTCCATTGCGATAAAAATATAACAGCTCATTTGTGGCAAAGCTGGGTGGAAGCTCATGAAGCAAATATTCATCAATAGTATGCCAACATTTATGTTTAAAATCTTTGCAGGCCCTT
>PASJ01000075.1 GCA_002711925.1 Pseudobdellovibrionaceae bacterium | reverse complement strand
CCACAATCTTTTAACCATTGGTGTGTATCATTAAGAACTTTCTTTGTTTGACTTCCTTTTCCCCCTAAGTAGATGTGAAGAAAATTTCGTACTCGATTTTCATTTACAGAAAGTTTGTTGATTTTTCCGGGCCAGGCTTCTTGTAACGGTGATGTAACGATAACTCCTCCATGAAGTTGTGTTATAATATCATAGCCCGAAGCATTGGATTGGAGGAACTTTTGGTCTAGAAAAGCAGACTTAGCTGCTGTCCAGGTTTCCTTTGTTGTTGGTTTTTCTGCATAGCTAAGTTTGTTAAACAGTGAGCATGCCAAATTTATCCCTAGCCTTAAAGCAGACGAACTACCAAACCCTGCGTAGCTTGGTATTTTGCTATCTATTGTCATTTTAACTGGGCCAATCTGATACTCTTTGATGGCATTATAAAAAATTTTATAAAAATAATATTTTTGTGCTACTTTTTGAAGTTCAAAGTAATCAAAGGATTTATTCTCATACCAGTCTTTTGACTCAATTTGGTATTTTTCGTTGTTTGAGTCTTCCAAGTGGACAAATAAAGCTGGAGGAATACACGTAGACAAGCAAGGTTCTCCCTCTAAAACAGCATATTCTCCAACAATCATAACTTTACTTGGAACACAGACTTGAATTTTTCTCATAACTTTATCACACTTAATTTATTATTTATAACTCAAACTATTAAATAATTTAAGATATTTTTTAATTTAAATTTTTAAAAATCTGACTTTTAAATTGTGACTCAAAAGGTCTACCTACACAAATTTTATTGTTTAATGAAGCCAAAGATTTAGAACCAGTTCCGATAAGGCTAACTTTTAGTTCATGAATATAGTTTTTGATTTTATCAACTACAGCATGCTCTGATTGAGCTGCTGCTTGCAAGAGTGGTAAACCAATTCCGACCATTTGGGCACCAATAGCGCATGCTTTAGCTATCATTAATCCATTACGTATACCTCCTGTTGCTACTAGAGGGATTCCAAGTTTTTCATTTGATAAAGTTCCAAGGGCAAAAGCTGTTGGGATACCCCAATCGCGAAAAGTTTCTCGGGGTTTTTCTATCGAATTTTTGTTTGATCGAAGGTGTTCGATGTAATTCCAAGAAGTTCCCCCTTTTCCCCCGACATCTAATGCGCTAACTCCACAAGCCTTAAGTCGTTTTGCCGTTTGGGGAGAAAGTCCTGAGCCAACTTCTTTTATTAAAATTGGGACAGCTAAATTTTCACATATGCGTTCAATAACCTGGTAGGCTCCTTTAAATCTCGTGTTTCCTTCAGGTTGAAGACATTCTTGAAGAACATTAATATGAATTGCTAAAGCATCGGCTTGAATCATTTCAACGGCCTTACGGCAATAAGAAACAGGATCTTTTTGAAGAATTAAATCTGTGAAGCCAAGGTTACCAATAAGAAAAAGATTTGGAAATTTATTTTTTAGTTCAAATTTAGTATTAAACTTAGGATTTTCCACAGCTAATTTTTGTGATCCTATACCCATAGGAATATTAAGTTTGCTAGCAGCTAAAGCCAAATTTTCGTTGATAAAAACTGCTTGTTTGACACCACCAACCATTCCTGTGATGAGGATTGGAGCCGAAAATTTTTTGCCAAGAAAGATTTGATCATACTTGATATCATCAAAATCAAGTTCTGGTAAACTTTCTGGTATTAAACTAAAGCTAGAAAAGCCTGTGAACTGATCTTTTGCTTCCACATCTTGGTACAAGCAAAGGTCGAGGTGTTCTTCTTTTCTCCTTTCTGTTACATAATCAAAGAAAAAAACTTGATCCTTTTCTTCTATTATAAAAGAAAGGTAATTTTCTTTATCTGTTGTAAAGTATCCAGATAGTTTTACATTTATGTTTTGATTGTTTTCTTTTGCAACTTTTATTGTGACCTTTTTATCTAAATCTTGTTTTAAATCTTTTTTTTCAAAGCAAAGTGAACTTGCTGAAAAATGACTAATTTTAGTCAGAAAAGACTCACCGATAAGACACACTAATTGGCAATTATGTAGTTTATTTATGTTAGAGAACTCTTTATACATCGTACAAAACTTCTTGTGGTGATAAATAAAAATTTAAGATTTTCATAATGGACTTGAAAATTTATAAAGCTATTCACTCACTCCAAATATAAAAAATAATATTTTTTTGGAGCTAGATTTATATGTCTGAGAAAGCTTCCAAATATCCAAAGTTTTATAAGTTTACATTGCGCCTGGCTGTGAAGCAATATGAATTTGTCTATGGTTCATAATAGTGCGAAATGATTGATTAAATAGATTTAGAGGAGAATTGCCGGAGAGTTTGATACGTTTTTAAAAAGTCACTTATGCCATCAAGCTATGGACAGCGTAAGTTTATTTGAGCTAATATTATTAGAAGAGTAACCTTTAAAAATTTAAAAATTAGGCTCTATTTTATAATTGATTGAGGTTTAAATGGAGATAGGTGAACGTAAGTACCCAAGATATCCTTGTAAGCTTAAAGTTTTGGTTGTAACACAAGGTAATGAGAAAAATGAGATGATGTGTCTCGATGTTTCTCTTGTAGGTTTAAGACTTGAGTCGCTGGAGAGGTTCATTGTGATTGAGCCAAGAGAGGAAATAAAAGTTCTTTTTCCAGCAACAGCTGAATCATCTGACTTTGAACTCAAAGGAGTTATAAAGCATTACTCTCAAGAGGAAAGTGGTCAAGTTGTCTTTGGTGTTGAAATTATACATCAAAATACTAACTCACATAATTACTGGCAAGAGCATATGAAAAAGTTGGTACTTACAAAAGTAAAAATATAACTTTAAGAGTTTTAGGCAGATTGTTTTTTAGAATTTAGTTGAAACTTCTTTTATTTAATTTAATCTTGATCAATATTTTCTTCAATTTCAATTTCTTGGTCCAAACCATTTAAGGATTTTTGTGCTACTTTATTTTGAATCTCGCGCATGAAGGTTTCTTGCTCTTCCCTGTCAAACTCAAGCTTTAAGTCGTTAAAATCATCAATAATTTCGCGTAACTCCTCTAGTAACTTTTGGTTTGGAAGTTGATTATTTGAAATTTCTGCTTCAGTTTTTATGTAAAAATCTTCTTCATCTTGAGTGTCAAGATACTCGTAGCCAAGCATGTCTTCCGTAAAGTAGTCTTCACCTTCAGTTTCTTCAACGGGACGGTCTTGGTAACTCGTTGAAATAGCTGTCCCACCGTACCGAAGGTAATATTCTTCCTCTCCATTTGAAACTAAAACTTTTCTTCTCTCTATTTGCTTTATGTGGAAACCAGACCCAGTAAGAACTTCATCACCAATTTTACCCATTTGAGTTTTGTTTTTTTCAAGGTCTCTTAATATTGCTAAACTTTTATCAGAAGTTCCTGCTGATATGACACCAACGACATGGATTTTTTCAGATAAGTTTGTTTTCTGCTCCTTTTTTACTGTATCATACTGATCATTTTTTTTTGTTTCTAGTGCGTTTATTAAAAAGCTAAAGATACTAAAGACTAAAAAAGCTAAAATTTTCATTTTTTCTTCCCCTCTTTTTATTTTACGTCTAACGGAGATTATCTTTATTATCAGATAATATTTATATGTCTTGATGATTTTGGCGAGCTTTATCGGTATACAGAAGTTTTAAGTGTTGGGTTAAAAGAATAGAGTTTTTTAAATTTATAAAAATGATTAAAAAGAAAGGAAGAAAAATTAAAATATATAAAAAAAGATATTTTAATCGCAAATGTAAAAGGAAAGAATCAAAATCTAAGCAGGAATAATTTTCCTATATTTTTTTAGTTTTATTCAAGTAGAGACAGTATTTTCTCTTGTCCAATTTCTTTTATGAAGCTAGGTAACCTTGGGCCTTGGTCTCTACCAATAAGTTTTTGGTAGATAATTTTGTAGAAGGCTTTAGGTTCACATGATGTTTGATTCAAACACTTAGACCAAATAAGATCGTTGATTTCTTTAGGATCGAGGTTTTCAATTTCTAAGTCTTTGATAAGTTCTCGAAAGCTCGTCAGTGCTTTGTGCTCTTCAGAGGAGAGCTCAATGTGAACTGGTTTGTCGTGTAAATGATATTTAAACTCTTCAGGTGCATATAGCTTAAGCCAATTCATTGCTCTTGTGGCTCTTGCCAGAAAAGCTGAGTGTAAATTCTCGTTAGAGTAGTCTTTTTGATAAAATTTTTCAAAAGTACGTTCTATATTTCCCCCACAGATTTGCAAGCGGTTGCATAAAAGTCGAAATGCAGGTCTTTTAATTTGCTTATAAGGTTTCACCTTATCGACTGCAGAAAGTTGCTGGACTCTGAGTCTCAACAAGTCTTTTGAACTTGCAGTCACTGAATCTATTGACCAGCTTTTCTCTTCCGCTCTGTCAAACTCATCATAAACTTTGATGACATCTTCATCTAAGGAAATAGCAAAATCGTGATTTGGCCTTTGGTTTGCAAAGATCCACCGTATCATCTGTGGTTCGTATATGCGGCCAATTTCTCCTAGGGTAAGGAGTTCCCCGCTGGATGAAGACATCTTTCCGCTTCCACCTTTTATCTTTACAAAGTCGTATTGGAGGTAGATAGGTGCTTTTTTGCCCCACAACTTTTCAATAATTTCACACCCGGTATCATACGAACCTCCTCGTGAGGAATGATCTTTTCCTCCTGGCTCAAAATCAACGTTTTCAAAAGACCAACGCATAGGCCAATCAACTCGCCATACGAGTTTAAGGTTCTTTGTCTCGTTAATTTGAATGGTTTCTTCATGACCACACGAAGCACATTTATAACCGTAGTCCCAGTCTCCCAAATATTTTTGATAAGACATTTCATCAGATTGGCACTTTGAACAATAAATAACTGTGGGAAGCCAGTTATCAGCTAAAGGCGTGGTCCGACTTTTATTTAAGATAGATTTAATGGTGTCGACGTTCTCTAAAGCGTGACGTATTTCTTTAGCATAAATAGTATTAGCGTATTGTTTTTCTTGATAAATATACTCTGGTTCAATTCCAAGTTGCTTCAATTCTTCCACAAAAGTTTGGGTAATACCTGCTGAGTAAGAGTCTGCTTTTTGCCATGGGTCAGGTATTCTTGATATAGGCTTGTGTAGGTGAGGCTTGAACTCTTCTTTGTTAGGAATATTTTTGGGAACTTTTCTAAATGTATCAAAATCATCCCAGCTGTACACAAAACGCACCTGTTTACCTCGCGCCTCCAGTGCGCGGCTCACAAGATCTACGGTTATGACTTCTCTAAAGTTTCCTACGTGAACAAGACCGCTTGGTGTTATGCCACTTGCGAGGGTATAAAGCTCTTTGTCACCTTGTTGGTTGATAATTCTGTTGGCAGCTTGATCCGCCCAATGCTGTGAGAGAGGTTTCATGTAAACTTAGTCCTTAACGCTCTGGAGAGTTAACAAAAGTAAAATATACATCACGTATTGAAATTTTTCGACTATGACAAATAAAATCTCTTATGTCTAGAGAGAACAGCTGGGTGAGCGGATTGATATAGGATTTGTTATATAAATTATAGGGTTATGCCTCAATAAGATGTTTGCCAATTGATAGGAAACATGGAGCATTTCACCAAAGATTTTTGTCTTTTTATTTTGAGCCTTGTTGTCGATGTTTTCTGGTTGGATTTTTGACGGAATCTTTGGACAGAGATCGAAGATTTTTTTAACTCTTCTTGAACGGACTTATTGTTTTTAATCAACCTAGTAAAGTCATCTTTACTGACATAAAGAAGTTCCCCTTTTCTGAAGGTTTTTTCTAGGAGTTGTAGAAGGTCTTGGGCATCATTTTTTCTTGAACGGACAATATGGTTTAAAAACTTTTGTACTAATGACAAGTTTGTCGAACCTGGAGTTATTAAGAGTCGAATGGGCATATGAAGAAAATACGATAAAACCATGGGATCTTTTGTAACACACTCACCAACAACAAGTGTGGGATTTTTAGGACAAATTTTTCTTTTACTTTGAAATATAAATTCAGAGTGGGTGTGTTTTTTTAACCACACAAGAAATCGATACAAAACTTCAGGCATTATTATAATAAGTACAATCAGTGAGAAAAAATTAAGAATTCCAAGGATAAAAAAGATATTTTTTATGTTTAGCCCGAAGTCATAGCTAATAACAATAAATGCAGCAGAAAGAAGAATAAATATGGAGTTTAGAATATTGTTTGCAGCAATAACCTCAGAACATGTTTCCCGTTTGCTTCTTTTTTGTAGCAAAGCATAAAGTGGAACAATGTATAAACTTCCAAAAAACCCAACAAGAAAGAAGTCCAGTAGAAGTCTTGTAAATAAAGTTACTTTACCTAATTCAACAATCTTATAAGGTGTACTAATCGTTTCAGAAAAAATTGGGTAAGAAATTACGCTAAGGTCAAAAGTAAATAGGCTTAAACCTATAGAGCCAATAAAAACTAAAGCTAATTCAATTTTTTTATTTGAAAGTTTGTTACAGATAAAAGAACCAAGAGCAAGGCTAAGAGTAAAAGTTGTTAATACAACTGTTACAAAAAGCTTATCTGCGTTAATCATATATTTTACGCAAACTGGTATTTGAGACAAAATAACCCCACCTAAAAACCAAAACCATGATATGGCAAAAATTGACCCTATAATGGAGTGGTTTTGTAATGAGACGTTAAGCATGGTTTTTACTTGTTTTATGGGATTAAGTTCAATCTTTTTCCCAGAGTTTACAAGAGGCACCTTAGGGATACCACAGCTGGACCTCCACCCAAGTAAGGCAAAGAAGAAAACACCGATACACACGTATGCGGCATGGTAATTAGCCAAAAAACCGCCAGCAAGAGTTCCTGTCAAAATAGCAAGAAAAGTTCCCATTTCAATCAAGCTATTTGCTGACATAAGGTCTTCATCGTTCGGGTAAATTTGTGGAAGAAGGCTATACTTTACTGGGCCAAAAAAAGTAGATTGTGTGCCCATTAAAAAAAGAACAAGTAAGAGAAAGGTTTGACTTTCAAACCAAAAACCAAGAGCAGCTATACTCATAATAAATATCTCTGCTATTTTGGTAAATCGGATGAAGCTCGATTTTTCATACCTGTCTGCCATTTGGCCAGCAAGGGTAGAAAATAAGATGAAAGGCAATATAAATAATCCACCGGACAAACTGGATACAACACCTGATTCGGCCTCGGTTAAGGCTCTATAGGTTAAAAATATAACAAGAGCATTCTTGAATAGATTATCATTGAAGGCTCCCCAAAATTGTGTCCAGAAAAAAGGAGCAAAATTTTTTTGCTTAAATATAATAGACATAGATATTTTTATCCTATTTGAAAAAGTTTCTTATTTGGAATTCCTTTTTCTGAGATTTTAAGGCTATCTTTCTAAAACGATCAATTTAGCATTTTCTTTTGCTTAACACAACAAAACCCCTTTTTTGACAGTAATTACAGCCTGTTGTGTTTTGGTTACGGTTTTTATAGCTTGCTTCTGCTCTAGATTCAAGGGAGAAAGGCTTAGAAAATAGAGTCTCCAACTGTATAAAATTAGAGCAGAGATCTGTCTATTATATCTTTTGTAAGCATTTATAGTCTTATCGTGAAAGACCTTGGTAGCGGAAGCCTTTTCCTTCTTTTGATTCTTTAGGTTTATTCTTTTCGCACCACTCTTGGTAATCGCTGTAATTACCTTCAAACCATTCTACCTCGTCTTGGTCTTTAAAGCACAAAATATGAGTTGCAACTCTATCAAGGAACCACCTATCGTGACTGACAATAATTGCGCAACCGGCAAAGTTTAAAATACCTTCTTCCAAAGCTCTTAGGGTATTAACGTCTAGGTCATTAGAAGGCTCGTCAAAAAGAAGGACATTGGCTTCTTCTTTTAATAAAAGGGCGAGCTGCACTCGGTTTCTTTCACCACCCGAAAGATCTTTTAAGCGTTTCTGTTGGTCTTGACCGTTGAAGTTAAACCTTGCAACGTAAGCTCGAGAATTGACTTCTTGTTTGCCAAGAAGCAAGGTGTCATTCCCTCCAGAAATAGCTTCATAAATTGTTTCATCTTGGTTAAGAACCATTCTATCTTGCTCCATAAAGCCAACTTTAACGGTTGAACCAAGCTTTATTTCTCCTGCATCTGGAGTTAGTTTGCCTGTGATCATTTTGCAAAGGCTTGTTTTTCCAGAGCCGTTAGGGCCAACGATTCCAACAACAGCACAAGGAGGTATTTTAAAGTTTAAGTTGTTAAAAAGCGTTTTCTTTTCATATGACTTTTTTAAACCAGAAGCTTCAATCACAATATCTCCCAGTCTTGGTCCTGGCGGAATATATAACTTTAGGTCTTTCGCCAGGGTTGCTTGCTCACTATTCAGCAGCTTGTCATAGGCTTGAAGGCGAGCTTTACTCTTGCTTTGTCTTGCTTTAGGAGACATTTGAACCCATTCCAGCTCACGTTTTAAGCTTGCTATTCTTTTGTCTTCAGACTTTTTCTCTAGAGCAAGCCGCTCTTGTTTGTGGCTCAGCCACCCAGAGTAATTACCTTTGAAAGGGTGACCTTCTCCGCGGTCTAGTTCTAAAATCCAGCCAGCAACATTATCAAGAAAGTAGCGATCATGAGTTACAGCAATGATAGTTCCTTTGTATTGTTGAAGGTGTTTTTCTAACCAGTAAACTGATTGAGCATCTAAATGGTTCGTTGGTTCATCAAGGAGAAGAATGTCAGGTTCTTTTATAAGAAGACGGCAAAGGGCCACGCGTCTTTTTTCTCCCCCAGAAAGTTGTGAAATAACTTGGTCATGGGGGGGGCAACTAAGAGCTTGCATTGCATAGTTTAGACGATCATCAAGTGTCCAAGCATCATGAGCATCGAGCTCGGTTTGAACTTTTGCTTGTTCTTGTATGAGTTTATCCATCTCTTCTGGGCTTAAGTCTTCGCCAAACTTAAGGTTAATGTTATCAAACTTCTTTTGTAGATCCAAAATATCTTTCACAGCTTCAGATACGGCTTCTTTAACTGTTAAGGATTCATTTAATCTGGGTTCTTGATGGAGTATACCAACAGAAAATCCTTCGCTTAGATGAGTTTCTCCTATGTAGTCAGTATCTTCACCTGCCATAATCTTCAAAAGGCTGCTTTTCCCTGAGCCATTAAGGCCAAGGACTCCAATTTTTGCACCGTGGTAGTAAGATAAATATATATCTTTTAATACAGAACGTTGCCCATGTTTTTTCCCAACTCCCACCATGGAGTAAATAATTTTTTTGTCATCGTATGTCATAAAAAACATCCTTGTTCTTTTTTATCTTTGATTAAGCCTTTGGAAAAAAATTTTAGAGTCCTAAAGCTTAGGTTTTGAAAACAGATTTTTCCACTATACCATTTCCCGTTATATTTTGAAATGCTCTTAGTTGAAATCTTGGTAAAGTGGCGTAAAGGTGGTCGAATGTATCAGATTGTATTTCTTCATATTCTTTCCAAATAACGGTTTTGGTAAAAATATAAATTTCAAGAGGGAGACCAGTACTACCGGCCTCTAAGTATCTTACTAGAAAAAGAAACTTATCATGATGAAAATTTTTTTGTTGAGTTAGATAGTTTGTGACATAGTGACGAAAAAGTTTAAGGTTGGTCGGGCTTGGGTCTGCGTTCTGTGAATGAAAAGACTTTTTGTTAATATTTTCAGAGAACAAGCCAATATCTTTGAGACTTTTGATTTCATCTTTTTCTAGAAATTTTATACTATTCATATCGATGTGTATTGATCGTTTAATTCTTCTTCCACCAGCTTCTATAATTCCTCTCCAATTTTTGACTCCGCCATTAATTAAAGCTGTGCTTGGTAGTGTTGTAATTGTGCGGTCAAAATTTCTAACCTTAACTGTTGTTAAAGCTATTTCTGTCACATGACCATCGGCGTTGTGATCTAAGAGTTGAATCCAATCGCCAATCCTAACCAAATCATAAAATGTTAGCTGTATTGTTGAAACAAAACCCGTGAGAAAGTCTTTAAAAATAAATGCAAAAACAGCAGAAGCTGCTGTTAATCCTGTAATAAAAGCCATAGGGGATTGCCCAACAAATGTTGATAAAACAAGAATAAGAGCTAAAGAAAAAACAAATATTTTTAGTACCTGCAAGTAACTTTTAATGGGTCTTTTCTTTGACACTTCATAACGAGAGTAAATATCTTCAATGGCATTGAGAAAAGCAAAGATCCCTTTACTTAAAGTTAGAATAGCAAAAATTAATGCTAACATACGAACGTAAAGCCCAAAATTCTCCGTAAATGGAAGCTCTTTCATAGTGAATAAAGAAGATTTTAGATAGAGAACAAGAGCGATTGGCGAAAAAGAAAATTTCTCAATAACTTTATGCTTAAGAATACTTTGAAACCAGTGTAAGTGAGCTTTCTCAAAAAAATTTTTAAGAAGACGAACAAGGTATCTTTTTGTTAAAATATGAGAACTTATAGCAACGATTATCGTAATTAAAACTAATGAAATAAAAGCTAAAAAAATAGAGCTGGAGTATCCAACACCTAATGAAACAAAAAAATCTTGTATTGTATTCATGCCTTTTCCTTTTCTAAATAAAATTGCATTGGGGCTTGGTCTTTCAAGTTTTATTTATGGCTGGGGTGTTATCTATAGCTATTATAAATAAAGCCGTAAGATCAATCAACTCAATGGACTTTTAGTTTTTTAAAAAAAGGAAATATTTATCTTTGAATATTTTTATTTTATCCCTGTGATATCTAACTCGAACGGTGTTTCAAACTAGGTAAGTAACACTTCACATCAGCCTTCTATTTTTTTTCTATGATTCTAAAATTATAACGCTTAAGTTTCTTCTTCAGTTTAAATCCTACAAGAAATTTTTTTGAGTAAAAATATGCTCTGTCTTGACGAATCTTTGTCGCCACATTGTTGTAAGACAGGATTAAATTGACTTTTATAATAATTATGTTAGAAATGTGCTGGCTGCTCGAGTGGTGGAATCGGTAGACACACAAGACTTAAAATCTTGCGGGGGTAACCCCGTGCCAGTTCAAGTCTGGCCTCGAGCACCATACAAAGGTCACAAAACACACCTAGTTTTTCAGATAAATTAAGAAAACATTTTAGCAGCTTTCAAATCTAGAAGAAAAAGACAGCTTGTGCTGATCTTTCAATCTTTTATAGCTTTGGTGGCCATCTGCAAGAAGCATTGCTTCAATGTCCAAGGACTTAGCAACTTCTAAATCGTGAAGTGTATCCCCAATAAAAATAGTTTGAGAAAGGGGCAAACCCCATTTGTGTAATAGGTTTTGTGCCAGTTCTTTTTTGCTTTCACCAAGCTTGTTTTTTAAGCCGCAAACTTCATTAAAATAATGAGATATTTTGAAATGATCTAAAGATTTCTTCAGATAAGATTCCTCTGCTGCAGAAACAACAAATTGTTTTTTTCCTTCAATAGATAAAAGGTTTAGAAATTTATCAACACCTGGAAAAAGTTTTGTTTCAAAGAAATTTTTTTCATACATATTAAAAAATTCTTTTGCAAGTCCGACAAACGGTGTGATGCTGAAATCAAAGCCAAGCTTGATATAAAAATCTTTAATTGGAAAGCAAAAGGTGTCTAGGTAATTGTCGTATGTGATAGGCGTTATCTTATGTTTTTTTTGTTGATCAATTAGGGTTTTATAAGACAGTTCTCGATCATCCAAAAGAGTGCCGTTCCAGTCCCAAATAATATATTTAAATTTCAATACTTCGCTAATGATGTCTTTTTTGAGTTCAAGAGTGTTCATAGTAGAAACCTTTCAATTAAAAAGAAAATAAGTGATGGTATAGATATACTTTTTTTTGCAGCAAAAATATAAATGGAAGATTGAGAAACAATATTTTTTATTCTTTTTCTCATTGCTGCCTAAGAATTTCTTGGAAAACATGAGAAATATTATTTGTGATATCAGAGGCAATAACACAGTGGCTGGAGAGTTTTTTCGCAGCAATTTCTCCCGCTCGACTGTGAATATAAACTCCAAGAATTGCGGTGTTTTCAACACTTAAGCCTTGTGCAAGAAGTGCGGCAAGTATTCCCGAGAGAACATCACCACTTCCAGCTGTAGCCATTCCCGGATCTCCCCAAGGGCAAACTTTAATTTCACCAGATTTAAAAAATACAAAACTTGGGGCGCCTTTTAGGATCAACGAAATATTTTTCGATTTGACATAATTTAGCACTTGTTTAATCCAATGAGGGGATTTTTTAAGCTCTTCCCCTAAAAGTCTTTTCATTTCTCCTAAGTGGGGAGTCATAAGTACATTTTCATGAAGTTTATAGTTTGATTTTGCATAGAGGTTGATACCGTCAGCATCAAGGACAAGAGGCTTTTGTGTTTGATTCAAAATTGTCCTAAGGATTTCTTCTGTTTTCTTCTCTTGTCCAAGTCCAGGCCCTAGAAGTAATGACTTCGATTGTTTTAAGACATTATCCGGCACATCTTCTTTACTTTCAACTTTAAGTTTAACTATTTCGGGTATACAAGCACTAGGGTTAGAGTAGATTTCTTTTGAACAAAAAAGTTTTACAATACCAGCTCCTGTGCGAAGGCAAGCTTCTGTTGTCAGCTTTGCAGCACCAAACATACCTTTCTGGCCAGCATACACAGTCACAAGGCCTCTCGAATATTTGTGTTGAACTCTACTAATTTTAGGTAAATATTTAAAAAATTTTTTATTCTCAACTAAGGAAAAAGACGATGGAATAGAGTCTATGAATTTTTTTTCGATTCCAAAGTCGATTTTTTCTAATTTACCGATGAAGTCCCATGCATTTCCAAGAAAAAAGCCCAATTTCGGTTGTCCAAGGTATAGTGTTGTATGAGCTTTAATTACTGTTGTTTGGGGGGCTTGGAGCCCTACATTTGCATCAAGACCTGATGGGATATCAATAGAAATTGTTAGAATCTTTAAGTTATTAACAAATTGAATTATTTTTTTTATATGATCATCGATTGGAGCTCTAAAACCAATCCCAAGAAGGCCATCAAGTAAAATAAGATTTTTAAATTTTTTTAAACTCTCAATTTTTTTCTCAGAACCACCACATGCGATAAATTTTTTTTTATTTATTTGGTTAAGAGGACTACACTCTTTTTCTGAAAAAGCATCAAGAGAAAAAACACTCAATCCGCTTTTAAGCAAGTATCGTCCGGCAACATAGGCGTCACCTCCATTGTTACCTTTACCGCAGAGTAAGGCAATGGTAAAACTTCTATTTGTTTTTTCTGGTGAATCATCTTGAAGCATCTTTAAGACATAAGAAGCAATATTTTTTCCTGCGTTTTCCATAAAGTCTTTAGCTTGACTACCTTCAGCGTACGCAGCTTTTTCTGCTGCAATCATCTGTTCGCCCGTTAAAATCTTCACCTAGTTGCACCCTCGTTTTAAGAGTTAAGTTACTTAAATTGAAACATATACTTTATGAAAAATATATTAAATTACTAGTAAAAGCCCGTTTATGGAATGATCTTTGTTTGTATCCATAATATTAATTTTATTTACATAAAAGGAAAGAAGCTGTATAGGTTTAACCCCATTATTTACATATGGAAAATATTGTTAATCTTTTCATGTTAACTATCTATAAATTTATTTACTGTGCGAAAAAACCTCCGGAGCTTTGAAAGTATGTTTGAAATTACTAGATCACTAGAGTGGGATATGGGTCACAGGATCCCTAACCACTGTGGAAAGTGCCGCTTTCCTCATGGACATCGTTATAGGCTAGAGTGTACTTTAAAAGGTGACATTAACGATATAAAAGGAGACTCTAGTGAGGGAATGGTTGTTGATTTTTCTGAACTAAAAGAAGTTTTGTCCAGCAAAATTTATAAAAAACTAGACCACAGATTTATGCTGTTTGAAGGTGACCCCATGATCGAGCATACAAAGCCTGACGAAAAGGGTCGAGAGTATTTAAATTATTTTATCGTGTCTTTTATCCCGACCGCAGAAAATATTGCCAAATGGTGTTTTGAGCAGATTGAGAGTTCCTTGTCGGAATCTTTGACTCTCGTAAAATGTCGAATTTATGAGACGCCAAATAATTGGGTTGATTATCATGCTTAATTGAACCTGGAAGATTTTTTTGCCTTTATAGAAAAGAAAATTTTCACGCTTATTCTGGTTAAATACTCTGTTGAAAATATACAAAAAATAAGTCCAAAATCCTGAAAATAAGGGTTGTCGTATAAATTTCGGCTTCTCATTATTCCCAGCAAGCTAAACAGAAGTATATAGTGTAAAAGGTATGCTAAAAAAAAGTATCTATTACTGTAGAGTCTTGATATTTTGAGACATAGGGGGATTTTTTTTAAAAAAATTTGTACCCTTGAATCTAATGTGCTTCGGATTAAAAATAAAAAAAACAAGAAGTGGCTGGTAAACTTTGTAAAATCTTGTATAAATGTATAGCAAGCCCAATAATTGCCGAGAGGCACCTCATAGTAAGTCTTATATGAGTAGGTCATAAGAAAAATAGGGATAAGCCAAAAAAAAGCTTCTTTTTGGTTCATATTCCAACTGGGCCAATAAGATTTTTCTTTTAACATTTTGCCAGTGAACATACCAAACCAAATCAAGAAAATCCAAGGTAGAATCGGCCAGTCAGCGTAATCTTCAGGGCATGAACCAACAAGCACCTGTTGGATAAAGTTATTTTTTATGTATGATTCAAGTTTCCAATAGGGAACTAGTAATAGTATAAAACTAACAATGGTTCCAAACTTCGAGTCAAAATATTTAATGAGAAGACTGCCTGAAGAAAACCCAAGAAGCAAAAGTGGATAGATATCCCACGATATTTGAAACTCAACATGCTCACGAACACCTAAAAGTATGCAGAAGATAATCCAAGCAGTAAGAACAAAAGGTGCCAACCACTTTTTTTGGCTAAAGCTTTTTTGTTTTTGACCATAGAGCAAGGACGATAAGAAGACGACAATAAACCCGCTAAAGCTTAAGGCTCTTGCATATGAGCTAGCGATTGTCCAGAATGTCGTTGGAAAAGGTCTTGGCGGAGCAGGAAGGTGAGCCCAGAAAATCCAAGTAGCATGGTAAATAATAATAGCTAAAAAGGCGTTTATACGGATGAGATCAAGTCCAATATTTCTGTTGTCGCTGATTTTCTTTGTCATGCAAGGGGTCTTAATTAAGGTAAAAGAAAAAAGTTAAAAATGGCATATTTTTCTAAAGAGTTAGCGGAATCACGAATCCAAGAGTAATATCAAGAGCTCTTAATTTGTCTTTTGATTTAGGGTTGCTGTCTAAAGTTTTTTGCGTTGATGGCTGACTTATTTCACTTATAGTTTTGTCCGTTTCAACATAGCCTAGCCAGTTATAATCAAAAAGTAGCTCTAAGTCGATTTGCTCTTTATATCTTATTTTATAGCCAAGGAGAACATGATAAAGCTCTTGGGTATTTGTGTAATCTCCAATAGAAATTTGTTTATTTTCTGTTTGGTTTTCTCCTTTGATATTATCTATGTTATTTATGGAGAGCCCTAAACCTCCACCGAACATGAAATCCCCGCCTTGGTGTTTAAGGCTATAAATTGCATCAAGAGCAATCGTATAGTTTGTTAGTTTCGTTGTGTATTTATTGAAGTTTCCATCTGCAAGATCAATATCTGCTAGTTTCTGTTTGACTCTATGTTTAAATTGTAGCTGAGCCCAAATACTATTAACAACTTCTCCTCGGATAAGAAATCCATAAACAAAAGGTTCGAATGGTTCAAGGTTTATATTGTATGGAGTACTTTTATTCATACTTTCTAAGTCAAAATCTAACTTAGAGTAATTTGAGAAACCGAGGTGAAAAGAATTATAGAGTTTTAGAGAAAAGGCGTTTGAGCTTATAATGATTGTTGCAATGATAAGGATGATTTTTTTCATACAATCTTTCTCCTGCAATTTTAAATTGAAACTGTTAATAGTTTAATATAGCTATTTTATTTTTTCAAAAATTATAGAATAAACCGGGATGATTTTTTTTGAAAGAAGCATAAATAAAAAGATATAAAACAAAAAATGTTATGTAAGAGCTAATATTAGAGATTTTTGTAAAGTAGATATACGAAAAAGAAAAATATATCGCCAAATGTTTCTGTGGCGGCATTTGTTTTACTGATTAACAAGCTTTTATTTTCATTGACGTTTGGGTTTTCGCGTTTATAGATTTTATTGTCGAATCTCTGATGCTTTTTGCACTAGAGTCAATACGTTATTTATGTAATAGATATATCTCGTTGATATTATGATTTAATTCGCTAAGGAGAGAAATTTTTGCAGGTATTTTTTTGCTTGGCAAAGGTTCTATATCTTTTTTCTTTTTCGAACGATGCTTCTTGTTCTTCTGTGTCACAAAGCTCAGATAAGGTTGTTTCAATTTCAATGGGATCCAACCTTGCTGCTATTGCAAATAATCATACCTATAGAGTTTATAAAGTCGAAAATTCTTCTAGTGTACAGAAAATTAGTAGAACACCAGTATCACAAGAAATCGTAGATTTAAGTATTAGCTTAAACGACAACTATCTTGCTGTAGCTTTTAAAAGTGGCGAGGTGTGTGTGCAGTCTTTTCTTTGGTTTTGTCCTAATTCTTACTTACGTCTAAAGGATTTGAGTTCAGAAATTTCTAAAATTGCTCTTTCTCAAAGTGGGAAAAAGATTCTGGTTTGTTTAAAAGATTTATCCTGCCATCTGTTTGAAACTCGAACATCGAAGTTTCTTTATATGTTTAAACTTAATTCTCATGTCAAAGTTCTATCTTACTTGAAGCCGAAGAAACAAACTTTTTTTCTCGCGACTGAGGACGGTAAGACCTTTACTTTTTGCCATAAAAGTCTCGAGTTAACTGAAGTTCGTATGTCTCTTCCAAATTTTAAACTGAAACCATTTGAAGAATGCTATAGCGGAAACTCCTTATTTTATTTTTTTGCTGATGAACTAGGGTTCGTCTCATATTTAACAAAGACTGGAGAAGAGTGTTTTCGTTATGGTGACAAGAGTCTTGAGGACTGGATTATTCACCTTGATGCCAACCAAGATGGAAGCTTTATAGTGTGTTCCGACTTTAATGGTAAAGTATACTTTTGGTCTCAAGGACAAAAAAGTTACATAGCTACTGTTAACTTAGGAGAGCCGCAGATAGGCCTATCTTTAGAGGAAGAAGAAATTTATTAGAGTGAATTTATCTATGAATAATGTTAATTATTATCCTATTTAGAGTTTGAATTATTTTTTTTCCTTAGGAAAGATTGAACACTTTCCCCCATCTCAATAACTGTTTTTTCAAGTTTAATGGGCTTCCACTTAAATATTTCAACTGTTTGGGAATTGTCGCAATCAACGTGTTTATCTATTACTGATTTTAAGCCTCTTGCTTCTTTGCTGAAAAAGCTTAAAATATTGATAAGATAACTTGGTACTTTTCTTAAAATAACTTTTTTATGTCCGCTATTTTTAAGAATTTTTGCTACTTTAGAAAAAGGTACAGCTTTACTTTGAGCTGAAATAAACCTTTTCCCATCAGCAAAAGGATTTGTCATAGCCTGTAGGTGATGTTTTGCAACATCGCGAACATCAACCATTGTAAGATTTATATTAGGAATACCAGGCATTTTGCCTTCTAACATTTTTACACACATGCTTAGTGAGGCCCCATCTAGATCAGGGCTTAAGGCTGGCCCCAAAACAGCACCCGGATTAATAACTGACATTTCTATTTTACCGGGCCCTTTTTGATTTCTATAAAAGTCCCAAGCTAGTTGCTCAGCTATTGTTTTGCTTTTTTGATATGTACTGATTGATGTGGAGTTTAAATCTGTCCATGATTTTTCTGAAAAAACACCATTTTTCATATGAGCATACATTGCAGCAATAGATGAAGTAATTATAATTCGTTTCACTCCAGCTTTTTTTGCAGACTCAAGTGCTCTTAAAGTCCCTTCTTTTGCTGGTAGAATAAGTTCGTCTTCATTTTTCGGTTCTTCAACTGTAAATGGAGAAGCAACATGTAGTACGTATTTACATCCTTTACAGGCTTCATCCCAGCCTTGATCTTTTAAAAGATCAAGCTGACAAAAAATAAGTTGATCCTTATCTTTTATATAATCTTTTAGAGCTTTTGTTACTTCTTCTCTTCTTTCAAGATCTCGTAAAGAGCCTTTGACTTTATAGCCATTTTTTAATAGTTCAAGTGCACAAAATTGTGCAATCCATCCTGAAATGCCAGTAATCAAAACTGTTTCTCTCATACTTATGCCCTTTTAAGAAGTAATAAACTTATGCTTCTTTTATCTTTTTAGAACTTTTCACTGAGTCTTTTTCTAACAGCTAAAAACAATGATGAGCAAAAGTGAGAAAGAAAAATCAAAAGAAGTGAATAAGAAAATATCTGGAAAAGGTAGTTAAACAAATAAATATAACTAAATGGAAAAAAGGGAACTTGTTTGATCCAAATATTTCTAGAGACTTTAAGCCATTCATCTAACATCAAGATGTTTTGCCCTAAAATATTTACGATTCCTTCATATAAGTATATTAGAGCGCTTGTTGATATGATGATGATAATTGTAGAAAAAGTCTGAGCTTGTTTTTTTGAAACATATTTAAAAAATAATGCTTTCCACAAAGACGAAAAAGCACCTCGTTTTTCTAAGGTTGTAATAACAAAAGCCATAAGTGCACTAAGAGAAAAAATTCTTAAAGGTCCCCAAAATACGACTTCAAGACTCAGCACTGTTATTGCAAGAAAAAAGATAATACCTTTTGAAAAACTAAGACGTAGCGAGTTTAAGTAGAGTTGATAAAATTCATTTAATTCACGAGGTTTTTTTAGACCTAAAGAGATTTGAACGATAGAAAAAAAACAAGCTATGGTTATAAAAGCAAGAGCAAAAAAAGCAATTAACGAAGAAAGTAAAAATAAAGAGCTTGATCCTATAAGATCTTGATAATTTGTTGATAGATTTTGATTTAAAAATGAGTTTACAGTGTCTTGTATCTCTTGAACTATTGGTGCGCTTTGTATTGAAAAAACTAAAAAAACAAGAAAACAAGGAAGAATAAAAGTAAGCAAAACCACAAGAAAACAAGAAGCGAAGCTTTCTTTCATTTTTTCAAAGGAGTGCTTCCATATATAAAAGCTTGTAACAGGTGTGTTTTTTTGTCTCATAGGTTTTATTCTCTTTAATTTGATGTTAATTCTAAATGTAGATTTTTTCTCTATAAATGGCACTATCACGGGGGCAAATAAATGCCAATATAATATTTTATCTTAGTAAAGAACGTTGACTTTAGGCCCCCAAAAACTTTACAAAGAAGTATATGTTCTTTTCTGGCATAGCAAAACACACATGTTTTGTACACTTAAAAACGGCTAAGTCTAAGGCAAAAACAGTAAATGGATAATAAAAACAGTGCTTGGTATCAGCGCCTCAGAGCAGTGGAATGTCAAGACTCAACGATGAGCTTAAGTGAAGACTTTCTCGTTCTTCAGGAAGGGCAAGGTTCTATTCTTAGGGACGTGGAAGGCCGATCTTTTATTGATTTGTGCGCAGGCTTTGGTGCTTTGACTCATGGACATATTGATATAACGGCTTGGACACAAAACTTAAAAGAAGATGGTCTTGTTCAAGGGATGGGAGATGTTTACCCTTCAGCATCAAAAGTTAAATTACTAGAAACCATAAAATCCTTGTTGCCTCCTCATTTGGAAAAAGGGGCTTTAGCTGTAACAGGGAGCCAAGCTGTTGAACTAGCTTTAAAAACAGCTTGTTTGGCTACAGGTGGAAATAATTTCTTGTGTTTTCAAAATGGTTATCATGGTCTTGATATTGGTGTACTTCCTGTCACTGATGGAGATCATTTTAGAAAGCCATTCGAGTCTTTATTGCCTCATGGTCGTGGGTTTCATCTACCGTACGGATGCAGCATTGAACTTCTTGAAAAATCTTATAGTGACAATAGTCTTAAGTACGGTCGTATAGCTGCTGTTTTGGTAGAGCCTATTCAAGGGCGAGGAGGAATTATTTTGCCCCCGCCGGAATGGTTGATGAGCCTAAGGCATTTTTGTGATAAGAAGAACTTATTACTCATTTTTGATGAGGTCTTCACTGGGCTGGGCAGAATCGGAACAATGACCTCAAGCTTTGATGTCCCATGTGATATTACATGTTTAGGCAAAGCCTTAGGAGGAGGTATGCCTGTTTCTGCTTGCTTTGGAACAAAAGAAGTTATGTCTTCGTGGCCAATGAACACGGGAGAAGCTATTCACACAGGAACTTTTTTTGGCCATGCTTTAAGTTGCTCTGTTGCAAATAAAAATTTAGAGTTTTTAGTTGCTCAAGGCTTGGCTGAAAGGTCGGCGAGCCTTGGCCTCAAGGGTCTATTTTTTTTGAAAAATAGTTTGTTAGCAACGTCTTTTGTTAAAGATATTAGAGGAAAGGGTTTGATGATAGTTATAGAAATGCATGAGAGTAACCAAGGGGTTGTACTTATGAATACTTTGAAAAGAAAAGGTATTATTGCAATTCCCAGTGGTCCCAAAGGTCAATGTTTATCTATAACTCCGGCTTTAAATATCCCTGAGCCTCTTTTCTTTGAAGCTTTAGAAACTATCTGTGGTATAATTCAATCTTGGTAAGTATATTCATCATTTTTTTTTTACTTTATCTAACTGTTTATTCTTGAGGGATCAGGATGTCTAAAAAAGATTCTCACTTTGATTTTAAAACAATTGAACAAAAGCTATGGCGTTTTTGGCAAGAAGGTCAATGGTTTCACGCTGAAGTTGATAAGAAAAAAGAGCCTTTTTCAGTTATTATTCCCCCTCCGAACGTCACATCTAAACTTCATATTGGTCATGGCTTGAATAATACTTTGCAAGATATCCTAGTGCGTTGGAAAAGAATGCAAGGCTATAATTGTATGTGGCTTCCTGGAACTGACCACGCTGGTATTGCAACACAAATGGTTGTAGAAAAAGCACTTGCGCGAACAGGTCAGACAAGAGAGTCGCTTGGGCGAGAAAATTTTTTCAATAAGTGTGTTGAGTGGAAAGAAGAAAACGGCAGTTTGATTTTGGATCAACTTAAGCGCTTGGGGTGCTCTTGTGATTGGAAGCGAGAGGCTTACACTATGGATCCTCAGCTTTCAAAGGCCGTACGCTATGTATTTTGTAAACTATTTGAAGATGGTTTGATTTATCGCGGGGAAAGGTTAGTCAATTGGGATCCTGTATTAAAAACTGCTGTTTCAGATGATGAGGTTGATAATCAAGAGGTAAAAGGACACCTTTGGCACTTTAAATACCAACTTGAAGAAGATAGTAGTCAATTTCTAGTTGTTGCTACCACTCGTCCAGAAACAATGTTCGGTGATACAGCTGTTGCTGTTCACCCAGATGATGAACGTTATAAAAACTTTATCGGTAAAAATGTTCGTATTCCTCTAACAGGAAAATCCATTCAGGTTATTGCTGATGACTACGTAAAAACAGACTTTGGTACAGGGTGTTTGAAAATTACTCCTGCTCATGATCCAAATGACTTTCTTATCGGAAAAAAACATAAGCTTTCTTTTGTTACCGTTATGAATGAAGATGGTACCATGAATGATCATTGTCCTAATTTTGTAAGAAATTTGGATCGGTTTGTTGCAAGAAAAGAGGTTATTAAAAGACTCAAAGAACAAGATCTTTTTGTTGAAGCAAAGCCATACGCTCATGTGGTCCCTTTTTCAAATCGTTCCAAGGTTCCAATCGAGCCAAGACCTTCAAAACAGTGGTTTGTTAGAATGGACAAGTTGGCAGGGCCAGCTATGCAGTATGTAGAAAAGGGTGAGTTAAAATTTTATCCAGATGTTTATAAAAAAACTTATTTTCATTGGCTTGAAAATATTCAAGATTGGTGTATTTCAAGGCAGCTGTGGTGGGGGCACCAAATTCCAATTTGGTACTGTCAAACGTGTCAGTACGTCAATACTGGTGTAGAAGATCCAAGTTCTTGCTCATCATGTGGGTCTTCAGATCTCAAACAAGACGAAGATGTTTTAGACACATGGTTTTCCAGCTGGTTGTGGCCTTTAAGCCCATTTGGTTGGCCTGATAAAACTGAAGATCTTTCTTATTTTTTCCCCTCAAATGTTTTAGTTACAGGTAGTGATATTATCTTTTTATGGGTAGCTCGTATGGTTATGGCATCCCATTATTTTGAGCAAAAGCTTCCTTTTAAAGACGTTTATTTTAATTCGATGATTTGTGACAAACAAGGGCGTAAGCTTTCTAAAACTTTAGGAAACGGGATAGACCCTCTCGAAGTTGTTGATCAATATGGTGCAGACGCTGCTCGCTACACTTTTGTTAGTCTTTCGCCTTTAGGTGGACGCATTAAAATGGATATCAGTGACTTTGAAAATGGTAGTCGCTTCATTCACAAAATTTGGAATGCATCACGTTTTCTTTTGGGCTATGTTACAGAAGAGACAAAAGAAATACCTGATTTTTCAAGTGAAGATCTAGATATCCCTAGTCGTTCCATGCTCTACGAGTACGAAAAAACAGTGGCTAGGATTAATAGATCTTTTGATAACTATCAAATTAACGAGGCAGTTGAAGCTCTATTTCACTTTGTGTGGAAGTCTTTTTGTGATTGGTCACTTGAAGTTTCAAAGACTTCTTTAAAGTCAGGTGAGGACAATAGTCAAAATCCTGTTCTATCTGCACTTTTTTACGTTTTTGAGGGTATTTTGCGGTTTTCATCTCCTGTTATGCCTTATTTAACAGAAGAAATCTGGCACAAACTTCCTCAGCACCCCCGTTGGCCAAGAGAAAAAAGTTTGGTTATTTCTTTATACCCAAAGGCTGATAATAGTTTCTCTTATGAAAAAGATCATAAAATATGGCAATCTATGCAAAGCGTTATTACAAGTATTCGCTCTGTTCGGACTCAAGCTGGCGTTCCTCCAAAAGTGAAGCTTCCTGGTGTTATACAATGTGATGATAGTTTTTCAGATAAAATTAAATCTTGTAGTCGTTGGATTAAATCCTTAGCAGCTGTTGATGATTTGAGTTTTTCTGAGGAAGTAAAAAGACCTAAAGATAGTCTTCTTTCAACAGGTAACGGTTACACGGTTTTTGTTCCAGTTGGGCAGTATCTAGATTTTGACAAAGAGGAAAAAAGGCTTTCGTCTGAGTGTCAAAGAGTACAAAAAATTGTTTTTTCTCTTGAAAAAAAGTTGTCTAATACAAACTTTATAGACAGAGCACCCCAAGAAATCGTTGAAAATACAAAAGACCAATTGCTTAATATGACAAAACAACTGGAAACTTTGAGTGCAAATCTTAAAGCTATTCAAGCTAAGTAAATGATTCATAGGTTTTTCCAGTTGCCGTAGAAAGGTAGAAGGTACAAATTGAAGAAAATCTATGTAGCTAGGCATCAAATAGAGGCTGAGTTTGTCAAAGATTTTTTTGAAAAAGAAGGTTTCTTTGTTGAAGTAAAAAATACAGCTTCTACAGACATTTATCAAATTGATAGCGGACAAATTATTTTGGTCAAAGATGAGGACTTTCAACGGGCTCAAAAACTTTTGAGTGAGTTTGAGGAAGTAAAAAAGCGGTTAATGGAGCACAATATGGGAAAAAATTGGATTTGCTCCAATTGTCACGAAGAAAATGAGGGGCAGTTTGATTCTTGTTGGAGTTGTCAAACTCCACGTTCTTGATTATTTTTTGTCAATAAAATCAAGAAGATCTTCTGCCAGTTTAGCAAAGGCCTGCTCGGGGTTTTCTTTTACACAAAGAAGACGTGGACTGGTTATATTTATCTCTGAAATTTTATCTTTTATGATATCGATTCCTGTGTAGTAAATGCCTTTTTTATAAAGTTCTTTTGTAATTTTCTCGACCATGTCGACGAGGCTTTTTTCGGGAGAATAAGGTTCTAAACTGGCTCCATTTCTTGTGTTGGCGAGAAAGTTTCCTTGAGCCGGAACTTTTTTTGCCCAAGATATGCATTTACCTCGAGCGGTAAAGACTCTAAGCTCACCTTGATAAATTTCATCAAGAAATTCTTGTATTATAATAGGTTGCTGACCATTTTTAGTTATTTGTTGAATGGAAGATTCGATAAATTCTTTGCTGTCTTTAGATTTATCTAAGGCAATTATTCCTTTACCAGAAAAAAGGTTCATAGGTTTTAAGATTATTTTTTTAAGAGAGAACTCATCAAGAAAGCGGTAAATTTCTTTTTCAGAATAAGAAATCAGAGTTTTGATGGAGTGCTGAGGAAATAGTAGAGGTGTAATTTTTTCGTTGTAGTCTCTAAGCGCTCTAGGACTATTGAGAACAATGGTTTCTTTAGGTGCGTTTTCTAAAAGTAGTGTTGTGTGGAGGTAGTTATAGTTGACTGGAGGCTCTTTTCGTATGTGAATTGTCTTAAAATCATCGATAGATACTTTTTTTTCCTCACTCAAGCTGATTTGAGAGCTGGTGGGTGAAAATTTAAGCTGACGAACCATGGCGTGGGGATATCTATTTTTACTTATCCAGGAAATTTTTTCGATATTTGTGATAAAGCAATATTGGCCATGCTGTATAAGGCTTTTGGCGAAATGCATCGATGTATCTAATTTAAGGTTTAAGTTGTTTATTGGGTCAACAACGAAGAGATGTTTATTTGACATGAAGGGGCCTTTTGTGCAAAATCAATCTTTTTTAGAGCACTTATTCCTAGCAAAATTTACGATTGTTTACAAAAATAATTTTCTTTTGCAATTGATATTTGATGTTCAAAAGCAAGATCGATTTTACTTATATCTACAGGAGCTTTTTATGCAAAAGTATCAGAACCTTAAGGATTTTGACCTGAAAGGTCGATCAGTCTTTTTGCGTCTCGATTTTAATGTTCCCCTCAACACGTCTGGCAAGATCACTGATGACACTCGAATTTTAGCGGCTCTACCTACGATTGAACATGTTTTAGAACAAACCAATCGGGTTTGTCTTGCCAGCCACCTAGGACGGCCGAAAGGACGTAGAAAAGAAGAGTTTAGTCTTAAACCCGTTGCGATTAGGTTGGCAGAACTGCTTGGGCGAGAAGTCCTTTTAGTTGATGATGTCGATAAAGAACCAATTGATCAAGTGTTGAAGCAAGTTGGTCATAACCAAATTTTGCTTCTAGAGAATCTACGTTTTTACGAAGGAGAGAGCTCAAATGATGCGTTTTTCTCTGAGAATCTTTTAAAAGGGATCGATTTTTACATCAATGATGCTTTTGGAACAATCCACCGAGAGCATGCATCGATTGTCGGGGTTCCTAAACGCTTACCGTCAGATAGAAGAGGGCTCGGTTTTCTTGTAGAAAAAGAGCTTAAAGTGCTCAGTGAGTTACAAAGGGGAGAGGCCCCTTTTACTGTCATTTTAGGCGGAGCTAAGGTTTCTGATAAAGTAGGTGTTGTTCTCAACTTACTGAACTACTGTAATCATCTTATTATTGGTGGGGCTATGGCTTATAGCTTTTTAAAGTATAAGGGAGTGTCTGTCGGGCACTCTTTTGTGGAAGATGATAAAATGGATCTTGTTAAATTTATCTTTAAAAAT
This sequence comes from Pseudobdellovibrionaceae bacterium, assembly GCA_002711925.1. GTDB lineage: Bacteria > Bdellovibrionota_B > Oligoflexia > Oligoflexales > Bog-1112. The sequence goes on along the minus strand of PASJ01000075.1, from coordinate 16,161 downwards.
GCTGAGAAACGAAATGTTACTATAACTCTTCCTGTGGATCACGTATGTAGTGAAAGTTTTACTGAAGACTCTGATGCTAAAGTTGTTAATATTGAAAACATTCCAGATTCATACCAAGGAATGGATATTGGTCCCAAAACCATTAAACTTTTTTCTAATATGATTGAAAAATCAAAGACAATATTTTGGAATGGTCCCATGGGAGTTTTTGAGTGGCAAGCATATTCTAAAGGTACAATGGCAATTGCTGAAAAGGTTGCAGCAGGAGATAGTTTTTCTGTTGTCGGGGGAGGTGACTCTGTTGCTGCTGTTAAAAAGCTTGGTGTTGAAAAAGAATTCTCTCATATATCAACAGGGGGAGGGGCCTCTTTAAAATATTTAGAAGGCTCAATTTTACCAGGATTAAAAGTTTTGGAGGTATAAGTTACAATGATATCAAGAAAACAATTTTTAATAGCTAACTGGAAAATGAATCATTCAAGAGATTCTTTGAAAGCTTATCTTGATGAATTTCTAAATGAGTTGAATGCACCCATAGAAACCATCTTATCTAAGGTCGGAGTCGTTATAGCACCTCCCGTTTCTTTGCTGCATGAAGCTCAAAGTTTATTTTGTTCAAAAGGACTCTTTTTAGCTAGTCAAAATATATTTTGGGAAGAATCGGGAGCGTATACTGGAGAAGTTTCAGCAGCAATGGTGAAAGATGCAGGAGCTTCATACACGCTTATTGGGCACAGTGAAAGGCGCCAATATTTTCACGAGATAAACTTAAATGTGGAAAAAAAAATAATAGCCAGTTTTAAGCATGGTCTGATTCCAATTGTTTGCGTCGGAGAGACACAAGAACAAAGGGAGAAAGGACAAACCGAGGAAATACTAAAACAACAGCTGTCGGTTTTAAATAAAAAAACTTGCGTAAATCTCAAAAATCTTATTATCGCTTACGAGCCTGTGTGGGCCATAGGTACAGGTTTGACAGCAAGTAGCGAACAAGCCCAAGAGGCACATACGTATATTCGAGCTTTATTAGCCGCAACTTACGATAAAAAACAAGCCGATGATGTTTCTATCCTTTACGGGGGAAGTATGAAACCAGCTGTCACGCAAGAACTTATGAGTATGAATGACATTGATGGTGGGCTTGTCGGTGGGGCGTCGTTATCTGGTAAAAGCTTTGCCCAAATGTTAAATATAGCTTATGAACAGTTAGGTGAATAAAAGTGATAGAAAAATCAACAGTTACAGTTATAGGTGGTGGGCTTGCTGGTGTTGAAGCGACATGGCAGCTTCTTCGTTTAGGTTGCCGAGTTAAACTTTATGAGATGCGTTCAAAGGTAACGACACCAGCCCACAAAACTTCAGATTTAGCTGAGCTAGTTTGCTCCAATTCATTTAAATCTCTTGATCCAAATATTGCTTCTGGTCAGTTAAAAAACGAGATGACAGCTTTTCAGTCTTTAATTCTTCAAGCAGCAAACATTGCAAAAGTTCCAGCAGATAAAGCTCTTGCTGTAGATCGAAAAGTTTTTTCTCAAGAATTGATGAAAACTTTATCGGATCATCCTAATTTTACTTTACTAAGGGAAGAAGTAAAAGACATTCCTAGCGAAAAAGATCTTAGTGATAGAAACGAATATATAGTACTAGCCACTGGACCTTTGACATCTGAATCATTGTCTCACTCACTTTCAAACTTAATAGGAGATGAAAAGCATCTCGCATTTTATGATGCTATAGCTCCTATTGTTGATTGTGATTCTATTGATATGAATGCTTGTTTTTGGGGTAATAGGCACGATGAAAACGGAGCTGATTACCTCAATATTGCCTTAAACAAGGAAGAGTACCTATCTTTTGTTAAAAATATTATTGAAGCAAAAAAGACTCCTCTTCACTCATTTGAAAAAATCAAATATTTTGAGTCATGTTTGCCTTTAGAGGTTCTTGCGGAAAGGGGAGTTGACACACTTCGTTTTGGTCCATTAAAGCCCAAAGGTTTTACAGATCCAAGAACGGGTGTAATGGCCTATGCCAATATACAGTTAAGGCGTGAAGATAAAAGAAAAGCAATGTTAAGTTTTGTTGGTTTTCAGACAAAAATGACTTGGCCTGAGCAAAAACGAGTTTTTTCCTCTCTGCCAGGTTTGAAAAATTTAGAGTTTTTTCGTTATGGTTCAGTCCATCGTAATACTTATCTTCCAAGCCCTAAGCTTTTAGCAGATGATTTTTCTTTTCTCACAAATAGGCGAGTTTTCCCTGCTGGACAGATTGTTGGGGTGGAAGGCTATCTTGAAAGTGCAAGTATTGGTCTACTGGTGGGACAAATCATTGCTGGAAAAATAAACCAAAGAAAGTTCCAGCTTCCTCCGCAAGAAACTGTACTTGGTGCTTTATCTCATTATGTTCTGAAAGGATCTACTGGGGAGTTTTCTCCTATGAATGCAAATTGGGGTCTTGTTCCTTTTTCTGCTCCTAAAAAGATGAAGAAAAATGAAAAAAGAGCATTGCAAAGCTCACAAGTTCAATCTTCTTTTACCTCTTACCTAAAGGCATGTTGTTTATAGTTTTTTGAGGTGTAAGCGGTCTTGTACTTTTTTATAATCAAAAAGGACTTATCGAAATATGAAAAAATTCAAAGTAAAATATATTATTTTCTACTTAGCTCTTTACTCCAACCTTTTGCTTGCCACATCTTCTTCATATAGACTCTCAGATGAAGGACCGAAGTTAATTAACTTAAATACTAATAGTGTTAGTGCTAAAGATATTTCTTACTCAAGAAAACAGTTTTCCGTTGAAAGAATAAGAAACGCAAGTTATTTGTTTGTCACTGCAGTCTTTGTACCTATTCTTCTATCACAAGTTTTTTCTTTTGAACTTAACTCTTCCTACTTTTTAACTTTGCCTTTTATATCTTTTGTCTTTTCTCACTCCGCCCAAAAAGTACCGTATCCACTTATGATTTTTCAACACGACAAAATTGATGATGATACTCTCAAAATTTCTGCTCAGTTGCCAGCAGACCTTCTATTTGGTAGACGAGAACAATTTTCTTTAAAACTTACTGGTGGTCGAAGGATCAAGAGTATATCCTTTCTTGAAAAGAAAAACGATGAAGATATATACCTCGAACATGTCGAAGGTCACAATTTAATTTTTCTAAGAGTGGCTCAAGTAGCTAATAGAGAATGTAATATTTCATTTCTTATTACACTTTTTGATGAAAGTTATAGACTTTCTTCATTCGTAGAAGAATTCAATTCTTTACCTCTACAAGGCTTAAGACAAAGAATACTTTCTGGACGGGTTGGAGATTTTTTTTCTGATGCTCCGCGTAACATCTCATATTATTCAACAAACGAGAGTATCCTTTTTACATATGAATTTCCTAAAAATTTAAGTGGCTGGAATCATAGTTTTGAGCAATTTGTTGCCTCCGGATATGAAGACTTTGAAGTCACAAATCTTAGCTCTTCGTTAGCAAAGGTTAACATCAAAAAAAATGAAGGAGAAGAAGGCTTATATAATATTATCTTTCAACAAGACATTGCTGTTGGAACTTTATTTACAGTCAAATTTTCTAAGAAAGTAAAAAGATCGTAAGAAAAAATGTTAAATATTTTTCCTTTAAACGATTATAATTAAACGATAATTTTTTTTCCCAGTCCTAAGCACAAGATAAGAGTTGGAAGCAAGATTTTTATTGCTTAGGAGGAAATCGACATTTTTTTCTTGCTCATTGTTGACGTAGACTCCCCCTGAGGCAATAAGTTTTCTTGCTTGGGACTTTGATGGGCAAGATTTAGATTCGACAAGTGCATCAATAAGTTTCCAGCCTTTTGTTAATACCTCTTTTTCAATTTTATAAGAGGGGGCATCTTTAAATATTTTACTTATAGTCAAATCATCTAAATCTGTAATCTTCCCTCCGTAAAGAGTTCGAGTGGCTTTTTTAATTTTTGTCAGTTCCTCTGTCCCATGAGTTAAAGCAGTTAGGTAATCAGCAAGCTCTGTTTGTGCTTCTCTTTTTTCAGGACTTTCTCGAGTTATTTTTTCCAGTTCATTAATTCTTTCTAGTGGAATTTGTGTAAGAACTTTCAAGAATCTTATAACATCTTCATCCTCTACACGGATAAAAAACTGATAAAAATCGAAAGCACTGGTCTTTTTTGCATCAAGCCAAACGACTCCTTGTTCACTTTTACCAAATTTAGATCCGTCTGATTTTGTTAAAAGTGGGTGAGTTAAGGCAAAAACCTCTTTTTTTAATAAACGTCGGCATAGGTCAGCACCTGAAACCATATTACCCCATTGGTCGGAACCACCTAATTGTAAACTGCAGTTTTTTTCTTTTGCTAGGTATAAAAAATCATACGCTTGAAGAAGCATATAACTAAACTCTGTGTAGGATATTCCAGACCCTTCTCTTTCAATTCTACTTTTTACGGAGTCTCTTGTTATCATTTGATTGATTGAAAAATGTTTACCGATTTCTCTAAGAAAGTCGATGTAAGACCAGTTTTTTAGCCAATTATAGTTATTAACTAGAAAAGCAGAATTTTTTCCCTTGAAATCAAGAAAGTGTTCCAGTTGTTTTCTTATGCCAAGGATATTTTTTTCGATAGTTTCCGGGTTAAGGAGTGTTCTTTCTGCTGATTTGCCGCCAGGATCTCCAATAAAACCAGTTCCTCCTCCCATGACCGCCACTGGAGTGTGACCAGCTTTTTGTAATATTCTCATAACATTAAAGACTAAAAGTTGCCCTACATGTAAGCTATCTGCTGTTGGGTCAAAGCCCACATAAAATGTATGCTTATCATTTTCTAGTTTCGTTTCAAGATCTTGTGAATTTGTATTATCGACAAGACCTCTTTCTTTTAAATCCTTGTAGACACTCATTTTTTTTCTTTCATAGCTAACTGTATCTTTAGTTTTTTATCATGTTTTTTTTTGAGTACGTACTCTAGCAGACTGGTATTTGACGTGCAAGTACTGAAGTTATTTCAAATAAGCTTAAAATTTAATTTTATCTTGTGTTTGACAAAGTATCTCCCAAGTTCCTTTTTTCTTTTCTGGTCTCGTTAAAAGATCTTTCAAGGAAGAAACTAAAGCTAGAGGAATATTGCTATTATTGGACTGGTATATGCACCAGGCCTCCTGGGAAATGTCTTTTTTATGCGTCGCTATTTTTTCAAAGCAATCAAAGCCAAAGGTAATAATTACAGATGGGTTGATGTCTTCAACAAAATTTTTAAAGATAGTTTTATAAGGTATATCGTTTTGTTTCACGATAGACTTTTGTGGCGGGTAAACAAGGCTACAAAGATAAGTTTTTTTTACATCAATCCGTGTAGCTTGCAAGATCTTGAGAAAAAGACTTCTTTGTGTTCCTTCAATAATTTCTTCTTGTTCGTGTGAACTGCTCGTTAAAATTAGAAACTTAGCGTTTGGGTAGCCCGATCCAACAATCCAGTTTTCGTTTCTTTGGCAACGTATTTTGTGAAATTTATGAGCCTCACTTGCGTTAAGATGATCTTTCATGCTTGGTGCTTCGTTTCTTTTTATTGGTTTTACAGGCTTAATCTGAATATATTTGAGGCCTCTTTCTTTCAGCCAGTGCATGTAGGATAGTTTTTTGTTTGCATCGATCATCTTGTTTGTTCTCATTCAATGGGTGCGCGTCAATTAGTGTTTACGGCACATTTAGTTCCACAGGCCAGTCTTTAGACAGGGACATATAGGTCTTTGTTGCTGGATCGTCAGAATTTATAGTATAAGCTAGCTCAAAGTGTTTCCTTGCTGTATTTTTTCTTTGGTCTTTAAGGTAGGTCAACCCTAATAGTAAATGTAAATGGTATTCATCTGGATATTTTTCAATAATTTTTTCTAGATAATTTTGTGCTTTTTTTCTCTGGTGAAGAGCAAGCATATTTTCCGTCACTTGGATGTGATATTTAGCAGGCTTTGAGTTTAACTCAATTGCTTTTTGATATTGTATGAGGCTATCTTGAAACATTTGCTGTTTAAAGAAAAACATACCACTTCTATAGAACTCTTCTGCTGTTTGAATTGCAATATAGTCAGGCTTAGCTGAATAGGTTCTTTGGTTCATTTGGGCGTTGAGTTCTTGCATGACCTCTTGGGCCTTTTGGTATTCACCAAGGTCACATAATACGATAATGAGATTCAGGCTAGCTTCAGCAAACGACTCTGAGTATTGTAAAGCTTGTTCAAACTGCTTCACAGAGTCAGTAAACTGTTTTTTTTTAAAATAGTTTACCCCTAGAAGATTATGAAAATTTTTTATCTTTGGGTATTCGTTAATATGAAAAATAAGAGTTTTTTCAGCTGCATCATATTGCTGCATATCCCAATAAAAGAAAACCTTTGTACTGATGTTTGCAAGTATACTTTCGTTGATATTCATAACTTTAAGCCACCGCTGTTGATTCAAATTTACGAGACAAGACTATTTTTATTTGTCCTGGGTAAGCAACATTTTCCTCAATTTTTTTCACGATAGATTGGGCTAGATCTTTTAAGTCTTTTTCTTTCACCTGTCTATAATGTACTTGGATATGAACCTCACGTCCGCCATTCATAATAGCTACATCACTTATACCTTTGAAGCTGTTTATACAGTCATATATAGCCCCAAGTCTTATCTGGTAGCCTTCTTCAAGGTTTACTCTCGCTCCTGGGCGCCCGCCAGACAAAGTGTCTGCAGCACATAGAACATAGGATAAGGGGTGCTCGACAATAAGATCTGAGTGGTGCGATAAGACTGCGTCACATATATATCTTTTCTCTCCAAAACGGTCAGCATAGTCGCAGCTTATTACTGCATGGCTTCCATCAATACGGTAATCTATTGCTTTACCGATATCATGCAATAAGCCTGCTCTTTTTGCGTCGTTCTCATCAACACCCATTTCTACAGCAAGTATACCAGCAAGGGTGGCAACTTCAACTGTGTGATACCACTGATTTTGCCGATAGCTTGTCCGCCAATTTAAAGAGCCAACTAACTTTTGAATTTCAGGGTGTATATCTGAAAGCTTTAATTGTTCTACGGCTTTTTTACCAAGTAAAACAGCTTCTTGCTCAAGGTTTCTAAAATTTTTATCGTAGAGAGCTTGTAGTTTCTTCCATTTTATATTTGGTGTTTTGATAGCTTCATTTAAAGTCAGTCGAGCAGATTCTTTACTGACTCCAAAACCTCCCCCAAATCTAATAATACCTTTGCTGGGACTATCTTCAGAAGGATTAAACTTTATAGAAACACCAGTATACTCTTCTAATGGTTCTAAAAGATTAATGTTTGGCTGGTTTAACTCATGGATAGTTTTTTCATCATTAATTTCAATAAGATTTGTTGATTTTGGCCAATAAAATTCCGGCTGATAGTGACATAGAGCACTGTCCAGCATTCTTTTAGCATTTTTCCTTGCTGAAGAATTAAGCTCCTCTGCAAGAAATCTCTGGGTTTTTTGGAGTTCTAATTTTTTATCATCCACGTATGAGTTGACAATTTTTTCAGTAACTTCCTCGATTGATAGCTTTGCTGTTGCGCTTAATTTTTTTTGAGCTTGCTGGACTGTTTCTTGCCACTGAAGCTTTTTCTCTTGTGTGTCTAGTGCTTTAGTCTCGATCTCTTCTTGTGTTTTTAGGCTTTGGGACTCTTTTTGTGAAACTCGTTCTTCTTCTCGCTCAGCGAACTCTTCTCTTTTATCTAGTTCAAGTTCAGCAATATTTGTATCTTGCTCGTTTTGTATAAGGTCTTCTTCAAGCTCTTCTTCCAGGAGCTTGATTGTTTCTCCCGTTCTTTCTTCGTATTTTTTAAGTAAGACCTTTCTTTGCTTTTGGGCTTCGTTGAGAAGCTCTTTTTTTTGGCTCAGGTTTTCTTTTCTTTCCAAGAAAGGGATAAGGCTTAGAAGGATATAAAAGGCTACCAGACCTAAGATCGAAGAGATTAGAATTAACCCAATATATGTTAGTAATGAACCCATATTTACCTCAGTTATTTTTTTAACTATCAGACTTTTTTTCTTCTAAGTTTTTGTATTTTCTTCTAAATTTTAGAATCTAAAAAATCTGATTGCGATAAGCGAAGATCCTTCTTTAATCTTAGCTTATCTTTAAAATATGTAAAATTAAGAATGAGGCGCTAAAATTCAAGATGAATCAAAATCAGTGTAGCAAGTAAGTTACAGTTGGGATAGTTTTTTCTTTTTTAAGGCTAAGGTCCAAGTCTTCTTTTTGCAAGAGTTCGTTATTATTGGAAATGATTGTTTGCTTTGGATCCGAATAGATATTGTGATGGGGTTTCTTTTTTTTTATAATTAAAATTGTATCTTTACCTTGTCAAAGAGGATGAAAGGTTGTATAAGCATCCTTTTGAAAAAGTTAAGTAGATTTTGCCCAAAGTGGGGTAAGGCCCATTTTCTCAGTTTTAGGAAGGTAAATATGCCTAAGTTAAAGACTAAAAAAGCAGCAGCTAAACGTTTCAGAGTCAAGCCATCTGGTAAAATAAAAAGAGATAAGGCTAACCACGAACATTTGGCTACTAAAAAGTCCAAAGACAGAAAAAATCGCTTGAAGAAAGCGACATTTGTATCAGACGGTGATCGGGACAATGTTCTGTCATGTTTGCCTTATAGGTAGTCAGGATACGGTTTTTTATTCATAAGTTATTAAGATTATAAATTAAAGGTGGTAGATTAAATGTCACGAGTAAAGCGCGGTTTCAAAGCAAGAAGACGTAGAAAAAAAATTCTTGATCTCGCAAAAGGGTTCAGAGGTTCAAGAAATAGCCGGTTCAAAACGGCTGTACATGTTGTAAGAAGAGCTCTATGTTTTGCTTATCGGGATCGCCGTGTAAAGAAGAGAGAGTTTAGATCTTTATGGATTCTACGTATAAATGCTGCAGCAAGAGCTGCTGGTATAAAGTATTCAGAGTTTATGAATGGCTTAAAGAAATCAGGTGTTGAGCTTGATAGAAGTATTTTAGCTGATCTCGCGATCAACGACCCGGCTGGCTTCAACGCTCTTGTTGTTAAGGCTAAAGAAGCTTTATCTCGCGCAGCATAACTCCTATCTTTAAAGCCTTTTTTCAAACTTTCTCTATTTTGAAAGAAATTTGTAGAGAAGGTTTCTGTTTTTTTTTTTCTTTTTTTTTGCTTAAAAATTCCTATTGTCTCATTGCTTTGATCAAGGCGCTTTTTTTCTTGCCGCAAACAATTGTAGAGCTAGATAATGCGCCTTTAGACAACTTTATCAAGTACACTTTGAAGATTATGTATAAAAATAATTTTTCGTAATGAAGTAGGGATTTTTTTTATTGCTGACTAGCCTTTTTATTTATCAAGTCGATAAAGCAACTAGAAAAGATATTACAGATCAAATTTTTTACTCGGTGATCTTAATTTATAACGTCAGATTTTATTAACGGTCGTAAGGTTGTGAAGACTAAAGTTGATTATCCAAAGTTTGTCGAGATCGGTTTTTTAGAGGAATAATATCTTTTTCTATTCTAAAACCATTAGAGTAGATTCGTTCATAATTTTCCCATTGACTAAATTTGCCGCAAGCAATTTTTTTTCCACCCGTTGGGTGTTTGTCCAGCTTTTCTTATTAAGAAAAAAAGAAATTTGTTGCTCATTTCTAAAATGAATACTTATTCTTTTATTTTCAGTGTCTAAATCTTGTGTGAAAGACCACGAAGATTTTGCTGAGCTTTCTGTGTATTGCCACTCCTCTTCATTTCCATCTGAGGTTGAAACAATTATTTTATTATTTTGAAATTTGAAGTCACGATCCTGGAAGTTAATGGTTCCAACTTCCAGTAAAAATTTAAACTCTTCTGCTATTGTTTTCTCGGTTTGTCTTTGTTTTTTCTGTTGTTCTTCTTTTGTTTCATCTGTTGAAGGAGAGAAACTTCTTTTTTCTGCAGCGTGAATTGTTGAAAAAGGTGCAAAAATTAAAAAGCTACTTGCAGCAAGTTTTATGATTTCTTTTTTCACAGAACTATTCCTTTATGTAGAAAAGATATTTTATAAACTTTTGTAAATATTTTCATATGTAGAGGAAAGAGGATCGATGATATTGACTTCTACAATTGATCCATTTGTTGTACATTTCTCTAGGTAGAGACTCTTTTGAGTCATTGGCTGTTTAAATTTGATAACAGTCTGTTCCCGGCTATATAGAGCGTATGATTCACTGCGATGACGGGAATAACTCGTGTCGTACATCCACACAGATCGTTTATTTTTTGACTTATCTGTTACAATAACTTCATTATTTCTAAAAAGATAGCTGCAGTCATTAGAGGAAAGATTCTTTTCATCAATAAGAAACTTAAAATCAGGGTGGATCCTTCCATAAGATGTATGCGTATCAGACTGATCGAAATTACCACAGCTTATTACTGTTAAAAGTAGACTTGATAAAAATATGAACTTAATTAGGTGCTTCATAGCTAACGATCCTCTTAGAATGATTTAATGAGGTTTTGATTCAAAGCCATACCACAATGAGAATTGATTCGCAAGTTTTATCAATTTTACCTATAGATCTCAAGGACCTATTTATTTATAAGTAATTTTCACTTACAATTTATCTATAAGTCATTTATTTTATAAGTTTGAGGAAAAATTTTTTCTGACCTAATGATTTATATAACCTAGGAGTTTCAAAAGTGAATATTAAAGAGACACTCATGGAAGATTTGAAGTCTGCCATGAAATCTGGAGAAAGCTTAAAAAAAACAACCTTACGCATGCTTCTTAGTGAAATAAAGTATGCTCAAACCGCAGGAGATAGTTCTCAAGAGCTTGATGATAGAGCTGTTGAAAAAGTTATTTTTAATTATCAAAAGCGGCTTTTAAAATCATTAGCTGACTACCCAGAAGGACAGCAAAAATCTCAGATCGAACAGGAAATAAAAATTATAGCTCACTATTTACCAAAAGAAGCAACGATCGAGGAAATAGAAGCTATTATTGACAGTTTTATTGATTCTTCTGAAGAAAAAAATTTTGGTGTTATCATAAAAAAAGTTATGGCAAAGCTTGGGAGTACAGCGAACGGGAAAGTTGTTAGCCAGAAAGTGAAAGAAAGACTTTCTAGTTTAAACTAGCTTGTAAAAAATGAGGAGAATAAGCCAATAAGGCCTCCAAAAACCCCTCCCCAGACCACTAGCCAGCCTAGGTGTTTTTTAATCATGGCTTCAATAATTGTTTTTACCATTTTTGGTGTTAAGGTTTCTAAGTGTGAGACAACTATATTTTCAATGTGTTCGTGAAGTTCTTTTGGGTCAAGTTTATCATGCATTTGGTTTTTAATCTGCTCTACAACAGATTTGTCTGCTAAAGTTTCTAGTAAAGAAGCTTCCATTTTCGTAAGAAAAAATGGTCTTGCTGGTTCTAAGGCTTGACCTCCACCAACCATCATAAGCATTGTTTGTAAGGGAGACTCTAGGATAGCTTCGATAATCTTATCGAACATTTTATTATAGTTAATTTTTTCACTTATGCTTTTTATACTATCGTCAATTGAAAGATCAGTTTTTTTTTGTTGAAAAAATTTTACGATATTTTTCTCTGTAAAAAATTGTTGCATAATAAGAGTGCGAATACCTTTTTTGAAGTCTTGAAATTTGTTGGGGATAATACCCGAACCATAAAGCCCAGGAACTTTCTCAAATAACATGTGAACAGCAATCCAATTAGTCAATGCGCCAGATAGAGCAAATAGTCCAACGTACTTTAGTTCATGAGAGAAGATCGGGCTGATAAAGCCGAACAAAAAGAAAATCAAACTGATAATATTTGTTATAAGACTCATGTTTTCCGCGAATGGCAGGTCGTTATTCTTTTGGAAATTTTCGTGCGTTACGCTTTTCATGTTTTCTTGACTGATTGTTTGGTTCATTTTTTCTCTCTAAGGCTTTGAAGTAAAATATTTTTTTATTTTTTACAAAAGTCTTTGATTTATTGCTAGTGATAAATGAGATTCAAAATGAAAAGAAAGCTAAGGTCATGTATATTCTAAAAGTTTTTGAGTATAACCTTTTATAAAAAGAGCGATAGAATGCTAAACCAGGATCTTCACGTGCATCTTCACGGCTGTTTAAAAGCTGAAGATTTATGGACAATAGGTAAAGATAACTATAAAAATCAGGCTCAACAATTAGACTGGTATGCCGATGAATTCTCAAAACATTGCGGTTATAAGCCTGATTATCAAAATTACTGGAGGTCAGAGAATGGTTTATCTCTTTTGAAAAAAGATTTTGAAATGCTTGAGTCTGGAAACTTCTCTCAATTTCAAGCCAAATTTAATTTAATCATTGCCTTGTGCCCTTTATCCTTTGAAAACTTTTATGTTCAAGAAAAAATAATTCGTCAGCAAGCAGCTTCAGGGCTGAACTTATTTGAGGCAAGAACCCTTATTCCTTTTTCTTTTACTTCAGATCAAGCTTATCGGTACTTGAAAGGATTGTGTCAACTCGTTTCAAACTTAAACAGTGAATTACCTATGGAAACAAGGCTTGTCTTTTCATTATTTAGACAAAATCACTTAGCGTTAAAACACTACTTGTGGATTAAAGATTTTCTTTTTCATCACCCTGTCTACACAAATCTTATTAGTGGAATCGATTTTGCCTATGATGAAAAAGGTTTTCCTCCCTCATCAAAAATCAATTTAATTCAAAAAATAAAGCAAGATAATTTGAAGTCAAAGCCCCTCAAAATCCTTTATCATGTTGGAGAAAGTTTTGAAGACAAAGGACTTTTGTCTGCAACAAGGTGGGTTTTTGAAGCTTTTTTATTGGGCGTCGATAGGTTGGGGCATGCAATAGCTCTTGGGGTTGATCCCGAAAACTATCAAAATATAAAGGTTGAAGAAGCACATGACGAGTATTTTCAAACCTTGAAATTTTTATTTAATAATAGAAACTTACTTTTTGAATATGGATTCACTGCAGATTGGCAGATGCTTACTGAGGAAAAAGATTTTTTTAGTAAAAATCAGTCATCAAAAATAATCTCTTATACCGATAATTATAAGGCTTTATGTCGAGATTTTCAAAGAGTTGTGGGAAGAATTTTAAAAGAAAAAAGAGCTATTATAGAGTGTTGTCCCACTTCTAATAAGAGGCTTGCTCAAATTAAATATCCTAAGTTTCATCCAATATTATTTTTTGCTAAAAATAAGATAAGCACAGTTTTAGGTACTGATGATCCTGGAGTATTTTGTGTAACATACGAGAGTGAATACTCTTATAAGAAAAGCTTAGAAGAGCTTTCTTTTTCTTTCACAGCTTAGTCTTCTTCTTCAAAGGATAAAGTTTTCTTTTTATTTAGTTTTTTGGTATACTAAGATGAATCTTATTCTTATAGCGTGATGGGCCTTTTTCTGATGTCAAAAACAAAGAAAAATATCAAAAAATTCCCAAAAGTGTTCAGTGGTTTAGGTGCAGATCAGCCTGATAAAAATGAAGATTTTTCTCAGATGATGAATGAATTTCTCGATAAAACTGATTGGGATACTGTTGAAAAAAGTGAATATGAAGAGAGTTTTGAGTTGAAGAAATCTTATCTCAAAAATAAAAGTTCTAAAATACCAAAAATCACAATTGATCTACACGGGATGACCCTTTTAGAATCGAAGCAGATAATTGATTCAAGTTTTGAAGATATTCTCAAAAAAAGAAATGACTTTTATGAACTTTATATTATTACAGGAAAAGGCAAGCACAGTGGTGTTTGTGGACCTGTTTTGCCTTATAACATACACAGATATATTAAAGAAAAGTGGTATCAATATATTCTAAAAATTGAAGAGGATCCTTCAGCACAAAAAGTCAATAATTTGCCGATCAAAGGTCACTTTACTGTTGTGGTTAAAAATAAAATTTTAAATTAAGGATATACATAGCTTATGAAACCGGTAGAAACCTACGAGTTAAAAGTAAAATTTCCAGAAAATATTTCTTACTCATCGTATGAACACTTTAAAGATAAGCTTTTATCTTTTGGTGTCTCTTCATATGTAGAAGGAGTCCAAGATAATATCGATAAAGATCAAAGTTTAACTACTTTAGACAATAGTGAAATTGTACATGACTTTGATAAGAAAATTTTCCCACTTTCGATTTATAGCTATGATCAATCTGAAATAGATCGAATTGACTTTGAAATTCGAAAAAATTTCAAAGATTTAATTACAACCGAGAAGGTAACTTTAACAACCGAGTCTTGGACAGAAGGCTGGAAAGATTATTTCAAGCCCATAGAGACATCTTCATTTTATATTTACCCTCCCTGGGAAAGCAAAGTTAAGGGTATTAAAAAGCACTTAATTGTCATGGATCCAGGTTTTGCCTTTGGAACGGGGCAGCATTCAACAACACAACTTTGCCTTTCCCATATCGAGCAGTATTTTGAATTAAACAAACCGTCAGACCAGCATCGAGCATTAGATCTTGGTTGTGGTTCGGGTATTCTTGCTATCTCACTTGCAAAGCTCGGTTACAACAATATTGAGGCACTCGATATAGATGCAGATGCCGTTTTGGCTGCTGAAAAGAATGCTAAGGAAAATCATGTTTCTTATTTGGTGGAAAAGGGGAGTTCATCTGAGCTTTTAGAAAAAGGTAAAAAGTTATCTTACGATCTTATCGTTGCAAATATTTTATGGAATGTTTTAGAAAAAATTATTTTTGATTTAAAAAAACTTATAAAACCTGGTGGGGAGATTATTCTGTCAGGTTTGCTGAATGAACAAGCTGATCAAATGATTCACCTTGCAGATCAAGCAGGATTTAGTTTTTGTGACAAAAAGACTCAAGAAGGTTGGTGTTCTATTAAGATGAAAAGTCGGTTGTTATCATGAAACATGAATTTTCTTTTTTAGGTCAATTTTCATACAACGACAAGGGTAGAGATTATTGGGAAGTTACAGATCAAAAAGAATTACATCATTTTTATAAAGTTTTGAGACTTTCTAGTGATGAGAAAATCTGTGTTTTTGATGGTTGTGGAACAAAAATTAGTGGTAATGTGATCTCTTTGTCCAATAAGAAAAAAATTCTTGTTGAGGCCGAGGTGAAAAACTACTGTGCTCCTTCTCAAAACTCTTTAATAATTTGTCTTGGTGCATTAAAACCTTCAACTATGGAAGAATTATTGCCATTTCTATGTGAGTTAGGCTGCGATGAGATACATGTTTTTACTCAAAATTCAACGGCTAAATTTCGCACAAGTGAGAAAGCTTTAGATCGTTTCAAAAAAATCATTCTCTCATCTTGTAAGCAGTGTAAAAGGTTTTATATTCCTCGGCTTTTGTTTTGGAGCTCCCTAGAAGATATGTTACCGATCGTTGTTAATAACACAAGAAATCGTTATGTTCTTTCTCCCACAGCAAACCAAAAAGTTTATGATACAATATTACATGCGGGTAGAACCTGTTTAATTCTAGGTGGTGAAAAGGGTCTGTCGGTTGATGAAGAAGAGTTGCTTATCAAAGCAAAGTTTAAAGCTATTTCTTTAGGGGAAAATATTTTTCGTTCAATAACAGCAGCTTTAACCTCAACGGTCGTATTCACCTTTTTGCGAGAAAAGATAGATAGAAAAAAATAGTCTTTAATTTTATTGTATTGATAAACATTAAAAAATAAAGGGGAAGCTATGGCAAAAAAAGGGGATAAACGATCAAAGATTCTAATTCAGCCTTACCAACAATTACGGTTCGGGATTACTTTTCTCATCTTAAACTTTATTTTTACCTGTTTACTTTTTGGAACATTTACTTATTTTATGTGGGATATGTATGAAGCAATATTAGGTGTTTTTGAATTGACTAACAATGAAGGCGTTTTAAGTTTACAAAAAGTTATAAAGCCGGTTCTCGTTTCTTTATTCTTTTGTCTTCTTTTTATATTTATGACTTTGTATTATTCTGCAAGATATACTCATCAAATCTACGGTCCTCTTCTTTCTATTAAAAGATTCTTGGATGAAATCATTAACGGCGAAAAGCCTACACACATTCGTTTACGAAAAAACGATCAGCTTCAAACTCTTGTGAAAAGGCTTAATCTTATAGCTGATAAATTTGTTTATCCATCCAATGTTGAATCAGTCCAAGCCATTT
>PASJ01000074.1 GCA_002711925.1 Pseudobdellovibrionaceae bacterium | reverse complement strand
TTTTTTCATACATTTCATCAGTTTCTACCCGTAAGTATTGTCAGTCATTTGTTAATTTTTTTAAGCAAGAAACTTACGATAAGAATTTATGAAAAAATAGCCAGAAGCTATGAGACTTAAGGAAAAAAACCCATTGATGTTAGGTTCTTATATAAAAGTTTTGCTTTTTGTTTGACAAGCTTTTATTTTAAGTGCACATTCACCCGGTGAACGTAATTTTTTATATAGGTAAGAAGTAAATGAACAAAGTATTCGTAGGCGGTTTAAGCTGGAGCACAGACGAGGAAGGACTTGCTGAGCATTTTTCAAAGTTTGGTAATGTCGAGGAAGTAAAGATTATCACTGATCGAGACACAGGAAGATCACGAGGTTTCGGCTTTGTTACTTTTAGTGAATCAGATGATGCTGAAAAAGCAATAAAAGAGATGGATGGAATTGAGCTTGACGGCAGAACCATCAGAGCAAATATCGCTGAAGAAAGACAAGGTGGCCGAGGAGGTCGCGGCGGACAAGGCGGTAACAATAGAAATTTCAATCGTAATCGCTGGTAATCATCAGATATTGTTGATGACTATTTAAGGAGAACTTATTAAAGTTCTCCTTTTTTTTTGAGCTATGAAAAAAAGCCTCAGATTCATGGTTAAAGCTTGCAAGGAAAGATAGGGATTACTCTCTGTGTTTTATTATTTTAGCTAGTGATTTCACTGTGTTTTCGTTATATTCTTCCCAATTTATCACAAAATCAGCCCACCTTTTGCTTGGAGCAATAAACTCTCTGTGCATTGGACGAACCGTTTGCTCGTATTGTTTTATAACCTTTTCCATAGTTCGCCCTCGTTCTTTGAGGTCGCGGGTTAATCGTCTTATAAATCTGTAGTCGTCGGCAACATCTACAAAGACTTTTAGATCACAAAGTTTCCTAACTTCTTCAAAATATAAGCTAAAAATTCCGTCAAAGATAAGAACGGAACCAGGAGAAATATTTGATTTTTTTTCTGTTCTCGAGTGACTCGAGAAATCATATATTGGTTGATCAATACTTTGTCCTTGGGAGAGTTTTGTAAATTGTTCAAAAAGTAGCTGAGTATCTATTGACTCAGGTTGATCAAAGTTAATACCTTCTCGTTCTTGATGAGAAAGGTGAGACAGATCGTTATAGTAGTGGTCTTGATTGAAAATAATGACCTTATCGTGCTTGTCTAATTCTTTTTTCAGTAGATCTACAACAGTTGTTTTGCCTGAGCCCGATCCGCCGCAAACAGCTACAACATAAGGTTTATTATTCACATGAACCTCCTTCTTTTGACCAGAGTTAAACTTAAGTAAATTCCATAATATAGATAAGTTAAAGCTCTATGCTTTAAATACCTTTATTTTTTGTTTTCTTGAAATAGGGTCTTAGTAAAATAAGCTTAGTATTTCATATAACAGATTTTTAGCTAAAGTAAAGCCATTCCTTGAGCTACAGGAAGAATATTGTTCCAAGAATAAGTGAAAGAGTAGCTTGAGGTGTTTTTTTTTTTATATCAGAACGGGCTGACAAGATTCTTCTAGTCATCTATGTGTTCAATGTTTATTTAAGACTAGTGAATTTATTTTTCTTTAATGTTTAAAGGGAGTAATGTATGTCAAAGGTCAATTTGTTACACCATCCTTTGGTTGAGCATAAGTTAAGCCATTTAAGAAGCAAAAAAACGAATAGTGCTCAATTTCGTGAGCTTTTAGAGGAAATTAGCATGCTTATGGCTTACGAGGTGACTCGTGATTTTTCTTTAGTCGTCAAAGATATTATTACGCCTATCGAGGAAACAACAGCAAAATTTTTAGCTCAAAAGAAAGTTGTTTTAATTCCCATCTTAAGAGCTGGCTATGGTATGCTAAACGGATTTTTAAAGTTTTTGCCATTTTCAAGTGTTGGTCAAATAGGTTTATATCGCGATTCCGTTTCGAGAAATATTGTAGAATATTATCTGAAATTTCCTGAAAGTATAAGTCAAAGCTCTGCAATTGTTTTAGACCCTCTCCTTGCTACTGGGCGTTCGGCAGATGCGGCTCTTTGTCGTCTAAAAGCAGCTAAACCAAAATCGATAAAATTTGTTGGTGTACTTGCTTCTCAAGAAGGACTAGATTACTTAAGTAAAAGTCATCCAGATGTTTCTATATATATCGCTTCTGTAGATAAAAGTTTAAATTCAAAAAAATATATTATACCAGGTCTTGGTGATGCTGGTGATCGAATATTTGATACACTGTAAAAGTCGTACTTTAAAGGCTTCTATTTTATCGTTTCATTTTTTTAGCTAAGTTTGAGCTCAAGAAAATTTCTTGAAAAAAAAGGACAAGAAAAAATTTCTTTATATAAAATTAGATTCCAACACCACCTAAGCTATGACGCAACTGGAAGTTTATTTTCTTTTTAGTATGAGGCTTACAAATTTTGATCTCTAAGTTTCTTATCTTTACATGTTCTGGAAGACGTGATTAGAGCATTATGTTTCCTTTTAAAAAAAAGTGTTCCAGAAGAGTCTTGTAAAATTTTTGTTAAAAATCCTTTTGAAGCTTTCTTATTGTCATTGGATTTATTGTCTTGTAGATATGAGCATTCTTGTACAATGAAACAAGGTGTTTAGGGTTTCTTTTACTGAACGTAAAAACCTCTTCATTGCTCCCTGCAATTTCTCTATATCTTACAAATTTATCGACTTTTATAATTTTCTTGATGATTTGAAATAGTTCTTCTTTTGATAAAGATAGTTTAGTAAAAAACTTGTTGATTTGTGTGTTTTCGTTTTTGGTTAAAATAATTTTTTTTATTTCTTCTTCAACTAAATCATTCGTTGGAGTATATATGCTTACTCTTGATGCTTCAGTTTCAAAAAGGGTGTCTTGAACGAAAAACTCAATACTTTTTAGCCAATTTTCTCTACTAAAAATTAAAAATGGCGAGTCGTTTTTTTTTACGTTTATAATTTGCTTGCAGGAGAGGTAAGCTTCAATTTCTCTTTGAGTATAGTGATGTTGATTTATTTGCACGATAACACGATCGAGGGTTATTTCTTTGCTTTGTATCGTATAATTGGGGCTTGATATTAAAAATAATATAATATGATACATTTTTTTCATAAAGAACTCTTTTGTTTTTTATTTAGTATTTTTATTATTTTGAGTAGATATTTTTTTTAGTCTAAGAGAACCTTAACACAATAAGTAAGAACAGCAAAGTTTATTCAATTTTTAGAACCAGGCAATTTCTGTTGAGCATGTTTTAGTTATGATAAACTCAGATTTGTTTTGACTCATAAATTTGTAAGCCGAGTCATTTTGTAAAAGTATAAAAGATTGGCCTTTAATTAATTTTTTTATTATTTTATTATGTTCAAGTTTAATTGAACCTTTTATTATAAATGCACAAAAATAACCGTGATCTATTCGGCAGCTGACGTGTGAATTGTTATCAAGGTAGGTGTGAAGTACGTGATAAATTCCGTTTTGTGGGTAGGAAAAAATTCTAATAGTATTTGTGTTAAGATAAAACTTGGCCTGCTCTATTGGTTTCTTTTTTAATGGACTGTGTGAAATTTTTTGGTTCAACGTGGCAATAGCCTGATTTATGTGTAGTTCTCTTTTGAAGCCTTTTTGGTCGTCTCTAAAGCCTTCTTTTGTATATCGTCGGTTCCAGTCAAAAACACGAAAAGTTTTTCCCTTTTTACCAAATGGAATTTTCTGAGGCTCTAGAACTGTTACATCTGGTCCTAAAGAGTGGATAGTACCAGGTGCTATGTCAATATAGTCGCCTTTTTGAACGGGGAAAAAATTTAAAATTTCTTTTATATCACTATAGGTCCTTGCGTAGTCTATAAGTTGCTGACAACTGACACCCTCTTTGAGACCTAAATAAATGCCAGCTCCATTTTTGGTCGTATTGAGAACAAGCCAAGACTCGTGTTTGCCACACTCATCTTGTTGTAAACCTACAAAGTTATCGTCGGGGTGAACTTGTACAGACAAGGATTCTGAAGCATTTAGTAACTTAATTAAAAGATCAAAATTTTTGAAGATTTTTTCTTTTGAACTTAATTGACTTTCGTGTTTTTTCTTTATTACTTCAATGAGTGAAAAAAGGTTGAGTTTTGTGTTTAATAGTTTTGATGGGTACTCACTATCTGCAGATATCTCCCAGATTTCACCGAGTTTTTCCCCTTTCCATGAAGGTAAAATTTTGTCCTTATAGTTATTACCAAGATCAAAGCCTGCCCAGGGTGTTCTGGAAATTGAAACGCTATTATTGGATTCTAGGATTATGGGTTGAGATAAAATTTCATCTGTATTCATCTTTATACCTTTATTTTAACCTGGGGGCCATTTTAGTTGTCTTCCTAAAAGAATGTGGGCATGAATATAGTTAACTGTTTGTTGCCCATCTTCACCGTTATTAAAAACAATCCGATATCCTTTGTTACCCTTGTCAAGATTTTTTGCAATGTGTGAAACTTTCTTAATATATTTTCCAGCTTCTTCATTGCTTAGTTTTTCTAAATCATCAAATCCTGTTATTTTTTTTTTGGGTATAACAAGAACATGTGTTGGTGCTTGAGCATTTATATCGTGAAATGCTAGGACATCCTCGTCATCATGTACGATATGTGCTGGTATTTTTTGCTGCAAGATTTTATCAAATATTGTTTCATCCAACTGAGAAGTCCTTTCTTATAAGAACATAATTGATTCTTTTTTTCACTTTTTACTTAGCATTTTTTAGAAAGTCTTGGATAGATATTTCTTCTATGATTTTTTTTTATATTTAAAAAAATTTATAGAAATCTAGTGTCATACTGTTTATAAGTTAATTTCCCAAGGGGTTTGATTTACTTATTTGTTAAATTTAGAAAATTTAGTTGATATTATGTAGGTACTACTTGGCATCTTTGGAAATTATTAACTCGCTATATAATTTACAAATAACTAAAATCGTAAATTGTGATGACAATTTCATAAGCAGTAATTCTTTATGGTGAAAAAACAAGAGACAGCAGAAGTTTTTTGTGTAGATCCTGCTTTAAATTTTTTAGAAGTGGACGCATTTAATAATCTTCTTTCAATAGGTTTGAACAAAGTTTCTTACCACTTACCAGCTATTTTAGGTATGGAGAGTATTTATTCTCGTCAAGAAAAAGTTAACCTAAAAGGCGTTATTATCTTTGGTAGTCATTGTAGCGTGAATGACACTCTTTCTTGGCAGAACCCTTTTCACCTATGGGTCGAAGATGTAATCAGAAAAAAAATACCGGTTTTAGGTCTTTGCTATGGCCATCAATTAATTAACTCCATACTTGGCTCAGAAGTTAAACTTCTCAAGCAAGATGGTGAAGTTTTCAAAGGGTTTAAAAAAGTAAAAGTAAGTCACAGTTCGCGCCTTAAAAGTTTAACTGAGTATGATGGTTATTTAGTTGCAAGTCATAAAGAGGAGGTTAAAAAAATAACTAGCGGTGTCAAACCGTTCCTTCATGCTAGTGAAGTCTTGTTTGAAGGGATTTATCACGAAAAACTCCCTTTGTGGGGTTTACAAAGCCACCCCGAAGCCACATGGCAATTTTGTCAAAACCAGAAAATATCATACAATCATCTCAATAATCCCTTTTCTTTTGGTTATATGATACTTGAAAATATTTTCAAACAAATGAGACTAATTTAATAGCAACAATTATTAAAAATTATATTGGGGAGGTTCATGGTGTTTAAAAAAAAGAAGATTGAAGTCATAGGAGTTTCATCTGATTTAGGGGCTAACATTCCTGGGGCGAGTCTAGGTCCATCTTGGCTTCGAGCTGCTAGTCTCCATGAAATACTTCATGCAGTTGGGTTAGAGACGAGTGATCTTGGTGACTTGACAGTTGTAGATCGTGGACTTGTTGGAAAGGAACATATTGCCGATCAGTATAGGTTACTTTTAGCAGAGCTTTTGCAAAACCTTGCAGAGCGTACATATTTATCTATGAAAAATAATAACAAACCTCTGATCCTCGGAGGAGACCACTCCCTTTCAATAGGTAGTGTTGGGGGGGTGCAAAAGTATTTTATCGAACAAGGTAAAAGTCTTGGTCTTGTTTGGTTTGATGCTCACGCAGACATGAATAGGCCTGAAAGTTCACCTTCAGGAAATTTACACGGTATGCCTGTTAGTGTCTTACTTGGGAAGGGACACGAACATTTTACGGATATTATTGCCAGATCATCCTTTTTACTACCGGAAAATATTGTTCTTATTGGTTTGCGAGATGTGGATAATAAAGAACAACAGATTTTAGAGAAGAGTGGAGTTTTATACTTTAGAATGGATGATGTTTTCAAGCTGGGAATTGAAAGTATCATGTCAAAGACGGTGAATCACCTGAAAGAAAAAGTAGATGCTGTTCATATCTCTTTTGATATGGACGCTATAGATCCACTGTATGCACCTGGTGTAAGCACTCCTGTTCCTAATGGCTTAATGGTGAAGGATGCTCTTTTAGCCCTTGAAATGCTCTCATCAGCAATTGACGTTCAATCTATGGATCTAGTTGAGTTGAACCCTTTGAAAGATCAAGATCAAAAAACCGCCCAATTAGCAGTTGATTTAATTAAGTCAGCAATTGTTGAACACCCTTTAGGTTCCTAGAGGTAAAAAACTTTTTATAAAAAGTTAAGAAAACTGATTTAATTTGTCTTTTCTTCTCTTCTTTCATATAAAATTTTGATGTTTCTTTTAGCAAAAAAACAAATAATAATAATGTTTTATATTTTTCGAGAAAGCTTTTTTCCTCATACA
This sequence comes from Pseudobdellovibrionaceae bacterium, assembly GCA_002711925.1. GTDB lineage: Bacteria > Bdellovibrionota_B > Oligoflexia > Oligoflexales > Bog-1112. Next base: position 19,674 of record PASJ01000074.1, on the reverse strand, counting down.
TACCAGATAGATCTTTCGTAAAAGTTGTAAAGTGTGCTAAAATTATATTTTTTTGACAAGATAATCCCTCTTATTTTTTTGGAAAGGAATTAAGTGTTCGAAGTTTTAAACAGCTGTGGCGGTGCTAGGCGTGGGCGTTTATTTTTGAATAGGGGTCAAGTTGAAACACCTGTTTTTATGCCCGTTGGCACACTAGGGTCTGTAAAAACATTAGTCCCAGAAGATTTAAATCAGTTTGGTGCTGAAATTATGTTGTCGAATACTTACCATCTTTTCTTGCGCCCTGGTATGGACGTTATTAAACATTTTAAAGGTCTTCATAATTTTATAAATTGGCAAAAGCCAATATTGACAGATAGTGGGGGCTTTCAAATCTTTAGCCTCAGCAAACAAAGAAAAATAACTCGTGAGGGTGCTCACTTTAAAAGTCATTTAGATGGGCAGCCTTTTCTTTTTACCCCAGAACTTGCTGTTGAAATACAAGAGACACTGGGTTCTGATATACATATGGTACTCGATGAGTGTCAGCCTTACCCTATTTCTTACAAAGAATCTTTAAAGTCCCTTGAGCTTACTAGTCATTGGGCTGAAAGATCTAGAAAAGCAAAAAAAAACAAAAACCTTATGCAGTTTGGAATTGTTCAAGGAAGCACCTATCCAGACTTAAGAAGAAAAAGTATGGACGCACTTATCCCTCTAGATTTTGAAGGTTACTCAATAGGGGGTCTTTCGGTAGGGGAGCCAAAGCCTCTTATGCGGGAGATGACAAAACTTTGTTGTGAATTTTTACCAAAGCACAAACCAAGATATCTCATGGGAGTCGGAACACCTCTTGATTTGATCGAGTCAGTTGCCTTAGGGGTTGATATGTTTGATTGTGTTATGCCAACAAGAAACGGTAGAAATGGGTGTTTGTTTACCTCTAAAGGTAAAGTTAGTATAAAAAACTCAAAGTATAGATACGATGAGACACCTTTGGACGAAAATTGTTCTTGCTATACTTGTAAAAACTTTTCTAAAGCCTACCTTCGTCATCTTTTTAAATGTGGGGAACTCACAGCTTTAAGGCTTTTTTCTTTACACAATATTTCTTTTTATCTCAATTTTATGAAGAAAATTAGAGCATCTATAGAAAATGGTAGCTTCCGAGATCTTTTGACAGAGGAACAAGGACTATGGGCAAAAAAATAGGATTTACCGTCTTTTGCCTTTGCTTTTATTTCTTTTTGTCTTCAAAGTACTTTGACTGCTTAATGTTTTCTACAAGATCATAAAGCCATTTTTCTACTGCTGAAACGGTCTGATGCATTTGCCCTTCTTCACATTTTATTCCTAGATTTTTACATTGTTTTAAGTGTTCTTTTTCACCTGAAAGAGAAAAGTATACCATAATGGCAAGTCCAAATGACATAAAAAACACAAACCAAAAAAAGGATTTAATTTTTTTAAAAAGCGACATGGGAAAATCTCCAAAGCAAATATTTAAACTAATTTAGGCGGCTTCCTCGATAAAACACTTCAAAAACTTTTGCAGCATAGTCTAAATCTTTGCAACCCATTGTTTCCATAGATGAGTGCATACCTAACATAGCTAGACCAACATCAACAGTATTACATCCTAGTTGAGATGCAAGTATGGGGCCTATGGTACTCCCGCATCCCATGTCTTGTCTATTAACGTAATTTTGCAAAGGAACAGAAGCTTCTTGGCATAATGCTTTGAACATCGAGTGTGTTTCACCTGTTGTGGCGTATCGATCATTCGTGTTTTCTTTGACTACAAGCCCTTGGTTCAACATAGGCCTATGATTTGTATCATGTTTGCTTTGGTGTGATGGGTGAAATGCATGAGCCATATCAGCTGAAATAAGGTATGAATTGGAAAAAATATTAACGGGGTCAGGGGGGCTTTTTTCTTTCAAACTTCTTGGATGATTTAAAGAAATGTTCAGTAGGCAGTCTCTGAAAAATGCTGAGCCAGCGCCAGATGCGGTTTGTGAACCTGTTTCTTCTGCATCCAAGAGGCCAAGTACGAATGTATTTTTATTTTTATTATTTTTGCTTGCTTTCAAAAGAGCTTCTAAACCAACAAAAGACATAGCTAAATCATCATGTCTTGGTCCAATAATTAGAGATTGGTCTAAGCCAACAACTTGGTGTTTAAAGTGAGGTGAAAAAGTTAAATCAAAACCATCGACATCATCATTTTGCCCGAGTGAGCTCCAAAAAGATTTTATAAAGTTTTCTTGACTATGTGAGGTGGAGCAAAGGATGTCCATTTGAGTTTCAGGGTTGATAGGACCCGAGGTATTCTTATTGCGATCAAGATGAATTGCCAGCTCAGGAATAATACCAACAGCATGATCTGAGGCTACAAGTTGTGAGTCTAGCTTTGGCAGAGAGCTTAAACTATCAAATAAAACTTTACCTTGATGTTTTTTAATTTTATAAACCATTCCTGCAACTTTTAATGGTTGATCCAGCCAAGTGCGGTAAATCAGTGAGCCGTGTGTTTGTGGACAAATAAGGCTTAGATCTTTATTTTGCTTCCATGGATTAAGTTTCATTTTTAATGTAGGACTGTCGGTATGAGCTGCAATAATTTTAAAACCGGTTGTTTCAAGGTTTTGTTCGCCAAGATAAAAAGCAAGGATCGTTTTTTTGTCTCGATGGCGGATAAAATATTTTTCTCCAATATCGAGGTTCCACTTTGAATCAAGGGACAGTTCAGTAAATCCTTGCTGTATGAGGCTGTTTTTTACAGTCTGAACAGTGTGAAAAGGACTAACGCAGGTTTCTTGAAACTTTAAATACTTATCAACTAAAGTTTGGGATTTGCTGGTGCTCATAATCTGTTCCACCCTTGGCTATAGAACGCATACTTATATGTTCTTTGATAAAATTTCCTGTAAAGGATCAAATTTAACGATCTTAGTTAGAAAAGAGAAGCAAAATATGCAAGCCTCGAAGGGCTGTGTATTAGGCTAAAATATGATTCAGTAAATGGGGTGCTTAGATTTTAACAGCAAGACCAGCGCCTAAAAATGTTGAGGTCATTTTTTTAGAGTCTAAAATTTGATCACTTTCTTCAAAAGCTTTGCCTGCCTCAACTAAAATAGAAACAAATGGGATAAGATCATACTTTACACCGATGTTAACATGTAAGCCTGACAGCTTTCCATCATCTGTCGTATTGTTTTCATCATTATTTTTTACTGTAAATTTTGAGTACACAGGGTAGTTAATTTTTACATATGGAGTGAAAAGAATAAGAGGAAACCAGCCAGAAACTTCTATGCCAAGTTGCTCGGTAGATGCATTGGAAACACTTGAGATAAAATCACTTTTCTCAACGACTACCTGGGACCAGTTTAAACCAAAAGAGACAGGTACAAATGGAATAGGGTCAACGTGTGTACTGAACGTTGTTTGTGTTCCCGAAAGATCTTTTTTTGACGTGGTGTTTTCCTCAGTTGTATACCACCGTTTGCCAGCTAAAATCTGACCATCTATAAATGCAAAACTATAGTTTGAATAGATAAAAAAGAAAAGAATTGTTGCTATTTTTTTCATCGCTTGAGCCTTTCTTGCTAAAAAAGATAATTTGATACTACTACCTTAATAGAAAAGTTCTATAATGAACAAGTCAAACTATTGATAGTTTAAGACTTTATTTAATGACTGCTCGATTTGTGGTACAACTTGTTTTTTTCTTGAGATAACACCCGGTAGAAGTATACCTTGTTTCCCTTGAGGGATGCTAAATGACTTATGAATGAGTTTGTTTTTTTCAGCAACAAGTAAATAGCAGTTTTTTTCTAAAATTTGAGAGATTAATAAGATTGCAAAGTCATCATTTCTTGCATCCATATGCTTTTGCAGAGCTGAAATAAAGAGCTCTTTTCTTTTTAGAACTTTATCTATATTGAGTGTATTTAGATTAGCAATGCTACCTTTTTGAGTGCCAAAGACGTAGCGTTTTCTGTCTGACTTGAGTATGTTTTCGATGCTTAAACCTTCAATGTTTGTACCTGCTGTTAGTATCTCTATACCAAACTGCTCATAGTCTATTGAAAGAAAATCCGCTAGTTCTTTAGTAGCTTTTTTATCTTTTAATGTTGATGTTGGGGATTTTAGTATTAAAGTATCAGACAAGATTGCTGCTAAAAGAAGCCTGGCGGAATTTTTGTCAGGCAACAGTTTATATTTTTTGTAAAGAGTATAAATAATTGTTGCGGTAGATCCAATGGGCTCTATTGTTGTTCTTACTGTTTCTTTTATCTTTGTAGTAAGTCTATGGTGATCAATAATTTCAAATATTTTACTATTTTCAATATTCGGTGCAGATTGAGAAAAATCATTGTGATCCACAAGAATAACTTGAGCTTTACTTTCTAGTTTATTCAAAAAGGGAAGCTTTTTCATATTAAATTTATTTAGAACAAAAAGAGTCTCTTGATTTTCTTCTCCGAGTTTAAATGCCTTCGCGGTAATTTTAAGCTGTTTCAAAAGTTGAGCATATGCATAGGCTGAACTGTAACTATCTAGATCAGGGTTTTTATGACCAAAAATATGGATTAGCCTATTTGATGAAATTTGTTCGTGTATCAAAGGATATAGGTCTTTATCGTTTAAGTGTTATTTTTGGCAAACTATAGTAAGAAAAAAAATTTTGAAAATAACTTAGCCATAGATTATTTCTCGAAGTAAGTCAACAGTCTGCTAAAATGTAAGTTTAGTAGTTTTGGATTATACTGTTCTTTCAGACTTTCCCAAGCTTGATCAATTTTTTTCTTTTTATTTTGAAGATCTTCCAAATAAACCTGATAAGTTTCAGAGTTGTTTATCTCAATTTTTTCTAATAAGTACGTATGAGCAGTGAGGTGATCGTTTAAGTTCCCAAACTTTTTTACGAATTGGTCAAGTAGCTGAAAACTTTCAACTAGATCTTCTGAGTTCCGAGATAGGAAAGGAAAGAACTCATTTAACCTGACGAGATAACGCATTTTTTTTCTATAGTTATGGAATACTTCTTGTTGTCCGTGGGGGTAGATATTGTGGATAGAAAAAACTCTACTTTGGTTTTCTTTTAGGGTTAAAAGCCAGTCGTAGGCGATCTTACGTAGGATCTGGTGTAAATTCAAAGAAAGCTTAGGAGTTTTCACTTGGCTCCAAATTATCTTTGATATTTTGTTTTGCGGTCGTATGATAGTGTAATTGTGTAATGGGTTTTCCCAAAAGATTTTAGCTTTCTCGTGCCTGTTTTCTTGGTGAAATTGCTTGATCCATTTTTGTACTTTCTTATTTAATTTTTTTAAGATTCTCTGGTCATAATCTTCAGCGAAAATTTCATCACTTTTTTTATCCATAATATCGAATAAGTCCTTGTAATCTCCGAGGGTTCCATAGCCTTCGTCAAGTATCTTGCGGTACCGAGCCCAGTAGTCTGTTTCTGGTGAGTCAATAGGGTAGGTAAAAACAAAAAGGTCTATGAAAAAACGGCAATATCCCACTTTTTTTCTAAGAAGTTTTGTTTCGTGCGGTAGGGTTTCGGAATCGAATTTTGTTAGCATTTCCGAAAGCTCTATTAGCTGTGGCCAAATAATTTGTTTAGCATTTTCACTATAACTTTGGTGCGGGTTTGAATTGATGATTTGACTGTAAGCTTGAGTTTGGAACAAAGCAGCACAGGTAAATACTAGTAGAAATATATTTTTCATTGCTAGCTCTTGTTTGAATTATAAAGAATTATTAATTTGGTAATTACACAAATTACAAATTTAAGGCAATAAAAAACAGTATGAAATAATTAGTGTATTATTATGAGGGAAAATGGTAGGGGCACACGGATTCGAACCGTGGACTTCTGCCGTGTAAAGGCAGCGCTCTAACCAGCTGAGCTATGCCCCTGTGATTAACCACAAAGGAGACACATATATAATAAGCTAGATTCTTTTTGTCAACAGCTTTCTTGATATTTATTTGGTGAAGCAACAACGTAGTTAAGTCCATGAAATTTTCTATTTTTATAGTTTAATTAATAAGTTTATTGAGAAAGTGAGCTTAAGATACCTTTTCGATAAGTTCTTTGAGTTCTTCATCTTGGTTAAACACACTGAATGCTTTTTCAAAATGTTTAACAATGTGTTTTACGCCACTTTTCGTTAGCGGGGATCCGCGATCAGCTATTTTAGGGTCGGATTTTTTGTCTTCAGTAGTATAGTGTTTCTTTTCGAGGATCAAATTCAAGGAAAATTTAAATTTTTTAATTTGCACTAACTCTGTTAAATAACCATCGATTGGGTCAATCAAATTATTTTTCTTTACTTCGTAGATAGCAATAATCTTGTGGTGTCCTATTTGGTCTGAGCTTCCTTTTCCAACTAAAAAAATAAGGTCTCCTATCTTAGTGCTTCTTTGTAATGGTAAGTATATTTTTTTAAAGGCATTTTTATCACCGTCATAAAAATCAAAGACCTTTTTATATGAAAGGGGAACAAGCCAAAATTGATGGTCTATTTTTTTACTCTCTGTATCTGTCATCTCCTTTTGGTTTAAATTTTCCATGTTTTTCATACTTTCTATAATAACTTTAATTTCTTTCGTTGGTAAATTATTAGACTTTAGTAGTCTCATAGATTTTTCAGTTTCTTGTTTCGCCTTTTCCCAAAAGCTAGAGTATATGTCACCTTCTGCGAGTTGGTAGTAGGTGTAACTAAGGAGTGATGAAATGTCTGGATCATTATTTTGCGTATGATCGCTTGTTTTTTTTAAGATTTTTAATGATTCTTTATAGGATTCATTACAAAGTGCAAGATATGAGTTCCAAACCGCATAATCTGTATTTTCTGGATATTTTTTTTGGAGACTTGCATACTCTTCTTTCGCACCAGAAAGGTCGGAAAATTCCAATTTTTTAAATGCTTGATAAGTGTGATAAAGGGGTGTTTCTCCGTAATTATCTTTTAAATAACTAGTTACTTTTGAAATAATATCCCATTTCCCTTGTAAAAACGAGACTTTTAAATAAGTTTGCCAATGAAAATAATCTACTATCGGTTTAGAAGGAAGAGTAAATAAGTTTTCTATAGTTAAATCGTCCGACAGCTCCCTAAGAATGAAAAGCTGTTTAAATTCAGTAAAGTAAGGGTTGTTATTGACCTTGCTTAGTCTTTGATTAAGTTCGCGGCAAGCTTCGACTTGATCAAGTTCAAGGTGTATAATTCCCCTTAGTGCTAAATAGGAATTTTGATTTTCAAGATGAGCTGTTGCTTTTAAAAGATGGTTAAGGAGCTCTTTAAGGGCATAAATTTCATTGTTTTTGGCTAATGTTTCTATCCAAAGTCTAAAATATAAAGGACTAAAAAGTCCGTAATCATGATGATTAATTCTTGTCGCAATTTTTTTTATGAGTAGGTTACTTTTGTTTGACCAGAATAATTCTAAACAAGACTTGTAATAATCATGTTCTTCTTTATTACTAATCTTAACAATGAAAGGTGTCTTAAGCTCTTGATTTACAGTCATGAATTAAACTCTTTTTTATAATTGCAATTCAAAAGATTTATCGGCAAGTTTTTGTTGAACTTGAGGATACAATAACTAAATAGTAAACAAATGATGGAGTTTTCTTAGGGAGACGTTATTTTTACAAATTGCTTTTGTTAATTTAATAATTTAGATATTTTTTATTTAAATTTGTCTAAGGTGATTAAAGTAGATCTATTTCTTTGTTTTCATATTCACTATATGTTGAGTCAATTTCATCAGCTCTGTCTATAAGTATACATCTCATTTCATCATAGCATGTATCACAAATTCCTTCATTGATTCCTGAACTTTTTATTTCATTCCAGATTAGTAATACTGTCCAAACTTTTTTACTAAAAGTTCTTTGCCTAATTTTACCTTTGTGTCCACAGTTGTTGCAGATAGCACTTTTGTGAAGATTTGTCGAAGGTGTGTTTAGTTTTTTTGCAGTGTTGGGAATTGGGAATGAGAGGAGACTGTCTTGTGTTTTCTTTTCTACCTGTGTAACCATAAGTTACCCCTTTATGTAATAAATAAAATTTTACAAAAGGACATAAAAAACATCCAAAACGTATCTTGTTAATACAATATAAATTTCAAAGTATAATGTAACATATTTATATATATTGATAAAAATCAAATTATCCAAAATTATTTATAAAGTCTTTCAAAAAAAATATTTATGCAACTCTTAGAAAAAAAAATATAAAATAAAATCATTTAAATTTTTTTGATTTTTTAGGTGATTGATTGATTAAGAAATTTTTAGTTAGTGCTCATTTTCCATAATAGACATTTTATGTCAATCTGTTTTAAATGAATATTATATTTATTTTTATGGGGCTTGATTTTAATGTTTGTTCTTTGAGCTTGGTGGGGAATATGCTTACAAAAAATTGCTAGTAAGTGAATTATATTTATCCTTTATTTACTTATTTTAATTTTATCAAGGTGTACTTCAATTTGTTTGCATATTTGGTATTGTCGGTAAGTATATTTTTCGCCTCTTAGTAAATCTTCCCAAGTTTTTTTCGCTTTATTGTATTCTCCGCAAGAAAGTAAATATAGTCCTTTCAGGTAATAGAATTCATGTTCTTTTCTATTGTCTGAAATATTATCAAGTTCTTTTCGGGCTTCGTCATTTTGTCCTAGTTTCAGGTATGCATGAGCTGTTAGTAAAGACTTTTTATCCTTTAGTTTAGGAGATGTAAATTGACTGAATTCTATGAATGAAAGTGCATTTTGAATCTTTATATTATTCCAAAGATAAAGATCAGCAAGTTCAATATAGAACTCATGTTTTAGGTTTTGATCGGATCTTATCCGCTCAATTCCTATTTTAATCCAGTGAATGGCTATTTCATTTTTACCTAGGTTTGTCGCTATTTTTCCCAAACTATAATAAATAAGTGGGTTGTCAAAATTTGTGTTAATTAACGTCATAAATTCGTTATACGATTTTTTTGTATTATAATGATAAGACAAGCTTAATAGGTTAATAAGGACTTCTTTATTGTTCTGGCTTAAAATATAGATAACTTTAAATATTGAGTATGCAATATCAAAGCGCCCCTCATGGATGCAAATTTTTGTACAATACAAGACATCTTTAAAATTAATATCACTTGCTTCAATTTTAGATAATAACCTTGTTATTTTTTCAGAAACATGATTATTAACCCTCTTTCCTGAGAGCATAAGTGATTTTATGTATTGAGTGAGGTAAAAGATATTCCACGGATGTTTTTCTAGTATTTCATTAAGATAAAAACTTGAGTTATCAAAGTTTTTTATTTTGAATTCATAAATTGACTTGAGCCATTTAATATATATTTCTTCATCCTCAGATAATTTTTTTAATTTATTAGTTTTTTTCAAAGCAGACTTTGCTTTTTGTACGTCTCCCTTCCAAATGTGAAAGTTAATATAGTTGGTTAAATACTTGTACCCAATAGGATCAATAGTAATTATTTTTTCATAATAGTTACATATCTCTTCTTTACTAGCGTTGTTGATTTTACTTTGCGCTAAAACAAGAAGAAGATCTGGATCCTGATCGAAATGATTTATGAGATTTTTTGTGCTTTCTATATCCTCTAATTGTAGCTGTGAAATTTGAGCTTTGTTTATAATTTCCTCTCTTTTTTCCAAGAATTTTTCAACATCAATATTTTTCTCAGCTAGGCTGAACATTAGCCAATATTGTCTGATAGTATGATGAGAAGAAAACTCTTCTCTTAAAGTATTGAAGATATTTTTGCTTGTACTAAAATCTGATTGAGTAAAGAATAAACTTGCAATTTTATCGATTGTTTTACGGTTTCCATTATTTTCTTTTGCAAGAGATTTAACTAAATCTTCACTTAGATAAGCATATTGATAGTCTAAAAATAGTTTAATACAAATATATAAGTCTTTTTCGTCTATTGATTTACTTTTAACAAGTTGCTCGATAAGTTTTTGAGTGTTGTTAAGGAATAATTCTTCATTTTCATATTGTTGCTTTTCTTTTTCAATTCTTGCTTTTGATAGCCACTCTAGAACTTGTATTTCTATGGAAAAATGTCCTTGGTTTTCTATCCACCATGTTCCTAAAGCACTAATAGCAAGAGATGCATAATCTGTAAGTCCCTCTTTGATAAACTCAAAAAATATTTTCTTATGAGTTTCTATGTTACCGTAAAGACTGTAAGGTGACATTTTTTCAAAGATGTTAAAATAATACTCACCCTCTTCATTATTGTTTTCTTTATAGGAAATTTGGCTTAGTTCAAAATATGAGGGAAACCACGAAGGGTCTATTTTAATACTTTTTTCGTATAGTTTTTTACTAAAATCGGTCTTTCCAAACGCTTGGTGAGAATTTGCTAAACCATATAAAAGTGGTGCACTATCTCCAGTTTTGATTCTTATATTTTCTAGTTTATCTATAATGGCTTTATGGTCACAAAATTTTTCTTGTTGTTCAATATATGCGATACAAATATGACCTTTTGTTGGCTCGATGAGACGCTCTTTTAATTTTCTGTCATAGCCTTGTTTTAAATCTTTTAGAACTGCAAGCTTAGATGACAATTCAATAATTCTAAGATGAATAAGAAAATGGTGATCTGTAGCTTGATTCAATTTTTCAGATAAGATTTTAAAAGCTTCTTTATATTTTTTTATAAAGATAAGTTTATTAACCTTATCTAGAAATTCCTTAGTTTTTTTATCAAGTTGATTCATACCAAGCTCCATTTGTATCAATTACTGGAGTTGTATCGACAAGTTTTCAATTTACATTAGCATTTTATTTTTTTATTTATTGAAGTTAAAAAAAAAAAACAACTAAGAAAAAAAAATCAGTTTTATTAGTTTTTTATATTTTTAGGTTGGTAGCGATGTAAAAAAATACTAGGATTTATTATATTTTTCTAATGATTATTTTAAAATGCTGGGTATCCTGTTATATCTGATCCTAGCACCAAAAGGTGTATATCATTTGTTCCTTCGTATGTGTAAACAGTTTCTAAATTGCACATGTGTCGCATTGTTTTGTATTCATCCATTATTCCATTACCCCCCAACATATCTCTACATATTCTTGCAGTAGAAAGAGCCAGTTCACAATTGTTCTGTTTACCAAGGCTGACATGAGTGTGATGCAAGGTACCTTCTTCTTTTAACTCACCAAGTCTATATGCTAAAAGCTGACCTTGTGTTATTTTTGAAAGCATTCGCGAAAGCTTTACTTGCACTAATTGTTTTGTAGACAGCGGCTTTTGGAAAAGAATTCTTTGTGACACATAATCACAGACTTCTGAAAAGCAGCTTTCTGCTGCCCCAAGAACTCCCCATGTAATACCGTAACGAGCTTGATTTAAACAACTTAAAGCACTTTTTATTCCGTCAGACAAAGGCAGTGCGTAATCTTCAGGAATTTTGACATTATTTAGGTAAAGCTCTGAAGTTACCGATGCTCTCAGCGATAATTTTCCTGACATCTGGATGGATTTAAAACCTTCCGTTTGTGTTGGAACAATAAAGGCTTTTATATTTTCTTGTGTTTTTGCCCAGACAATAGCAATGTCTGCTATACTACCATTTGTAATCCACATTTTAGACCCGTTGAGGACCCACTGTTTTCCCTCTAGCTTTGCTGTTGTTTTCATGGCAGAAGGGTCACTTCCACCTTCCGACTCCGTTAAACCAAAACAACCTATGGTTTCCCCATTTGCTAGAAGGGGTAACCATTTATTTTTTTGTTCTTCGGTGCCAAAAGCATGTATTGAATACATCACAAGAGAACCTTGGACAGAAGCAAAGCTTCTTAGACCTGAATCACATCTTTCAAGTTCTTTCATGATTAGACCGTAAGAAATTTCATCTAAACCAGGTAAACCGTAGCCTTTTAAGTTACTCCCAAGAATACCTAGGTGAGCCATTTCTTTAATAAGTTTTTTTGGAAACTGTTCATCCCTGTACGATTGGACGATTATAGGATCAGCTTTCTTTGTGACGAAATCTCTAACAGTTTTTTCTACAAGTTTTTGTTCATGGTTTAACTTTTTACTTATTTCGAGGTAATCAGGGTATTTACATGAATTAATTTTCATCTAAAATTTCTCTTTCAATCGCTCAAAGGTTTAATAGATTTTTTTAAAAAATAATAAGAGACATAAGAGATTATTATCGCATAAAAAATAGAAGACAAATAAATAATAATATGATGCGTGTGATGGGAAATTAGATACTGTATAAAAAAATAGAAGATAGTCAGTAGAAGTACTACTTTTTCCAGACTTTTAATTTTAGTCGGAATTTTTTTATTATACTTATCATTTGTTAAATTTTCGTAAGGTGATTTTATGAGTTGAGGAAAAAATAATGATAAGTTAAAAGTTTCTTCTTTCTTCTCTTTGCGTAAAACTTGTTGATAGATAAGAAAAGAATACACAAGGATTATAAACGGAAATAACTCAATTTGTCTCGATGTTAAGCATGACCCGAGAACAATAAGGAAACACGAAAGAACATAAAAGTTTCTAGTAAAAACTTGTAATTTAAGCTGAAAATACTTTGCTTTGTTTTCACTCCAAGCCCATGCTGGAAGACGAATTGCAAGCCCAACAACTACCAAGCTTCCACCTAGAACAAGGGAAAAAAAGTTTGGTTGACCGGATAAAGTTAGGATGAGCATAATAACAACTGTTGGTAGATTAAGCCAGTATATTTGTTTATATGTGTACATAAATATTTTCTTTATAGTTTTCTGAAACAGAAGGCCATAATGAATTTTGTTTTTTTTCATTATAACTAAGAGCTCGTACAAAGAAAATATTAATTAAGTCTCATGTTAAATTTTTCCACCTTTTGTAAGTCCAGCACCATTGTTCTGGATGTTCCTTTATAATGCATTCGATCTGTTTCGCAAAACATTGGGTGATATCTTCAACTGTTTCTTCTTTTTCATAATCAAAGTTAAGGCTAGAACTGATAATTTTATAATGGAATGGCGCTTTTCTTATACAAAAAGCCGAAACCACTGGTGATTTGAAACGTATAGCCATTTTAGCTGGACCGGCAACAAACTCTGTTTGGCGATTAAAAAAATTAACTTTTGGACCAACTCGGTCGAAGGGTTTTTGATCCATCAAAAAAGCGACCCAATTTTTATTTCTCATCGTTCTAATCATTTCACGTTGGAAATTATTTTTTCCTGTCCACAGTATATTTATTTTTAACTTTTCACGAAGCCATTTAAGAAAGTTTTCACCCAAGATTGATGACACTGGCTTTGCAAGAGCATAAAATTTATGATTACATGCCATAGCGCACAAGTGACCAAGATATTCCCAATTGCCAATGTGACCGGAAAATATCAAGGGGGGATTCGAACCTTTTTCAGCCCTCTTCATATTTTTTGAAAGTTCATCAAAACCTTCAATTTTAACTTTAATTGAAGGATTTGCTATAATCTTAAGGGTTTCAATAAATATGATTGTTTGGTGGTAAAAGTTCTTTTTGGCAAAAAGAAGTAATTTTTTTTCATCCTTAGCCCAGGGAAAAACTGCTTTGATATTGGAAAATAGTTGTTTTCCTCCTTTAGTTCTTTTAATAATGAAAGATGGAAAAAAAAATATAAATATTTTCTCTCTTATTAGAACCAGGGGAAAAAAGCTAATAAGCTTTATAACAAGCCAAATAAGTATTCTACTTAATTTACCACAGATCAATTCCTTCATAGTTGAGAGCCTTTTTTCATAAAGTAATCGTATGCTTTGTAGGAACTTCTAACAAGAGGTCCAGAGGCTACCGATAAAAAACCAAGTTCTTTTGCTATTTGCGATAGCTCTTTAAACTCATCTGGATGAATCCACTTTTTGACGGATAAGTGTTTTTTGGTCGGTCTCATGTATTGCCCTATCGTAATAAAGTCAACCTCATATCGTCTAAGGTCGGTTAGTGCTTCAATAAGCTCTTGCCTTGTTTCTCCTAAACCAAGCATAATCGCACTTTTTGTATAGATTTTACTTTTTGATAATTTTTTTGCTAGCTTGAGAACATCAAGACTTTTTTGATATTGAGCTCTAGCATCCCTAACCCGTGGGCTAAGTCTTTTTACGGTTTCTATGTTATGTGCAAAAACTATCAGACCAGAGTTTACAACTTTTAAAATATCCTTTTCTTGCCCTGTAAAATCTCCAGATAAGATTTCGACTTTAGTAGTCTTTGAATATTTGTGGATAGTTTTAACAACTTGACAAAGGTGCTCAGCTCCGCCGTCATCTAAATCATCACGATCTACCATTGTGATGACAGCATATTTTAAGTTCATTTCTAGACAAGATTGAGCAACCTTTAAAGGCTCCCCTTTGTCTAGAAAACCTTGTGGATTTCCTGTTTTGATGTGACAGAACTTACAGGCACGAGTACATGTATCTCCTAGTACCATAAATGTTGCGGTCTTTTGTTGCCAGCACTCACCAATGTTGGGACACTTTGCCTCTTCACACACTGTGACAAGAGACTTAGATCTAAGTCTTTGTTTGATCTCGAAGTAGTTTTTTCCTTTTGGGATATCTGTTTTTAACCAATTAGGTTTACTTATGCTTTTTTTTACAGTTAAGGCTTCTTCGGGCACAGCGTTATCTTTCATATTAACAGTATGGCATGATTTGTCATTTTTTTTAGACACTTTACTTTCAATATTCGTGTATAATACATGAGCCCTTTAAGAAAGATAAAAGTATTTATAAATAGTGTTTGAAGGGTGAATTATCTTATTGTTTCGTATAAACTTATATCTAGTGATTTGATTTAAATGGATGGTCATTAGGGGAATTTTATGACAGCAGAAACATTGTTTGATCTAATTATTGTTGGGAGTGGGCCGGGTGGAGAGGGAGCGGCAATGCAAGCAGCAAAAGAAGGTTTAAAGGTTGCTCTTGTTGAAAAATCTCCAATGGTCGGAGGAAGCTGTACTCACTTAGGGACGATTCCATCTAAGTCTTTAAGACAAATGTCACATCTGCTAACAATTTATCAAGATGATCTCTTGTTTAATCGCGGTCATATTTTTCCCGATATAGGATTTTCAGATTTTTTATCACGAGCAAAGGATGTTATTGCTCAGCAAGTTGCAAGAAGGCAAAGTCATTATTTTAGAAATCGAATTCGTCTTTTTCAAGGTCTAGCAGAGTTTCGTGATAAAAACTCAATCTACTTACATGTCAAGGGTAAGGCGTCTGAGGTCTTAAGGGCGAAAAACTTTATTCTAGCTGTAGGGTCTGCTCCCTATCAGCCGCCGGAGTTTGATTTTAACCATAAAAATATTTTTGATTCTGACTCGATTTTATCCATGAATTTTACCCCAAGGCATATGGTTATTTATGGTGCTGGAGCTATTGGGTGTGAGTACACAAGTATTTTTAGAGCTCTTGGAACTAAGGTTACATTAATTAATACGCGCAGTAGTTTATTAAGTTTTCTTGATGAGGATATCAGTAATGCTTTAACTTACCATTTTAGAGATAAGGGTGTGCACGTACTGAACAACGAAAGAATAGAAGATTTTGAGTCATGTGGAGATTTTCTATCCCTTCGTTTACATTCTGGAAAAAGCATTAAAACAGATGTTGTTTTAGTGACTGTTGGACGAACAGGGTGTGTTGAAAATCTAGGTTTAACTAAACTTGGTGTTTTGACTGACGACAGGCAGTATATTAAAGTCAACGAGCACTACCAGACAAATATAGATAATATTTACGCTGTCGGTGATATTACTGGATTTCCCTGTTTAGCAAGTGCTGCGTATGATCAAGGACGTTTTGCTGCTCTGCATTTGATCAACCCAATGTGTGATGACAGTCTCGTTAAAGATATTCCACTAGGTATTTACACAAGCCCAGAAATTTCTTGTATCGGAAAAAGCGAAAAGGAGCTAACTGAAGCGAGAGTTTCTTACGAGATGGGGGCTGTTTCCTTCAAGCATTTAGCAAGAGCACAAATTAAAGGTGAAACAGCAGGTATGTTAAAGATTTTGTTTGATAAGGAAACTCTTCAGATTCTCGGAATACATTGTTTCGGTCAGAGTGCCTCTGAAATTATTCATATTGGTCAATCAATTATGGCTCAAAAAGGCGAGGCTAACTCAATGAAGTATTTCGTAAACACAACCTTTAACTATCCAACGATGGCCGAAGCTTATCGTGTAGCTGCCTTGAATGGACTTAATCGATTAAAGTTTAATTGATTGTCTTTTAACTTTGTTTTTTGTAAGACCCAACTTACAAAGGGATAAATCATTAATCAATGTCAGTCATACTTTTTCAGCCTTCCGCTATCTTAAAACTCTGTTGGTTCGTGGAAAAAAATATCCAAGCCATTCCAACTATTGGAACCAAAACCACACTCGTTAAGTTCTGCAATCATCTTTTTATCTTTTTTAATTAAACCTAATGTATGAAGTCCTAGCCACGGACACCTCTCACCTCCATTATCTTTTTGGTTCCATCTTTGTTCTTTATCCATTGTGATTTCATTGACGTAGTCAACTCTTCTTTTTATATCGATAGGTAGATAATGATAAATAGCTTCTCCTTTTTTGATATGAATAAAAAGATCGTCTACTAGGTGTTCATGAAAAGTATCACAACCACATGATAAACCTTCTTCACCTATTAAAATAAGTTCGTAATCTGGGTAGAAATCTTTAAAATAGCTTTTAATCGGCATTAATGTGTAATCTGATATTGGAAGATCTTTGTTTTTCTTTTCCTCTTTATGATCCATATCATGTTCTTCTGCCATATCATGTTCTTTTTCCATATCATATTCTTCTTCCATTTCATCATCTTCTATCATTTCATCGATGAACCTTTCGTATAAATTTACATTTTGTACTATACTGAAAAGTTCTCCACACTCTGATTCATGTTCTTCTCGATCACGCGCATCAAGTCGTTCGATTAAGTGCATGATTGTGTCATGCAAATTTTTATTTTCTTCTTCTAGTTCTTTATGTTGATGATCATTATGTGACAGGTTATGATGATTATGATCTTTTTTAGCACTGTCCTCATGGTGATGATCTTTTTTAGCACTGTCTTCATGTTGATGATCTTTTTTAGCACTGTCCTCATGGTGATGATCTTTTTTAGCACTGTCCTCATGGTGATGATCTTTTTTAGCATTGTCCTCATGCTTATGATCTTTGTCAGCATGACTTGGATGGTCGTGAAATCCCTCCTCATCGTATGAAGCATCATAGTGACTTGATAAATTTATATTTTCAATATTATTTTCTTGCTCATTTTCGGGCTTTGTTGTTTCTAGTTCTGTGGTGGCTGAACTACTAACAAGATCTTCTTGTTCATCTGTTGAACATTGTATAAAAGCGAAAGCTAAAAAACTAAGGTACATTTTTTTTATGATACAAAATTTATTTTTCATTTTCGACCTCCTTCATAAGTTTCAATAAAACTTGGATATTTCTTAAATTTAAGTATATTCTATACTTAATACTGTTTGTTATATCAAACTAGTCGGAGTTTACCTTTAAAACTTTAGCGTTTTTTAAATATTATTGAATTCATGATTATATTCAATTGTTTAGCGTTACCTATAAAGGTTTGTTTTAGAAGGTAGAAATTTTAAGGATGCTTTTGTAAGAAATGAATAAAAAGTGGTGATCAAAAATTTTAGGAATATATTGAAAAATAGAAAAAAAATTAAGATAAAAGATGACTTGAAAAAAGCACAGGACAACATGTCCTTGTTGGGTGTTATGGTTTTTTTTTATTCAGCAAAAATCACATTACTAAAAAGTAAGAGATTAAATTCTAGTTGAAAAACTGCTTATAACAAATATATGGGAACATGTTTTGTTGTGAAAATAATTTATACTATTTTTATGTTTGCGGTGAGAAAAATTATAGTTGAGTTATTCAAACACAGTATAGAAAAATATCAGAATATTGTCATTTACAACTATTAGTCAAAGATATTTACTTTACTGTTTTTGTTGGAGCTTGAGCTGCTTTTGTTTTTGCTTTAGCTATTTCTGCATCAATAATTTTTGACCATACTGCAAAGTTTCTACCTTGTGGTTCTTTTCCGTTAATTAAAAATTTAGGTACTGACATTCTTGGAATACCAGAGGTTTTCATTTGCTCCATTTCTTTATCGACCATTTTTTCTGTTTCAGCATTTTCAAAGTCTTTCTTTAATTTGTCCACATCTAATCCAAGTTCTTTGGCAATCTCTAAGGGGTAGTCTGCGTTGCCTTTTAGCTTTCTAAAGTCAGTAAAGATTTTTCGGTACATTTCCATGTATTTTCCCTGTTTATGAGCTGCTATAGCGTATCTAGAAGCTTTCTTAGCCTCTTTATGAAAGGGTAAAGGGAAGTTTTTAAGAACAAGCTTCACGTCCTTAGGGTACTTTTGTAGAACTTGATCGACTAAAGGGACAGATTTTGCACAAAATGGGCATTGAAAGTCAAGCCACTTAATAAGAGTTACTGCCGCATTTTTGGGTCCAAAAGTAATAGAGTTGCCAATCTCAATATCATAAACTTTATTTGTATTTTCTTCTTGTTTTTTAGCGGGAGGATTTGCATTTGCTGCTGCTAATGCGACCATTTTTTGATTCATTTGTTTTTGGGTACTTGCAACAGTTGTTACAGTTGTTGCCAAGGCTGTGTTTGTCTTTTCTATGGCTACAATTTTTTCTTTTAGGTTCGATAGTTGATCACTAACCTCAGTTATTGCGTTTAGCATTTTCGTTTGATCAGCTGCGACTGAGTTTAAAACTTGGCCGTGATCATCTCCTTCAGTGCATGCGACAAATACTATTGAAAGAATAAATACAGAAATCAGTCTTACGAGCATCTTTTCTCCTTTGAGTTTGTTTTAATTTTTTTTGTTCTAATTGATTGTATTCTATGTTTACCAAAATAGGAAATTCGCAGAGTGTTTTTTTTTCATCATATTCAGGGGTTTAGAGTTTTTTCATAGTTTTTTATTTTAACTTTTTTCATGTAACCGCATGATTTTTTTTTATATATTAGTTTTCTTTTCTTTTTTAGATATTAAAAGATTTTCTTTTAGCTTGTAAATATTTTCTAAGGAGAAATTTTTTTTATAAATAAGAAAGAGAGGGACGGCAAGATTTCGCCGAGTTTTTTTTGTAACTTTTTCGTTTTTATTGACTAATGTCTTTTATAGTGGTTCATTTATTTTTTTATATTTTTTTGAATATTATTTGAAGTTAAAACTTTTCCTAACGATTGGTCAAATTATGGAACAAAAAGTTGCTTTAGTTACAGCAGGCGCGAAGGGTATTGGTGCTGCCTGTGTAAAATCACTGTCTGAACAAGGTTACTATATTGCTATTCACTTTCGCAGTGACCCCGAGCGAGCTATCAACTTAGCAGAAAGTGTATCTAATGCGAAAATCTATCAGTTTGATCTTATAGAAGACGGTGCTTGCGAGGCATTAATTAAAGATGTCAAAAAGGATTTAGGTCGGGTTGATGTTCTTGTCAATAATGCTGGCGTAGCTATTGATCAGCTTCTACCATTTGCTAAGCCAGACGACTTCGATAAACAAGTAAACACAAACTTCAAAGCTGGTTTTTTATTATCTAAATTTGTCTCGAAA
>PASJ01000073.1 GCA_002711925.1 Pseudobdellovibrionaceae bacterium | reverse complement strand
TTGGTGTAGATGAAGATGTTTACATCAATACAAAGAAAAATTTTCAACAAAAAACCAGAGTCATCATAGAGCCCATTCAACTACAAGCTCCTATTCGTAAAGGAGATCCTGTTGCACTGTTGAAAATTGAAGGGGACTACTTAACAAAACCTATTGAGCAGCAACTTATCGCCAGAGAAGATGTCCAGCGGACAAATGTTTTTAAAAGGCTCCTTAGAAAAATGATGACGTATATTGGTTTAGAAGTTCCAAAGCCTGCTTTAAACTTCGCAGAAAAAGAGTTGAAAGACACGCTTAATATTTGAAAAATATGAAAGATCTTAGTGAAAAATTACAATTAAGTTTTCATCCACTTAAAAACAAGACTCCTTTTCATTTCTTTGCAATGCATATATTTTTTTCTTAGACTAAAAACTATACCTTGGCATAAATATTTATTGAAGAACTTGTCCGTTTACTAAAGTCCTTTCACTTTTGCTTTTAGTTTTTCAGATGAGCCGTAAAACCAGAAAAAGAGAAAAAATATTTCTAAACATAATACGGCATCATATTATTTTTGAAGAAAAAGAGGTCATATGTAAAAGAAGTTAAACTTTATTGAATCTGTGTATTTTTTTCCTAGTTACAATTATGAATTTTTACAAATAAGATTTTAAGGATATATTTTTCTCTTTTGTTTTGTTGAAAATTTATTTTTTTTTTTTTTTTTCGCAAAAAAATTTTATTTTAGTAACTATATTTAATTTTTTTATTAATAGATTTAGTTCTTTTCGGCTCTCCTTATTCTGAATGAATAAAGCGGATTATTTTTTCTTTCTGTCTCAGTATAAAGAGTAAAAAATGAGTTATGATTTATAAAAAACATTATTTTATATTTAAAATTATTTTTTTTACTCATTTAATAAGGGGAGCTTATGTTAATTAAAAATTATCTTGGGAAGATGAAAAAATTTATTATCTTTTTCTTCGTTTCTCTAAATCTTCATGGCCAAACTCTTCCTAATAATATAACGGATCCTGATGGTTATAATCATCGAGTCTTTTTTAACCCAAACTGTGTTGATACAACTATTCCTCCCGATGGGCCTGACAATCCCGACTGTTTTTCTGCTACTCAGGCACAAAATGTTCTCAACTCTCTTGCAAATACAAATGCTTCCGTTCAAGGTAATCCAGACGGGTATGAAAATGGTTACTTAAATCTTAATACGTTTCTTGGAGCTGGGAGTGGTTTTGATACCAACTTAAGTAACAGTATTCCTGGAGGTGTCTCTTATTATAATGGATCTAATGCTATTCGCGAAACATTTGTTTGGCGCTGCACAGGTGGTTGTGATTCCGGTAATGCTCCTCTTGATCGGATTAACCTTCCCTCATCTATGTATAGAAATAATACGGAGCCTTGTATAAGGCTCGTTATAGGGCATGAGCTTTTTCACCATATTCAATATAACTCAACAAAAACTCCTGAACCTTCTGGGGTCGATACAGGAATTACTAGTAATTGGCTCAGCTGGGGAAGAGAGCTATTTGAGGGAACAGCTCGTTACATGCAAGATAAGATATACACAGATTTAGATCAAGATACAGGTTGCATTACTTTTTTGAGTTCTGCTCAGGACTATTTAGGGTCCCCTAATCGTGATCTTTTGAATTTATCTTATGAGACCTCTTTGTTTTGGAGTTATCTTGGTGACAGACTTGGTGAAAACTCACCTGGTTGCGAACCTAATTGTGGATCTGATTTTGTTGAAGCTATCTGGAATGAAATTTATGATCAGAGATTAAGCCCTAATTTTGTCGGTGTACTAAGAGATGTTATTGAAGATTACGATCCGAATGAATCTCTTGAGAATATTTTCCATGATTTTGCTATCACAAATCTTTTGAGAAGCTATGATTTATCTGAGCTACAAAGTTACAGTAGTGATCTTTACACCTATGTAGATGAAAGAGATGGTGCTTTAGCAGCAATACCTCATAGTCAATATGGTGATGTCGATCGTGAGGAGAAAGTAGTAGGCGATTGGGTTGGAGAGACTTTAGACTTTACTGTAACTAATCTAAGAAGGTGGGGAGTAAAGTACTACACCGTTGAAATACCAAGTAGTTGTCAAGTTCGATCAAAGCTTATCTCATTTACTGGAGATGTTAATGATCTTGGTAAAGAGGATCCTGCTTGGGGAATTTTTCCAATACATGACTTAGTACCTCCTGGTGTCTCTGATAAAGCTAAGTATCTATCAAAGGCTATTGGTAGTGACCTAAAACGATCCTATTTAGGCGGTTCTGATATAAAGAAATTTGGTCTTGTTGTTGCCGCCTTTGATGATGCTATTAATAGTATAGATATTAAGTTTCAGTGCGTTTATCCTGAAATTGAGGTTGTGAGGCCAACAAAAGATCATATTGCCTATGTAGCTCCTGACTCTCCTATTTTGAGTGGTAGCATTGTGATGGACCCAAGAGATTTCTTGTTAAGGTTAAAAGTAAAAGATATTTTAGAGGGGACCTTAGTTGAAGGATTATCATACGATGCTTTTAAAGTTTTTGTGGGAGAGGGTGTTGAAGATTCAAATGAAGCATCTGTTCTTACCGGCTCATATGTACAAGGCGAGTATTGGCTTATTGTTAATCCACCACCGAAGTTAAAAGATAACAAGTATGATCTTCACGTTTTACTCGACTCGGTTGGAACAAAAAATATAAAATCCGTTTCTTATGATGTGAAATCAAGAAATCAGGTAATTGTTATTGATAATTCTGGTAGTATGGCAAGTGGAGATCCTGTAACAAAACTAAAATCGTCTCAAAATGCCGCAAGTTTATTTGTTGATACAACATATGAAGACGAGAAGTTAGGATTAGTCAATTTTAATGGTAATAATGATAGTGATGATGGTTCTTCTCTTGATGATTCTAAAGAGCTTTTAGTTTTTGATTTAGCGAGTCTAGATCACAGGCAAAAAGCACATATGAAAATTAATACTCTTTCACCTGAAGGTTGGACTTCAATTGGAGATGGTCTTGAGAGAGCTCGACAGATGTTTGCGGATGATTTAACAGATAATAACTGGATGGTATTGTTAAGTGATGGTAAAGGAAATGAACCTCTTTTTTGGGACGATGTTTCTGGAGACATTATTGAAGATGGGGTCAAAATAGAAGCTATTGCATTTGGTCCTGGTGCCGACGAAGAAACTCTTCAATCTATTGCATTTGAAACAGGAGGGTCTTATTATTATGTCAATGATCCTCCTTCGACAAGAGGTTTAAAAAGAAATAAAAACCGTTCTTTAGCAAGTAACTCTTCCCAAATAAATCTTTTTGATGCGTATTCTTTAGCTTCGGAAAGGTCTAAAAGGCATGAAAGAATCTGGGAATACTCAAGTTCAGGTAAATTAGGAGCGTGGAAGAATTTTTCAAATTTTGGCAGCGAGATTTTAAAAGAAGCTATTTTATCTATTAGCTGGGAAGAAGGAGGAAACACAAAGTCTACAGTTTATCCATCGCCATCTAGTTTAAGAAAGCAGGGTAATCATAGAGTTTACTTTTTTAAAGAACTTGATGTAGCAAACCTAAACCTAAATCTTTCAGAAATAAGTGGTGATTATCTTATTACTCTTTCTGGTTTACCTGTTAATAAAGTTGGGCTTGATCTTCATTTAGGTGGTAAATTAGAGTCTCTTGATGTGAAGAAAAAGAAATCCAGGCAAGGATATTTAAGAGGAAACCCTATTCAAATCATAGCTAAGCTATGGGATGAAAAGGGTGCTATAAAAGGTTTAAACAAAGGGAAGCATTTTATTGAAGTCAAAGTAATCGGTCCCTTTGGAGATGAAGTTACTTTACCTCTGTTTGATGATGGAGCTCACGGAGATTATGATTTTAATGATGGTATTTATGCTAACGTTTATCGTAAAACAACACTTGAAGGTAATAACATATCAGGTAACTGTCTTTCAGAATGTGAAAATCAAGATGATGGAGACTGTCTTTTAGGTAGTTATCAAATTGAGTTTAAAGCCCAAGGTCGAAACAATAAGGGAGACATTTTTACGCGTATACGAAAAAATTCCTTTAACGTAACAGAAGTTTCAAGGGAAGTTAGCGGTTCTAGTTGTGACGGTGACAGCGATGAAATGCCAACTCGTTATGAAATACAACATAAGTGTCTAGAACCCTATAAATCAGACGCTAAGATTGATGCTGATGGAGATAACCTTACAAATATTGCAGAGTGGTGGAAAGGCACAGATCCTTGTAATCCTGATACAGATGGGGGTGGCGTTCTTGATGGTTATGACGTCCTAGCTTTTGACGCTAGAGATGATATTTTACCAAAACCTGTTTATGTCTCTGTTGTGAACCCTCCTTTGGATGATCATTTACCTCTTGAAATAAAGTGGATTGACAGAGCAAATCTTCTTCGGTTTCCTGTTGTCGATGGTGCTTCTGTTGTTATAGAAAGTATCAAAAGTGAAAATGATGAGTGTCGCGAAGAAATTTTTAGCTTTATGTCTGATCGTTTTACCACACTTGATAGTTGTAACTTTGGAGAAAAAAATTCTGCAGGCAAAGGCCTCTGCTGGCATAAAAACCTTGATCTTCATTCAACGTATTGTTATCGAGTTTATTACAAACAAAAACTAAAAGACAAAGAGATTCGTAGTGCAAAGAGTCGTATTTTTGCGGGAAAAGTTAAGTTAGACTCTAATGCCCCGAGCGGGTCTATTTGGATTAACGGTGGCGCAAGTCATACTGACTTAAACTCTCCTTTTGTAATTACTATAAATGCAAGTGATGGCCCTCTACTACCTGGACAAGATTTGCAGCTTCAATATGCGATTCAGTATGGATCAAACTTTCCCGCTTCACCTAAATGGCAAATCTTGAAGGGATCACAGGTTAATATCTCATCTACTAATATTGAAGGTGTAGCTTGTCATAACCAAGATTGCGAAAATTGTTCAGATAGCGAGTCATGCAGGCTAAAAAATCTTAGTATAGATATTTGTGACATAGATAAGGCTCATTGTGATTTGTCTGATATTAATATTAGCAATAAAGTAAATAGTCTTAATTTGAAAAAAGATAGCCTTCTAAGAAGTGCAAGTGGATCTGTTCCTGTCAATGTTTGTGTCAAGTTAAAAGACTCTTCAGGTAATGAGTCAGACGTTTATTGTGATTCTATCATAAGAACAAATGAGGTTAAACGTTTCTTGGGAAGAGTGAAGGATAAAAATAATGTTGGTATAAATGGTGTTTTTGTTTCGGTGTCAGGGTGTAACGAAGTTCCTGGCGTTTTTACGGATCATGAAGGTTATTTTGAACTTTATGGAATGATACCAGATACGAATAATCAGTGTACTCTCCTTTTTGATAGGTGCGACTATACAACAAAGAGTTCTATTGTTGTCTTTTCTCAAAAGGAAAGAGAAGATTTTGTTTTGCAAGATACTGAAGATGATTGTTCTCGTTGTCATTTTAAATCATGTGACGATGGATCATGTAAAGAAAGTTGTTTATTTATTCTTCCAGGAGATGCAACTTTAGATGGTCAAATTGATATATTAGATATTATTAAAATTGTTAATTCTATTCTTGGTGTAATTCGCCCAACACAAGAGGAATTTCTACGTATGGATATTAACCAAGATAAAATAATAAACCTTCTTGATCTTGTCTCAGCTGTTAATCTTATTTTGGAAAACTGATTGTGATAAATATAATATTTTGATTTTGAGAATTTAAAAAAAGTAATTATCTTTTTCAAGAATGTCGATTTAATAAAGTACTAACATATAAAATCAAGCAGGTTGTCAGTGTCTGACTCAAGGGCTCCCTGCAAATTTTATTGAGATAGTCGGATATAACTTACTACATGGCTACTCAATAAATTTTATATTGAATTTTGGACAGTAAAATTTTCTAAAGAGAGTAATGAAATTTCAGGACAGAATGCAATTGAATAAATTTTTGTCCCTTGCTTAAACCTGGTAAAAAACAGCAATAATAGAAAGTTAATTCTAATACTAAGTAAATATGATAAATGTATAGGTTCGATCACTGTTGACTGTAAAAGTAAAATAAAATCTGCAATGATGAAAATTTTTTATTAAACTTATATCTTATAAACTCTTAAATAAATTTTTCAAAAAATATAAATTTGTTATTCTTATTAAACAAAAATAATTTATTCAAGAATTGTCTGAAAAAAAATATATTTTGATTAAAAAATGCTATACTGGAGTATATAAATAAATTTTTATTTAAAATAGAAAGGTTTTTTTTATGAAAAATATTGTAATTTTTCTGTTTTTTTCTGTTTTTTTATCTTCTTGTAAAATTTTTTCTGATAAAAACCAAAGTGAAAATCGTTTTGTTGTCTTTAAAACTATGAAAAACAATGATCTTTTTTCTTCTTGTTATGAATTTGACAATGTAAGTGATCAAGATGCATTAATCATAAAAGACTATTATGAAAAGGTCACCCCAAAAGATGTGTACAACCTTTCCTTTGATAAAGAAAAATGTGAAGAAGAAAATACGTATATAAGGTGTTTAAATGTTTCTGCTTCAAAGTTAACTGCTCAATTAACTATTAATCCTCAAGTTGTAATACATGAATATTATTATTACAGCCCTGTAAATATCGCCGAATTAAGACAAAAATGTAGCGCCTACTCAGGTGATTTTTTGGCAGATAAACTAAGTGATAAAGAACAAATAGAAGAAGCTTTATTTCACCTAAAAATTACATTTCCAAGTACTGGAGGAGATGTTCCTGATATAATTACAAAAAATATTAATTTGCCACTTTTCTATGGAGATGTTGAGGTTAGTTGGATTTCATATAATCCTGAGCATTTAACTGTTTCTGATGGTGAAGGAATTGTTACAAGGAGTGACTCTGAAGAGAGTGTACAAGTGCAACTCAAAGCTGATCTTCAACTTGGTAGTGAAGTGAGATCAAGGTATTTTTATTTTACTATACCTGGTCTTCAAAATAATACACTACCAACTGATTTTGATTCGATAACAGGTTCGGATAGAATACGTGATTTAATTTACCCAACACCAACTGATTTTGATTCGACAACAGGTTGGGATAGAATACGTAATTTAATTTACCCAACAAGATATGTGTCAGGCGACTTTTTTGATGAATGGTTTACAGAAAAAGATATAGATTTACAAAAAGGAGGATCAATAGCTGCTCAGGGACTTCGTGTTCTTTGGTCAAGTTCTCATCCAAATATTATAGGTGATGATGGTAAAGTTTTCAGAAATGAGGCTGAAAGCTATGGAACGTGGGTAACATTAACAGCAACAGTAAATGAAGGAGATACTTATGTTTTTTCTCTGCGGGTTGTTCCTGAAAATTATAATCCAAATATGCAAGATTATTTTTACTCTATTGAATTAATAGATTTTGAAACAAGGGCAGAGTTACCTTATAATAGTGGAGGGTATGTTGTTAAGAAAGATCTTTATTTGCCACAACATCAAGATGATTCTACTTTAACCTGGTCAAGTGATGATCCTGAATCTATTCGTATAGTTGGTGATAAAGGCTATGTTTTTAGAGATCTAAACAATAAAAATATAACTTTAACTGCATTAATTTTAAATGGTGAAAATACACAAGAAAAAAAATTCTCAGTTCTGTTAAGTCCGTTAACAATGGAAGATAAGTTAGAAGAGCAAAGATATTATGATAATTGTTACTTACCAGATGACATTGATGAAAGTCTTTTTCGAGGGTTTGGAGATTATTCAAATTTTAGAAATATAATTTCTCTATACGGAAGCTCAGATCAAGACGGAAAAATCTTAGTAAAAGACCTTATGGATTCTTGTTATCAATCTCACAGAGAAGGTCATGAGAAAACTCAGGAACAATTGGTGAGTGATTTTGAATTATTTCGCACAACTGCAGGTAGTAATATTTATCCAGAAGAAACTCTTGGAAATATAAAAAGAGGCCATGAATTGAAAGACTTTGTTACTTTTAGTGAAACTACCTCGTCTCCGATAAAAGTAATATTTATGGATACAGAAGGTATCGAAGAAACGGGAATGGATTTGGGTGGTCTCAGAAAAGAACTTTTTTCACATTTAGGTATGATCTTAAAAGGAGAGAAAGAAGTTTACACTGATAGATCTTCAAGTGTGACTTCTTTTAAAAATGTGAAGATATTTAAAAATATTGAAGATACGGATTTTTATAGTGTAAGTGATCGTAATGATTTTTCTGAATATTTTGTTTGTCTCAGTGAAAATCATCAATTACAATCCGATCTCGAGAAAGAACAAGAGTGTTATAAAAATATAGGAGCGACTCTTGCTAGAGCTATGATTATTGACGAACAAAATATCCCTATCAAGTTAAGTCCGTATCTTATTCAAAGAATTATATCTGATGATTTTTCTTCAGAGGATTTAAAAAAGAAATTTATTAATTATTTTTCAGCACTGATGTTTACAAAAGGAGGCTTTAATTCTATAAAACCTATGATGATTCTTAATCCTCCTTCTTTCGGATATTCTGAATATATTCTTAAACCAGGTTTAAATTATGATTCTTACAATAAATTTGCTGATGACCTTGTTATTTTTGGTGATGCTTGGAAAGTTTCAGGTGATGCAATGTCTGAAAATGATTTCTCAAAACGTCGCTTTGATGTGTCATTAGAAATGGTTAAAAATTCTCTTATGCTTCCTAACTCAGCTGGAAATGAAAATGACTTTCAAGTCACTAAATATTTAGATATAGAGCTAAGAACAAATGCTCTTGTTGAAGGTTTCAGACATCATTTTACGGAAGCTATAAGAGCAGAAGTATATACTGTTGGATTTTCAAGTATAACTTTTAATAAAATATTAGCAGGCACTCAATTATCACAAGAAAATTTTAGAGAAATAATGGCTAATGCACAAGGTGACGAGTCATTTAAAGAATGGATAAGAGACTCCGTACTTGAGCAAGAAGAAATTCAGAACGGTTTTATTGGAAAGTTTATGAGTTTTGTTACAGGAGTTCAATCTGTACCAAATGATATTGAAACAAGGCCTATCAAAATATTTATAGTTGGAAATGATATTAATGCTTTCCCAACATCTCACACATGTTTTAATCAATTAGATATGCCTCGTTATAATTCAAAAGACTTACTTAAAAGAAAATTAATTGAGGCAGTTAATGGATCAGCAGGATTTGGTCAAATCTAATCAGTTTTCACAAAATCCTCACTTTTTTAATTATTTAGAAAAACAGATATTTATTATTTATTCGATAGCTTTTACTTTTTTAAGATTTCTTTTTTATTGCCATAGCTTAATTTCGTACGAAGTAAATGATAGAGGTATTGAGACAGTATAATTTTTTGTCAAAAGAACCTTTATTTGGAGGAAAAAAAACTAATGGGTACTAGTAAAATAAGGCTTATAATAGGTTTCGCCGTATTTTGATTTTTGTGTATGGTAGTTTAAATTAAATCCCGTTAGATAATAATCTTTAATTTTCTTATCTTCGATTTCATCATATAGTGAAATAAATAATTCACGTATATTCTCGCTCATTTCCATTACTTGTTTAAAATTTACATTCTTTTTGAGTAAAAATATACCAGTGACGGGACGAAATGTAAGGTTCTTCATACATATCGGCCGTGTTTCCTTACGACCCCATGGATGATCTAACTGTTTTACAAGTGTATGATATGCAATGGATAACCATTCAAGATCGTATGATCTATAAAGCTCAGTATCTTTGAGCATATAGTTTTTAACTCTTAAAATGTAGCTTGACTCAAGTTGAAGTTGGTAGAGTTTTTCATAGGACTCAAAACTTGCTGAGTTTGATGCTATAAACTTGAATAAATCCGTTGTAGAACTTTGTTGATAACTGCGTTTTGTTGAATCAGGTTCAATACTAACTTGACTACCCTCGATTGATTTTATACGGTACTTTTCAAAGACACTTTTTCTAGACTCTAAATCAGGTGATTGAAATAAATCAGACCAATCAGGTCTTTCTGCATCGTTCATAAACTTTAGATACCGACTTAAAATTTCAATACTTACAATTTTTTCAAATTTTGGCAGATCCTCTAAAGCAAAAACTCCTTGTCCTTTTCCAGGAGATTTTTTTTGTACGAGCATATCTTCAATTTTTTTTTGTTCAAAACTTTTGCACATTGATTTGTGTTTTCGCCAATCATTTTTTTGACACTCGAGGCTGCAGTAAAAAGTTGTTTTACATCTCGAACAAGATTTAAGTGAAAATTGTTCTTGTGTGTTTTGATCTTGATAACAGAATGCACAGACTTTTTCAGCTGCTCCGTAAACGAAAAAGCTCTGCGATAAAAGTATAAAATTAAATAAAAGACTTTTCATTGTATCTTTTCGTTCCTAAGGTGTTGGGTAAAAAACGTACTGTACAGTAAATGGCGGTTTGTTGCAAGGGGTTTTGTTTATCGAGTATATGTTTTTATAACTGGAAGAATTTTTTTATTTTATTTCCAATAGGATGTATAACTATCGATAAGCTGATGGACCCATTTTTTTCCGTAAGAAAATGGGTATCCTAGGTGACCTCCGTACCTTCGGCTTAGTAGCATAAAGTTATCATTTTTTATTTGGAGTAGACAGTTGTATGTTAAAGAAAATGAGACTATTGGATCATCTTCGGAGTGAACCCAAAGAATTGGTTTTGTTATTTTTATTACGTGGGGGCTGAGCTTGTAAAGTTGTGAGAGAGCCTCAACTTGAGTTTCTTTTTCATTGAGCTGTTGGACTATAGTTTGCTTTAATACTTTTCTTTCAAAAATTAAAGAACGATGGTTCAAATAATGCTGAGAACTTGGAATAATAATATGATCGACTAAATTAGTTCCATGTCGAGAATTTTCGAGCCAATTAGCTCTTTTCTTACTGAAACCAAGAAAAGCTAAACTTTTGTAAGCAGGTTGAAGAAGACGGTCAATTATAATTTTGTTGATACGATCTTTTTCTTTTAGCTCTATAAACCCATTGATACGATCAGCAGGTGAAGAAAAAGCAAGGACTGACCCGTCAATTATATTTGTCTTTAAGATTGAGTCAATGTAAGCTGCAAAGACAGCATCATTTCCACCAAGGCTAAGGCCAATCACATGAATTTTTTCAATGGTATCTTTGTGACTTTCTCTAAATTTTTTCAGACTTAGATAAATATTCCAGCCTGCTTCAATTCCTGAACCTAACATAAAACTATTGCGCTTTATCCACTCCCCAGAGGTACTGTTTTCAAGAAGAAGACAGTGGCTGTCATCTTCTGTCATACACTTATCTGCAAAATTGATGAAAGAACTTGTTTTAGCAGAACTGGTAAACCCAGCAAGAAAAACAAGCAGAGGCTTTTTATAATTACTTTTTTTGTACCAGGCTTCACTTATAAAATCATCTTCATTTAAAATAAATGTTTGATAAAAGCCTTTTTTTCGTAGAGAGTTTTCAGATAAGTTACCTATGTTAGGTATAATAGTGGAAAGAAGGTTTGATCGTTTTATGAGATCAAAATTTAATTTTTTTTCTGGGTTATTTTTTCTGTAAGTACTTAAAAAATCTTTGACAGATTTTTTCTTATTTTCTTTTGCCTCCATAAAAGCACTATGAATAGAGAAAAGTGTTACTATAAGAAGATACAGTAATGGGTGTTTTTTCTTCATAATTTTTTATCTTTTTAGGATTGATGTAATAGAGCTATATCAATCCTAAATAAAAGAAACAAATATATTTTTTGAGTTGAATTTTTTTTACGATCTTGGTGTTTTTTATTTTTTAAAAAGTTTTATCGTTGTTTTTCTTCCATACACAGTGTCTTAGTAGCCACAAAGGGTCTGGGCTTTGAAAGGGAGTATAGGGAAGAAAACCTTCTTTTTCACTTTCTGCTTCAGGTGTCGTATGTCTTTGAAAAGTTTTAAATTCTTTTTCTTCAGCTTTTACGCTTTCTCCTGTTGCTTCAAGGTAATTTTCTTCTTTTGGGAACTTTAAGGTGCACTTTGTAAGGATGTTTTTTATCAATAAGAAGGCATAGCATGGGCACAAGCAGGGGCAGCAACATAAGGCTGCGGACAAGGCGCCGCAGGACAAATAACTTTCTTGTCTTCTTTTGTTTTTTTGTTTTAGTCCTTTTGCTTGTTGGTAGAAGAAGGCTTTGTCAAGACTTGTCATTCTAGGTTCACTTGCAAAAGATATTTTATGGCATAAAAGAAATAAAAAAATAATTTTTTTCATAAGATTCTACTTACCTCGTAAAAAGATAATGATGCTACTTGTATATTTAGAGCGGGATTTTACAGTTTATTGTGTATTTAGCAAGATAAAAAAAAATATTAATTTCTCAATTTTTTTTCTATAATTTCTTGACTATTAAATTTTGCGGATCATATTTAAGATTTAGGCGTTAGTTATGAAAAGTTCAAAGAAAATATTAAGTTTGCTTCAAGAACTAAAAAAAAAGGATAAGGATAAAAGTTTTTTTCAGCAATCTATGAAAAATTTACAGCTAGATGAAGGAGACCTTAAAGACCTTACTTATTTTAAAAAATCAAATTATACTAGAAATTTACTGGAAAAAAACTCCGAGTTTGAACTGATCGTATTGTGCTGGGAAAAAGGGCATAAGACTCCTGTTCATGATCATAATGGTTCGTTGTGTTGGACAAAAGTTATTGAAGGTGAAGTTTTAGAGTCTGTTTATAAAAGGAACTTGGTTGAAAATTGGCGATTTTGCTCTCCGGTAGCCAGCACCACCAATCTCAAGAAAGGAGCGGTTTCTTTTATTTCCGATAAAGTCGGTTTTCATAGCTTTGAATGTCGATCCTTAAAAGCTGTGAGTCTTCACCTTTACTGCTATCCAATAGAATATTGCCATACTTATGATTTGAGTTTTCAGACAAAGAAAAAAAGAGAGTTAAGTTATGATTCGGTACAAGGCATGATTGTGAGCTAGATCTGACATATTTGAAGTTTCAGATTTTTATTTATTTTTCGCAGTTTTTACAGCTTCATTTTCTTCAAATGACAAGAGCTCCATATCGAAAATAAGGACTGAATTTGGCGGTATTCCAGGACGTCCATATTCTCCGTATGCTAAGTCGCTTGGGATGTAAACTTGCCATTTTGACCCAACTGGCATTAACTTGAGAGCTTCTTGCCAGCCTTTTACGACTCGATTAACCTTAAATTGTGACGGTTCTTTTCTTTTATAGGAACTATCAAATTCGGTGCCATCAATAAGTCGTCCGTTGTAGTGGACGGAAACTTTAGAGTTTGCCTGAGGGGTTTTACCTGAACCTTTTGTAAGAACTTTGTACTGCAAACCGCTTGTTGTTGTTATAACTCCTTTTTGGGACTTATTTTTTTCAAGGTAAGCTTCTCCTTCTTTTTTGTTGTTTGCTGCAATTTCTTTACGCTTTTCTTTAACCATTTCTTGAAAATGCTTGAGTGCTTGTTGGCTCTGTTCTGGTGATATAGCTGAGGGCTTACCTTCATAAGCTTCTTTTATAGCAGAAAGGATAGTCCTAATATTAAGATCAACGCCGCGGCTTTTAAGATTGGTACCTATTTTATACCCCATTGCATAACTGCTAGCATCAATTGGTTTTCGGAAGATAACTTGTTTTGGCATTATGGTGACATCTGCGTTTTTATCTTGTTTTTGAATCATTTTTTTTATTTGCTCAGGGGAGTCATTATTCACTTTTTTCTCTGCTAGAAGGGATAAGCTTAAACTGGAGAGAAAAGACCCACATAGAAGAATTTTTTTAAGTTTCACACCTTGCAACATAACTTAAGCCTTTATTTGAAGTTTGAAAATTCTTTAAATTTTAAAGTAACAGACAATTATCAATAGATTATTAGTTAATTTATTTTTTCAAGCAAGGTTGAATGTAAACTTTTCATGTAAAAAGAATAGTAATTCTCGTTGCTGTCTTTTTATATGTTATATTTTTTTGTGGTAATTTTTTTTTACAGGTTTTTTGAAAGTGTTACATAAATTGTGCATTTTTGAATAGAGTGTTTTGGAGTTTATAGAGGTTCTTGCCTTTCAATAATCTTTTAGATTATTGTTTTGAAATGTCTTTGACGCTAAAGAAATTTTTGTTTTTCTTGCTTTGAGTTTTGCCGTAAATCATCCACAAAGTTTGATTCATGATGTTTGCTTCAGCTTTAGAGGACAAGCTAATGGCTTTGTCACCCGTACTATCTTTTTTCTTGATTTCCAGCAGAAATTCCTGGCATTGCTTCGATTTTAGCCAGCTTTTCCAGTCTTTGAAGATCATGGGATTTAGTTTTGCTGAGCCATTAATAACAGGATAAATCCGGCATTTTTTTTCTTGTTCATCGTAGCACCTGATCACTCCATTTTCTTGACTTAAGACCGTATGCTTTTTTAAATACTGGTTACGTAAAATTTTAATAAGACTTTTTATGTTTTTGAAGTTACCGGACTTGTTAATATTCCATAGTAAAGACAAAATAATCTTAGAAACATTTAAAAACCGAGTCAGCTTTTTACTATTGTCAAGTAAAGAGACTAGAGCCTTTTGCTCCTCTTTAGCTAGTGTTATGGTTTGTCGACTTAAGTTTACGGAAAAGAAATCAGCTAAGTCTTTTAGGTAGTTTAAGGCTTCTTTTTTGTCGTGAATAGGTCCTACAGCAAAATTTACTCCAGGACTGAGCTGTCCTATACCCATAAGAATTTCTTTTTCATTTAAAACTTTGATGTAAAAAGTTGTTATATATCTTAAATGCCACTTAAAAGCAGGGTAGCTTAGGTTTTTTTTATCGGTTTCAATGCTTTCTTCGTGCATGGCGGTTAAAATATCAGGTAAGACTTTAAAGCTAAAATCATGGGATTTCAAAAGTTTTTTTACTAAGGGTCTAGCAAGTTTTGCTGGCGATTTTTCAAGGTGAAAAGCCGTTTTTTTTATATTGTACGAGCTGGTGGTAAATAAAACATTATGTTCAATATCTAAAAAACGCAAAAGGCCGGGTTTTTCTGGGAGCTCATCAAAAGAGCGATCAATAGCCCAGCCCAGTTTTAAACAAGACTCAATTTCTCCTTGGGTTCGAATAGTATCTTCTAGGCTAAGGTCTCCAAAGCGATTTGAAAGTTTCTTCAAAAGTACTTTAAAAAGCTCTAAAGTTGCAAGAGCGTCTGCTTTTGCTCGATGCATAGTGTCCTTGGGAAGGTTTAAATAATCAACCAAACCCCCAAGAGATTTTGATGGAGACTCGGGAATTAAAAGCTCAGTTAAAAGATGGGTGCATAAATATTTATTTTCTAATTGAACTTTGCATGCCACACGACTAAAATGCTTGAGAAAAATAAGATCACCAATAATATTATGACTAACAAGAATTTTATCACCTATAAAATCCAAAAAAGAAGGCATGACTTGCTGAATAGTGGGCGCATGACGAACCATCTGATTACTTATGCCTGTGATCTCTCGGACAATTCTTGGAATATTTCTTTTTGGATTTACCATTGAATGAAAGTCGTTAAAAACTTTGCCTTCCTTGTAGTGAAGGGCATATATTTCAGTGATACCGTTTCTTTCCGGGTTGCCTCCCGTGGTTTCTAAATCAAAAACTATAAAGTCTGTGTCATCAATTGATTTTTGTAGTGTTTCGTCAATTTGACGCGTCAAAGAAACAATTTGTCTGTCTTTTAGGGCTCTTTGCCGGCGAGAGTTTTTGTCTTGTCTTGAAAAAGAAACTTTCTTTGAATTTGAAGGTGTGTTCATTTATTTGCTATATACTTTCTTACCTTTGTGCCAGGTTTGCTTGACATGGATGTTGACTTTTACCTTTTTCAAAAGGTGACTAACCGCATTTTGTGGCAAACTCATTATTTTCTGAGTCTTACGGATTGGTATCCAAACATACCATTTTACTTTCGTAGGCTGCAGCAATTTCTCCCTTTTTTTTAAAGGGAGTCCTTTAGGCGGTAAAAATGTTTGTTATCTTAACCTTTCTCTTTTGGTTAAGTGGGTCAAGATCGGGTAAAAGATTCAGTAAACTTAGTTAATAAAATTAAATAGATGGTCTTTCTCGGGGAGGCTCATAAATCATTTTATTTTTTTATGAACCAGGTGCGGTTTATGGATTATTACAAAGAAAACTCCAAGGGCTTTGGCGGCATCTACTTATACTACTTCAACATGATCTTTTATTTTGCGGTTGATTTGGGTATCGTGTGTTGATCTCAGCAGTTTTATTTTTTAACTAGATAAAATCTTATTTTTATTGATTGTATATTCGTTTTCAGCATGAAAGATAATACGCTAAATCTTATAATTTACTTTTCTTTTTGAAAGGCAAAAGTAGATTTTTAGTATTTTATTTGTTTTCTGTTATAATCGTCATAAGATAATAATTATTATTTCTTGTTTTTTACCAGCCCGAGCAAGATTAGCTTTTGAAACAAGAAAAAAAAACTAATTTAAAGGAGTTCATTGTTTGAGAAAAATTAGTAAATTAGAAAACAAAGAACAACTTGAACTTGCCCAGTACATACTCATGAATGATAACATAGAAAGCTTTTACGATGACAAAGATCCAAATGATCGGATGCTTTGGGTTCGATCCGATAGTGATCTAAATCGGGCAAAATTAATAATAGAAAAGTTTTCTCAAGATCCCACAAACCCCAAATACAAAGTTTTGGCAGAAAAGGGTCGGCAAGTTTTTATACAAAAGCATAAAGAAATAGAAAAAAAATATAGTAAATCTCGTTTTATTAATGTCCGTACTGAAATTTTTTCTCAAGGAGCCCTTTCTAATTCGCCTGTAACGAAGTTTTTGATCACTTTTTCGGTTTTAATTTTTATTGTACAGTTTTTTGATCAAACCTATGCTCTAAAGCAGTTTTTTTTGATATCAAAGTATGTATCTGGTTTAATTGAAATTCAAAGTGGAGAAATTTGGAGACCGGTAACTCCTATTTTTTTACACCAAGGATTTTTGCACATTTTATTTAACATGACTTGGTTGTATCTTCTTGGTGCTCGTGTAGAGGCTCGCCTTGGTGCAAAACTAATGATCTTCTTAATTATCTTTGTCTCGGTTAGTTCCAATCTTTCATTTTATTTTGTTGCTCATCCTGTTTTTGGTGGTATGTCTGGAGTCAATTATGGCTTGTTTGGATATATGTGGGCTATGAATAAGTTTTCCTCAAGACCTAGCTATCTTTCAGAGGAAAGTAAATACACAAATTTTTTTCTAATTTGGTTTGTGGCTTGTTGGGTTTTAACTGTCTTTGGTTTTTATGTTGCCAATACGATACATGGTGTTGGAGCATTGTCCGGTATGATTTTTGCTTACTTTCATGCATATTTAACGTCTCAGTCTGACGGAAAAACATCTTTTCCACTTCCTCGTACAAAAGAGCATGTTTACAGTCTTCTTATTATCTTTGTTCTTATTTTGGGAGCAATGTTTACAGATTACTTATGTTCTCGGATTTGAAAAAAAATTTAGTTTAAATCTTTTTGTCTTTTTATTTTTTTCTTAATTTGCATTTCAATTGACTCGAGAAGTTTTTCGTCTTTTTTATCGACAAAGGAAAAAGCCACTCCTTCCTTGCCGAGTCGACCGGTTCTTCCTATACGGTGGATATAATCTTGTGCATTATTTGGCATATCAAAATTACAGACATATTGAAGATCTTTAACATGAAGTCCACGGGAAGCTAAGTCTGTTGCAACAAGAATGTTGACACTTTTCTCCGTAAAAAGTTTGAGAGTTTCTTGCCTTTCTTTTTGCTCCAGATCACTGTGAAAAGCCCGGCTTGTAAAACCTTTTTGATTTAATAATGATGATAAGTGGTCAGCATTAGTTTTGCGACGTGTAAAAATAATAATACGATCTATTTTTTTACTTTCAATAAGCTGACATAAAAAATGTGTGCGTTCGCTATTTTTTATAGAAATTGCGATCTGGTTTATATTTTCATTTAAAGGAGAACTGGAGCTAGCATCAATAAACTTTTCATTTTGAAGAATTTCTTTTGCTGTAATTTTCACCCCTTTACTTATAGTTGCTGAAAATAAAATATTTTGTCTTTTTTGTGCAGGAAGAAAAGATAAAACATTATTAATATCTTTGATAAAACCCATTTCAAGCATTTTATCCACTTCATCGATAACAAAAAATTCAACCTTTTTCACGTCTATGGATCGTTTCTTCAAATAAGAGACGAGACGTCCAGGAGTTGAAACAATAATTTGAACACCTTTACTGAGAGCTTTAAGTTGTTGCTTAGAGTCTGTTCCTCCACAAACTGTGTGACACCGAATAGGAAGATACTTAGCGTATTTATTGATTTGAGCTGTTGTTTGCTGAGCTAACTCTCTTGTTGGGCATAAGATTAAGACGGACGTTTCTCGCCATTTTTTCAGACCTTTTGCCAGATGATTGATTATAGGCAGAGAAAATGCTGCTGTTTTTCCTGTTCCAGTCGGTGCACAAGCTAAAATATCTCGTCCTGAGGACACAAGTGGTATTGCAAGTTTTTGGATATGAGAAAGACACTGGTAACCTTCCTCGTCAAGGACCCGTAGAATACGAGGATTAAGATTTAGGTCTTTAAATTTCATAATAAGTCTTTTTTTTTGCTGAATATTTGTGTAGGAAAATTATGGGTCACTCTACTGCATAAAAGAATTTTAGTCAAAGACTTTTTATTTAAGTGCTCATTATTGTTGGTGTTATTATAAGCGGTCTTGGTTTAGAGAGTCTTCTCTTAGAGATTTTTCAAGTTGGCCATTTGCGTCAAATGCAACAAGCTCTCTGAAACCACCGATGAATTCATTATTGATAAAAATCATCGGTACTGTACGCCAGCTATGTTTTTCCATTAAAGCCATCAGTTGCGAACGATCACTCGTGCAATCAATTGCTTCAAAACCTATTCCTTTTTGTTCTAAAAACCGTTTTGCGCTTTCACAAAAACTACAATTAGTCGTCGTATATATCTTCACCTTGATCATCTTCAAACTCCTCTTCTTTTAATTGTTTTATTTTTTTCTTTTTTTGGTGATAAAGTTTTTCATGCTCATCAGAAGCATTTTTAAAAAATCTACGTAAAACATAGTTTATAAGTAAAATTAAAGAGATTCCCCAAGTCATCCATTTAGATATAATCATAGCAACTAAAGCTGTTATCAAAGCAGCAAGTATGGCTGCTATAAACCAGCAGCTAATGACCCATATTGACCGACCCACCTTAAGTTCGCTTGAACCTTTAGCAAAAACTTTATCTGCCCAACCTGTGGAAATCACAGAAGCAAAACTTACATATGTTGTTGATATGGGGAGCCCAAGGCTTGATGCAAAAGCAATCACACTGGCACTTACAGACAAAATAACAGAGGCTCGAAGGGTGTCATAATGGATTTTTTTACCCCTGTCGTTTCTTTTGGATGTTAAGGATTTTAACTTTTTAGACTGTTTTTTTGAAGGAGATGCCATATTTTGGGATATAAATTTTCCAAGCACAAGGCACCATCGAGGGGCGTAAAGCTTTACTTTGGAGTGCTGAGATGCTGTGTTGACCTCTGCACGAGTCACTCGTTGGGCCCTTTTTGTCCTCATACCAAGAAAAATTAAAAAACCACAAGCAAAAAGTCCCCACATCG
Source organism: Pseudobdellovibrionaceae bacterium (assembly GCA_002711925.1). Lineage (GTDB taxonomy): Bacteria > Bdellovibrionota_B > Oligoflexia > Oligoflexales > Bog-1112. Next base: position 18,399 of record PASJ01000073.1, on the reverse strand, counting down.
GTATTTGAAAGGAAGAACCACTTTCGACACCTTTCAAGTAGACAAGAAGAGAGGCAACCCCAGGGGAAGCACAGTTTGCAAGATCGTTTTGTCCAAAAGCAAAAGACATACAAGCAACACCTAAAAGGCATGTCACATGGAAAAGATACTTGCAAGCTTTCTCCCCTAAGATAAACAGACTGAACCCAATAAAAGCAGACAACGCTAACCATAAGACGAGCATAAAGCCAAATTCTCCAAGCCCTATCTCACGACACCAGGATGCAAAGTCATCTGGATTTATAAGGTTCATCCCCTTGATGAGCATATACCATAGTAGTCCCATGATAATTAAGCTACTGATCCAAGGGCCGTGGACAGCAATTTTTTTCGGGTCTTGGGAACCGTGACTGATAAACTTACGAAAGAACTTTTGTATAAGAAAAGATGCAAAACTACTAAAGAATATGGAAATGAAAATAGCTGTTATGATACTTTGAAGCTTTTGCCACTGAATACTTTCTAAAGTTCCAGTCACACCATATGCTCCTCCCGCAATAGAAAAAACTAAAGTTGCAGTTGTACTGACCGGAATCCCATATGCAGAGTACGCGTATAGTAGAAGTGTGTTAACAAGATAAGATGAAAGGAAAATAGATACTAAATACACGTCACTCATCATATGGATGTCGAATATTTCACGTCTTATAGTGTCCATCACGGGACTAGCAAATGTTGCTCCAAGTACTACAAAAATTCCAGCAATAAAAACAGCACGTTTGCGGCTTAAAACGCGCGCACCAAAAACAGCATTAACAAGGTTTGCTGCATCGTTGCTCCCTACTTCAATACAAGCAAGGATCATAAAAATGAGTGATAGAGCGACAGCGATTTGAATAAATGAAATGCCTATGTCCAAAGGAGTTTTCCTTCTTTCTTTCTAAATGATCAGAAATGGATTACCAAACTCATGCGAAAGTTTCAAAGCATATATTTTTAACTATCTGTATATAATAGACTAATTATTTAAAGTAAAAATGCGAGAAACAGCTTTGCAAAGTTGTCAAAAATTCTCAGTTTACAGATAGTCACAATAAATACAAGTGGTTATCAAAGAAACATTGTACTGTAGATTTTCTTTTTTGTTTCTTCCCTCTTGCTGCTTGTTCATATTTTTTTTTCACTTTTTTTTCAAACACTTTATAATTAAGAGGAAGCTTTAATCTATGAAATTTGTTTGAAAGTCAGATATGTCACCAAAAAGATTGTTTATTCTTGATGCAATGAATCTAGCTTTTCGTTTTTATTTTGCACTTGGGCGAGCCCAGTTATCCACAAAAGAGGGTCTACCCATCTCGTCAGTTCTTGGCACAGCAAATTTTTTAAATAAACTTTGCCGTGAGGAAAACCCAGATTATCTTATCGCTGCTTTTGACACTAAAGAACCTACTTTTAGACAACAAGAATTCGCTGATTATAAAGCTAATCGTGAACAAATGGACGATGAACTAAGCGTTCAACTTCCCTATTTTTATAATCTTTTAGAAGCTTATGCTTGCCCACACATTGCTGTGCATGGCTTTGAAGCTGATGATATTGTCGCTAGTTTAGTCAAGAAATTTTCTTCTGCACAGCTTGAAATATATATTGTGTCTGGAGACAAAGACTTTTTCCAATTGATTGATAACAAAACTTTTGTTTATTCTTCAACAAAGGATAAGGGGGTAAGAATCATTGGTGAAAAAGAGGTTGAAGAAAAGTACCAATGTTTGCCGAAAGAAATAACGAACGCTTTCGCCCTTATTGGAGATGCTGTTGATAACGTTCCAGGGGTTCCTGGTATTGGAATTGTGAATGCTGGGAAGTTGATTAAAGAGTTCAGAAGTCTTGAAAATATTTATAAAAACATCGACAAAATTACAGCAAGAAAACAACAAGAGAATCTTATAAGGTATAAAAAACAAGCTTTTCTTTCGAGGAAATTAGTCACTTTAAACGCAGACCTGCCTATAAACATAAAGCTAGAAGACTGTCTTTACAAGAAACCAGATAAAAACAATATAGATCTTATAAATCTTTACAAATCACTTGGTTTTAACAGCCTTCTGGCTGACCTTGAAAACAAAACGGTGAATAAAACCGTAGTTGAAAAATCCCAGAAAACCGTGAAAATAATCAGTCAGAAAACGTGGGAGGTTTTAAAAATAGAGTGTTTGAAGTGTAAAGATTTATTTTTTGTTGTTAATTATAAAAAAGATTTTGATTGTTTAACTTCAATTGATGAGTCAATTAACTTTTATATCAATAAAAAAAATTTTGAGCTTAATTTCTCATCACCTTATTGGCTTAATTTGACATCAGCATCAAGAAAAAAATTGATTAGATTTATATTTTCTTGCAACTATAAAAATAAAGTAACTTACGACTTAAAAGGAGCACTTCATTTTCTTAAAAAGTTTGATGTGAAAGCAAACGAAAAATTTCATTGTTTAAAAATTGCAGATTATGTTTTAAAACCCACTCAAGCAAGTGTTTCATTGGAGTCATGTCAGGCAAGTTGGCTAGAAAAAAATAGTTTTTCTTCTTCTGTCTCTAGTTTAGATGATCTTTACCTAAAACTTATTAAAGAGCTAAAGCTACGCAGTCTTTTTAAGGTTTATCAGGATATAGATTTACCGCTTACATTTATCCTTTTCGAACTAGAGCAAACTGGTATATATTTTGATAAAGAAAAAATTTTTCTCTTAGAAAAAAACCTAGATAAAAAAATTTCAGATTTAACGAAGAAAATATATAAGTACGCAGGAGAAAAATTTAATATAAACTCACCGAAGCAACTTCAAGTGATTTTATTTGATAAGTTAAAGATTCATGAAAAACTAAAAGTTAAATCATTAAAAAAAACAAAAACAGGATTTTCTACCGATGAATCTGTTTTGCTGAAACTATCAGAAGAAGTCTTACCTAAACTTCTTTTGGAGTACAGAGAAATCAACAAAATCCAGTCAACTTATGTTACTTCGTTACCAATATATGTTAATAAGAAAACCAAAAGAATTCATACAAACCTAAACCAGACCGTAACAGCCACTGGTAGATTGAGTTCAGATCAACCTAATCTTCAAAATATTCCTAGCCGATCTTTTTATGGTCAAGAAATCAGAAAATGCTTTAAGGCACAAAAGCCAGGTTGGTTTATAATTTCAGCTGATTATTCCCAAATAGAAATCCGGATACTTGCTCACATGTCAAAGGAAAAAGCGTTGATAAATGCTCTTTTATCAGGGGAAGATATTCATACATTGACAGCAGCAAATACTTTTGAAGTCCCCTTAGATAAAGTCACCAGCAAAATGCGTGCTCAGGCTAAAAGCATAAACTTTGGTATTATATATGGTATGGGACCTCAAAGGTTAGCCCAAGAGACAGGCATGACTTTATTTGAAGCACGAACTTTTATAGAAAGGTATTTTCAAGCTTACCCTAAAATTAAGACTTTTACTGAAAAATTGATAGATAAAGCAGTAGAGAAAAAATATTGCACCACTCTTTTTGGTAGGCAACGCCCTCTAGAAGATCCCTCAGGGTCAAAAGTGACAGCTCAAAGGAGATTAGAAAATATTGCAGTCAACTCACCTATTCAAGGGACAGCAGCTGATATAATAAAGCTTGCTATGATCAACTTGTCAAAAGAGCTAAAAAGTAAGTCTTTAGAAACAAAAATAGTACTTCAGATTCACGATGAACTACTTTTGGAGTCACCAAAATCTGAGTTAGAAAAAGCTATGTTACTTGTAAAATCATCCATGCAGCATGCAGCGAAATTAGCTGTGCCTCTAGAAGTTGCTGTAAGTAATGGAAAAAATTGGTTTCAAGCCCATAAAATATAAATTTAATGTAAAGATCTAATAAATAAAAAAAAAATCAAAAAAGTGTTTAACGAATTTTGCTGTACAAAATTCAAAAAAAGCTTTACTCTCAAGTTTATAATGTTTTCTCTTTATAGATACTAAAATAGTTTGCACGATGCTAGGAAAGGTGCACGAATAGATGGTTACAAAAAGATCGAAGAGTTTCAATTTCATGTCAAATTTATCTTCTCTTTTGAAGGGAATGTGTTACTTTATTTATCTTGTTTTTTTGGCTCTTTTTTTTAATGTGGTTCAGCTTTTATCAGTTTTTATTTATCCTTTTTCGTCCCAATCTTTTAGAAAGATCAACTCTGCTTGTGCATGGTTCTGGTGGGAAAACGTAGTTTTTATCATGAGAAAAATTCAAAGAATAAAAGTCGAGTTTACAGGAGATTCTATCCCAAAAAATGAACATGCTATGATTATTTCGAACCACCAGTCGATGATAGATATTCCAGCAATCTTATGTTTTGTCAGTAAAGAAAAAAGACTTTTTGATCTTAAGTGGTTTGTAAAAGACATTTTAAAGTATGTACCTATTCTTGGTTGGGGTATGAAATTTTTGAACTTTGTTTTCTTAAAAAGAGATTGGATAAAAGATCAAAAAAAGATCAAGAAAACCTTCCAGCATATTACCGAAAACAAGATACCAATTTGGCTTATCAGTTTTGTCGAGGGTACAAGAATTTCAAAAGACAAGGTGAAAAAATGTCAAGAATTTTGTCGCAAAACCAATAAACCTGTTTTTAATCATGTTCTTTTACCCAAAACGAAAGGCTTTGTTTCAACAATAAATGGTTTGCAGGAAAGACTTGACGCTGTGTATGATCTTACAATCGGTTATCCCCAAAAAATACCCAATATTACCCAGTTGTTTACGGGTGGGTGTATGAATATTCACCTTCATATTAGAAGATTTCCCATGTCAAAAGTTCCTTCTTGCCCAAAGAAAGCTCAAATTTGGCTATGGCACCGTTTTGGAGAGAAAGATGAACTCCTTAAATTCTTTAACAAAGCCTACCATTTCCCGAAAACAGAAGTTTCTCCATAAATTTTTATAATTTACATGTTTAATTTTTTTAAATTTATCTTTGAATCATTTTTTGTTTCATGTAAATTTATAGTTAAATTCTAAGAAATTTTGCCCCCCCAACTGGTGCAGGTTCAGTCTTTGGTTAGTGTGCGTTAATGTTTTAAAACTAGTAAAGGTGGTTTAAAAAGTGAATACTTCGAAGTCCTTTTTGGAAGAGCGTTTAGCTCAAGGAACTGTGATATGTGCCGAAGGATATATTTTTGAGTTAGAGCGTCGTGGCTATTTATCTGCTGGTGAGTTTGTTCCAGAGGTTGTTTTAGAAAGCCCGGAAGCTGTCAAAAATTTACACCGTGAGTTTGTTCGTGCAGGAAGTGATGTTGTAGAAGCTCTTACATATTACGCTCACAGAGAAAAATTAAAACTTGTTGGTAAAGAAGATATACTTGAACAACTTCAAAAACAAGCAATTCGATTAGCTCAAGAAGTTGCATGTGAGTTTCCAGAAGAAAATCCTCTTGTTGCCGGAAATATCTCCAACACCAATATTTGGGATTCAAGCGATGTTAAATCTTCCGAAAAAATCGTTCGCCCTATGTTTGAAGAACAGGTTCGTTGGGCAAAGGAAGCGGGAGTTGATTATATTGTTGCAGAAACTTTTTGTACGGCAGGCGAGGCACAAGTAGCTTGCGATGTGATAAGCCAGGAAAAGATTCCCGTTGTTTTAACAATAGCACCTTACAACGACGTTGTAACTCGTGACAATGTCTCCTATGAAAAATGCTTTGAGCTTTGTCAGAAGGCCGGAGCTCTGGTTTTAGGACTAAATTGTGCCAGAGGTCCTGCCACTATGCTGCCAATTCTTCAACGTTTGAGATCTGAAGTTTCTTGTTATTTGGCAGCTTTACCTGTTGTTTATCGAACAAGTCTTGTAGAGCCTATTTTTCAAAACTTAAAAGATAAAGGCTGTTCCTGTATTCCAGAGGGCAGACCATATCCTACAGCACTTGAACCTTTTGTCTGTAATCGCTATGAAGTTAGTGAGTTCACAAAGGCTTGTATGGCTCTTGATATAAGGTATTTAGGACTTTGCTGTGGTGCTGGTCCCTACCACATTAGATCTATGGCAGAAACTCTTGGTAAGACCACAAGAGCAAGTCGTTTTACGCCAGATCTATCAAAACACTATGTATACGGTAAGAAAGAAAACCTCAAACCATTTAATAAAGATATTAAAGATACTTTTCTTAATTAGCAGCAAGATTTTTTTGATTTCGTTTATTTTGGTAAGGGTCTTTTATGTTAAAAATTTGTTTGTTGACTAATCAAGATTTAAACCAAGTAGCTCTCGATAATCATGATTGGCCATGTGACCCTAGGCCATTTTATAAAAATGCTTTATGGTCAGTCGAAGTTTTACATAAAAAAAATTCTATTTCTCATGTGAAACGTTTAGTAAAAGAAGGTTATGATTTATTTTTTAACTTATGTGATGGAGCACAAGACGAAAAAGATAACCCGGGAGTCGAAGTCATTCAAACGCTTGAAAGCCTTAAAGTACCTTTTACCGGAGCGGACTCGTCTTTTTTTGAACCGTCAAGAAAAAAAATGAAAGACGTTTGTGACAAGAATAAAATTAAAACTCCTTCACACGTTTTTGTTCAAAGTCACAATGAAATTTCAAAAGTACTGGATCATTTAGGTTTTCCTATGATTGTCAAGCACTACAGTAGTTATGCTAGTATTGGATTAAGTCGATGGTCTCGAGTAACAAGCGAGAAAATGCTTAAAATGCAAATTCGTAAAATTTGCAACAGATATGGATCAGCTCTGATTGAAGAGTTTATTGAAGGCAAAGAATGTACCGTTCTTGTTGGAGAAGACGAAAGTGAGAAAGCTATTGCTTACACGCCAATAGAATATAGTTTTCCAAAGGGTGAAAGTTTTAAGCATGAAGCCATAAAATGGAAAGATTTTAATTCTGTTGATGCCTTTCCAGTTAAAGATAAAAAACTCAGTAAAATCTTGAAAGAACAGAGTTTAGATTTTTTTAAGAGTATAAAAGGGGTTAGTTACGGTCGCTGTGATTTTCGTATAGATCAAAATGATCAACCTTACTTTCTTGAAGTTAACCCTAACTGTGGTTTGTATTATCCAAATTCAGCATCAGCAAGCGCTGATATTTGTCTTTTAGCAGAGCCCGACGGTCATAAAAAATTCACTTCTCGTATTATAAAATCAGCATTAAAACGGCATCAAAAAATAAAGCCTGTAACAAAAAAATAAGCTCAAAATGATTTATAAATGTTTAAAAAATATAATTTTTTTTTCTCTTTTAAAATAGATTGTTTAGGAAAAATGATCCCAAAAAGATGAGTGATCAAGACGAAGAAAAACAGAAGGTTTTTTCAACGCTTCGTCAGGTGTGCGATGTAACAAACCTTTTGGTCCTCCTTGAAAAATTGCAATATCCCAGGTATTTATAAATTGCTTTTTTGAGGGATCTTTAATGATTTCTTCATTTGGTGCTCCTGACTCAAATGCTAAACGGTCAGCAGCGTCATCAGGTATCCACTCTGTGCCTAATCCTGCATATGTTACAAGTAGACGTAAAGGTACATTGTCTACGTGGTAACGTCTGCAGCTGCGTTGTGTTCCTAAGTAGAAACTAACTGCTTCGCTTTCTAAAGTTTCACAAAATATTTCACAAACTTTTGCCATATCATCTAACCAAATTTTATAAAATGGATCAACTTGCAGTTTTGTGTGTATCTTGTTTACAAGGAGTTCGTGAATATCTTTCGTTGTACTATTTTTATAGACTTTACCAACGATTTTTAACGGGGTGCACATTAGATCTTGAAAAAAAGTGTTTCCATGATCTAATTGTTTTCTTTTAATTAGCGTCATTTGGTGGGCTTGATGTGACACTTCTTGTATACTTTTAATGTCTGTTGTTTGAAGAAAGGTCATTGTTCGCCTTTTACATTTAAAAATTGAATCCTACGTATATTTTGATAAGATATCAAGAAGTAAATATATATAAATATTAAATTGACTTAATTATAAAGGTTCTATTCAAATGAAAAAAAAGATTGCAATAATTGGTGCCGGGGTTAGTGGAGCTTTTTTTTCTTATTTGTTAAATCAACAAGAAGATCTTGAAGTTGATCTTTTCGATAAAAGTCGAGGATCTGGTGGTAGGTGTGCTGTTAAACGATATAATGAAGATGATTTTATTAATATGGGCGCTCAATTTTTAACTAATAAAAGAAAAGATCTGAGTTTTTATTTTAAGGAAATAAAAGACAATTCACTACTAGATTTTTTTCCTGATTCGATTGCTTACTTCAAAAAAGGTGTCTGGATGAAAGCAAATGATACAGTCAGATATGTAGGGAGACCTCATATGAATTCATTTATAAAACACTGGATCAAAGGTATAAATTTTAATACTCGTTGTAAAGTTGTAAAAATCATTCAGAATGAAAAAAAATGGTCCCTGTATACTGAATCAGGAGAAAAGTATGATAATTATGATTTTTGTGTTTTTTCTCTACCTTTAACACAAGGAAAAGTAATTTGGTTTCAAAATTCTAAAGTTCAGTTGCCGGAAGTTGTAATGAATCCTTCATGGGCACTTTTATTGAAAAGTGAAAAGGTAGATTTAAAGTGGCGTGCAGCTTTTATTCATGATAATAAACTTTCCTGGTTTCATACGCGTGAATCAAAAGATTCTAATATGCTTTGGGTCATTCACACATCACCATCTTGGACTAAAGAATTAATAGATTTATCGAAAGAAGATGTTGACAAGCTTATTACGAATGAAGTTGAAAAATTACTAAAAATTAAAATAAAAAAAATATTTTCTGAGACTCATTTGTGGAGGTTTGCTTCTAGTGGAGAAAACATGTCCAGACAAAAGTTCGCTTTAGATGAAAATAAAAATTTAGCTTATATTGGAGATTGGTTTTGTGGAGGAAGATGTGAGGGAGCTATGGAAAGTGCTTTGGAGTGTTTTCAGGAAGTAAAAAAATTATTCTAAGAAAGATTTACGACAATAAATCCTAGAGCTTGTTGAGTCTAAATGAGGATTCAAAAATAAAGACAAGGATGTCAATTATTGCAGGAACGAAGTAGTGGTTGTCAGTAACTATTACCGTTCATAAAGGCGACAACCTCAATCAATTCAAAGGGTATAAAAAGGCTGTTTTCCCTTTTGTCTGCCCTCTGCATCAAGCGCATGTTGGTGGATAAATTATAGTGCTTTGAAAAATATTTTACCTTTGTAAAAATAATAGCTTGAAATAAAAAAGATTTTAATCGAGATTTTTTTCTTTCAAGATTTTTATAATATAATCAATAGGTAACTGTCCTTTGATTGGAAGATATCTTGTTGATCTTTTTCTTCTTTTTCTTAAAGTTTGTTCTAATCCAAATTTTAATACTGAGTGGGCAAGATTATTTTCAAAAGAGCTGATATAGCGAATAAAACATTCTGTAGATGAGTCACTTGTTGCTCTCATTGCTATTGAGATTATAAGTATTTCATTTGTTGTAGAAGAATAAACTTTTTTCCAAAAGAAACCAGGTAATTGAAAATTATCTTCATTCCTTGATAATTCAAATTTTTCAAATCTATTTTCTTCTATTATTCTGTATTCAGCTGAAAAATTTCCTTGTTCGTTATATGAGTATATTAAATTATCAGGAAATATAGATGCCTTTTTAGCTATTTTTTTGCTTTTAGGGTTTATACAAAAAGATCCAATGGTATAGCAGTCCCAAAATGAAACGGGTATTGTTAACTTCATGGATTTAATATTTTCTTCTTGTCCTTCGAAGTAATAGCAATGTGGCAGTGGTACTTTACTGTTTTTATTCTCGGTCCACCATAAAATACCTTGATGCTCTTTAACCTTACCTTCAATTTTAGAGCTAATATCATCAAGTTTATATATAGAAAAATTATTATTGTCTATTACTTGAGAAAGATAAGTTTTATCTATGAACTTTATTTTTTCAATAGAATCACCTGTTCTTGCTATAGGGTGCCAACCATTTGTTCTTGAGTTCGGAATAGAGGGCTTTTCACTGAATTGTTGAGGAATATTTAAAGGTGTTGCTGCTTCAAGTATTGATATGAAAAAAAACACGCAAAAACTGAGCATACTTAAACTTCTTATTATATAGAAAATAAAAAAAGCTATACAAAAGCAATCTATGTATTTTTTTATAAGGAGTCAAGTATTGTTTTAAATATATTTTTTACTCATTGACTTCAAGAGTACTTGAATCAAGTGAATTTGATTTTATACTGCTTATTGTTGACATCAGCTCTGATAACTGTGTTGCTTTTTCTTCTGTTATTTCAGGATTTGCTGATGTTATTGCTTCAATTTTCTCTTCAGTTGATGAGGTTTGAGAAACTGTATTTAATTTTTCTAGTTGTTCGCTTGTTAGTTGTGTTTTTGTGGATAACTCTTCAGTACTTGTCGATATAAATTTTGATGTATCAACCGTAGTTGGAGCTAATAAAGACGAGATTTGTTTTGTAAACTCATTTTCAATTTCTTGCTCGATTATTGTTACAAAAAATAGTTTGATGGAATTTGATTCATTAATATTATTCATGGTGTATGTGGATGTTCCAAAAGAAAATTTTATTGAATCTAAAAATGGTGTCACTTTTGATGAAACTATGGTTGGTAAATATTGTATAGAATTTATTAAAAGTATATATTGTTGATCAATTGTTGTAACTGTTTGAGAATTGAGTAATTTTAAATATAGTTGCATTTTTTGGGATTGGTCTGTTGTTACTTTCGCTTCTAAAAAATCACCGGATATTGTCTTCATTAAGTATAAAATATATATCAGTCGATATTGAAGTAGATCTATGTAAAGAGCTTGTTTTTTACTTTCGTCTTCGGTGACCTGTATGGAATCCTCGAGATATTTAAGAGCTTGCACTATGTTAAATGTATTTTCTGTTGATTCATCAGGTAAAAGATCAAGTGTGCTTTTCAAGTCTGGACTTGATGAGCTATCTGATTCAAAAGCTGCAAGAGATTCTAATACGGCTGTATAAGAAATATCGATTATAAGTATATAGGATTGAGAAAGATATTTTGTAACAAGGGTATCAGTTGGTTTTCTTGTTAAAAGATCTTTAAAATCTTCAATTGCTAAGTCAAATTTCTCTTCTTCAAAATTATCTAAAGCTTCTGATAGCTCTACTTCGTAATTGTTGGTTGCCACTTTTTTACACGAAACAAAAAAGAATAAGTTGATGAAGAAAAGCATAAAAATTAATTTTATCATATCAGTCCTCGTTATTTAAATATTTATATTTCTTGTCGGTCAAAAAATCAAACATTTTAGTTTTAAGTGGATATGATTCTTGTGTAAAATCTTTGCCTAGTGGATAAAAAATAATTTTTGCTTTGAGTAGATCTCTTCTGTTTCACATTGGTGTCTATGCTATTTTGTTACCATATTATAGTACAATTAATTACTTAGAGCTTATTTTATTTTTGTTTTTTTTTTTAAGATTTGATTACTTAGTAAATTATAATTAGGTTTTTTATTGCTTTTTTTGTTTTGTTACAAAAAAAAATTTAGTTGTTAAATATTTAAATTTTATTTTTCGATATTATGCTGTTATTGTGGCTAGAACCTACTTTTTTTTGATAAAATATTACTTTTTTTTATATAAATTGGAAACTCATATTTTCTACAAGACTTGATAAAAGTAACTGAAACGATTAGGCTTATTTACAAGGTGTATTAAATTTTTTTAGAGAATAAAATTTTATTATTTATAGTAAGAGGGTTTGTCTGATGTTTAAAATTTTTATTTTAAGTTTCTTTATCTATTCTTGCGGCGAAGAAACAACGTCCACTTTGTCTTCAGCTGTGACTGAATCAGTTGGGATTTCTGATCAAAACGCACTAGAAAATGTTGAGGGAGACTCCGCAGATTCAAACTCTTTGTCTGATTCAGGTGATGTAGGTTCTGGTGTCGAGAGTACAGATGTTGTAAATTCAGACGTTGAAAATACAGATGACCAATTAGTTGATACAAATGGTATTTTAGATTCAGACAAAGATACTGTCCCAGATTCTATAGACACTGACTCTTCAGATCAAAAAATATGTCAAGATCTAGATAAAGATGGTTGTGATGACTGTTCAAAAATAATGATAGCAGGTGATACGCCTGATACTTCGAATGATGGTGTCGATACAGATGGCAATGGCATATGTAATAAAACTGATATTGATGACGATGGTGACGGAGTAATAGATGATGTTGATACTTGCCCAGATGGTAAAATTAACTGGGCATCGAATTTTTTTACTGATCGAGATGGTGATGGTTGCTACGATTTAACAGAAGATGATGATGATGATAATGATGGTGAACCTGATGATAGTGATAATTGTCCTAAAGATCCTAACCCTGATCAATTGAATAGCGATCGTTCTCTAGACGACGGTGGAAATCTTTGTGATGTAGATGATGACAATGATGGTGTTTTTGATTTGGTTGATTTAGATCCTTTAAATGAATATATTTGCGCTGACAATGACTTAGACGGATGTGATGATTGTTCAAAGATGGGTATGGTTGATAGATATAATGATGGTTTTGATAATGATAAAGATGGAATTTGTAATGATGGTGATATTGATGATGATAATGATGGCTCTCCTGACGATGAGGACGAAGACGATAATAATAAATTTATGTGTCTTGATTCTGATAAGGACGGATGTGATGATTGTAGTTCTGGGATAAAAGATCATTTGAACGATGGAATCGATCATGATTTGGATGGTCTTTGTGATGTTGGCGATTTGGATGATGATAATGATAATGTTATGGACTCAAATGATTTACATCTATTTGATCGAAATCAGTGTATGGACTCTGATCAAGATGGTTGTGATGACTGTTTCTCAGGAGTTTTTAATATCCAAAATGACGGACCTGACTTTGATAGCGATGGTAAATGTGATTTAGGTGATCCTGACGATGATAATGATACAATATCTGATGCTGATGAGCTTAAGCTTGGTAGTGACCCAAAAAATAAATACAGTTGTGGTGATTCAGATAATGATGGAGATGATGATTGCACCAGTGGAACTTTTGATATTTACAATGATGGGCCAGACAATGATCAAGATGGTCTTTCAGATGGTTATATTGATTATGACGATGATAATGATGGGTGTTTCGATGACGTCGATAAGTTTCCACAAATAAATGGTGATGATACCAATGGAGACGGTATAATTTCAGCTCAGGAGTTAGCAAATAATAACAAAGATACCGATAAAGATGGAACTCCAGATGACTGTGATCCTTTTCCACATGATAAAGATGATGATACTGATTCGGATGGCTTGAGTGATTGTACCTTAACGTCAGGAAAGTGCCAAAATTTAGTAAACAATAATTTTATCTTTGATCCTTGTCCAAATGATATTTTAAACGATGGAGATGGCGATGGTTTTTGTTATCATAATGATAATTGCGGATTTGAGTATAATCCTGATCAGATGAATACTGATGAGAATTTTATCAATGGAGATAAATTTGGGGATGCTTGTGATAACGATGATGATGCTGACGGTGTTCCTGATTCTTTAGATAATTGCCCATTACATCCAAATGGTTTTGGTAATAATGGTGATGGTCAAAGTGACAAAGACAATGATGGTGTTGGCGATTTGTGTGATTTTGATACGGATAATGATGGTGTTAATGATTTAGACGAAAATGACCAACCACTTGATCATTGTCCAAACGGAATCATTGGATGGAATACGTCGGGTGGAGTAGATTTTGATGATGATGGTTGTTTAGATGGATTCGATGACAATAAAGCCCGAGTGAATGTTATATTAAGTGATATGAATGATGACAATGAAGTTTTCATATATCTTGAAAATAATGTTGCATTAGATACAATTATTTTTTCTGTTCAAAACCCTGATTTCAAAGAAATTATTGTAAATGAACATATTATTGACGATAAATTTGAGGTTGTCAAAAAAGATGCGTCTATTATTGTGTCTGCTCTTGAAGATACTGCTTCTATCTCAGAAAATCAAATGATTCACCACGGGTCTTGGCATTTTAAGGTTGAGCTTTTTGGTACAGATAATTCTTCTCAGAGTGATATCTTGAACAAGTTACCTCTTCATCTTACTGACCTGTTTTTTTCGACAAAACATAAGCAAGTACCCATTGCAACTGTAATAGAAGATCTTGATGCAGACAATGATGGGGTTCTTACTTTTAAAGATAATTGCGTGTATTCAATTAATTCCACATACCAAGGATGGACCTCAGATTCTAGCACTGATATGGATTTAGATGGTTGTGAAGATAATGAAGATTTTGATATTGATGGAGATGGTGTTTCAAACCATGAAGAGAGTATTTTAGAATCCAACCCTAGAGATCCCAATAACTGTGCTGCACCAAGTGTCGACTCCTGTGATCCTTGTGCTTCAGATACAATAGATACAGATGGCGACAAAACGTGTGATTTATATGATGATGACGATGATGGCGATGGAGTAAAGGATAATGATGATGCTTGTCGTTTGGGGCAAGTTGGATGGCTTTCAAGTCCTACAACAGATAATGATGGTGATGGATGTTTAGATAATGATCTTATGATTGATGGAGTTGTGATCACAGCTGAAGATTATGATGATGATAATGATTTTGTCTCTGATAACTCAGATAATTGTCCACTTGTTAAAAATCAAGATCAGAAAAATCAGGATAATGATATAACGGGTGATCTTTGTGATATTGATAAAGATGGCGATGGCTTCGAAAATAATTTTGACAATTGCCCCGACAGTCCACAAGCACACGTTACGGATATTTCCATTATCGATACATTAGATAATGGATGTTTTAATGATGTGAAAGATGGCTCTTCCTTGGTAAAATTAGACCTTATCTCTGATGGAGAATTTATTACTTTATATTTGATAAATAATAAAGAAATGGAAGTAAACTCCATCGGATTTGAAGTTCTAGATCATAAACTTAAAGATTTAAAATTAGATAATCTTAGTGATATTGTTGGCTCGGTACTTTCCTATGATCCTAATGATTCTCCAATTACTATTTTAACAACAAATCAAAACCCGTTTACTATACCAGCATCAGAATCCACAGAGCTTTTTAAATTTAGCCTTGAAGATTTTAATGATTTACATGAACGTTACCTAATAAATATCTCCTTTGATTTATCTGATGATAAAGAAGATTATACAGGAGTTATTTTCCAAAATATAGATTCAGACGGAGACGGCGTCTTTGATTTTTATGATGATTGTCCAACTGGTGACACAGGTTGGCGTTCAAACAGTGACTTAACTAAGGGTGAAGTGACAGATTTAACAGGAAATGGTTGTAAAGATGAGACAGAAGATGATGATGATGATGGTGATGGCATTCTTAATTCTGAAGATGTCTGTACGAAGCATAAACCTGATGAGAATTTGGCATATGATTGTTGCTCTTGTAACAGCTGTGGCAACAATGACCCAACAGACACTGATGGTGATGGTGTCCGTGACTATTGCGACCTTGATGATGATAATGATGAGTGTCCTGATACTCAAGACTCTTCTCAGTATGTAGGAAATATTGGAGATGATGACTCTGATAAAATTTCAAATGATTGCGACCCCGACGATGATAATGATGGAGTTTTAGATGAAGTTGATGAATGTCCAAGAACAGATGCAAGTGCATTAGGTTATACAGATTTTGATCAAGATGGATGTCCAAATTCAGAAGATTTAGATGATGATGGTGACGGAATTCTAGATGTTGATGATCTTTGTAAATTTTCTCGAGTAACTTCAGTTAATAGTCTAGATACAGATGGTGACGGATGCTTAAATATCGAAGATCCTGACGATGATAACGATGGTTGTTTAGACTTTTCATTTAATACACTTGTGATGTCAAGTGACGCGAAGCCTCTTGTTTATGATGAAACTGACACAGATGGCGATGGTGTTATAAATGATTGTGATATAGATGATGATAATGACGGCGTCTCTGATTTTATGGATAAAGGTCTAGAAGGAGAAGATACAAGTCTTGATCCAACTCAATGCCGCGACGGAGATAGTGATCGCTGTGATGATTGCTCGCAAGCTGATCCGAATGATTTTTCAGTTTCGCCAAACTATAATCCAGCAAATGATGGACCTGATTATGATGGCGACATGATATGTGATTTCGGAGATGATGATGATGATAATGACGGTATTAACGACAAGTTGGATCTTTGTGACCCAGATCAAGTTGATAACAGCACAATTGAATCTTATAGCTTTGAAATATATCTTGACTCTCAAGCTGAGACTTTGAGTAAAGTTACACTAACTCATATTGATACAGATAATGATAGTTCTTTAGACGAGTGGGTTTATCTTGATGAAAATGGTAACGAAGTTGAATTTCTTATTTACCCACAAGATTACAGTCAATTTGATGGCAACGATTATACCTTAGCTGAGAAAAGAGCTCCTCAAAAATCCTGGCGTTCAAGTGAATTGACTGATATTGATGCCGACGGGTGTCAGGATTTAACAGAAGATTTTGACCTTGATAACGATGGTGTCGTCAATAAACCAAACTCAAGGGGAGTTTTATATAATTTTTATGATCTTGCAGAATATGACTCAAACCTTTGTAGTGATCTTGACAATGATGGCGGCAATGATTGTAAAAGTGGTAAGGTTGATACATTAAATGACGGAGTTGACCTTGATGGTGACGGAATGGTTGGTCAAGTTGATGATGCTGCTCCCTATAATACAGATGAAAGTGGGAATACCATACTTGCAAACCCTGATTTAGATGATGATGGAGATGGAATTTTAGATGCTGAGGAAGATTCCTCTTGCTATGGACTTCACTTTGATGACCAAAACAGTATTTGGACATCAACAGCTGACACAGATAATGATCATGATGGTTGCCCTGATCAATATGATACAGATGATGATAATGATGGATGTCTAGATGGTGATGATGATAATAGTTTAACAGATAACTCAAGTGAAGATGATTATGATGGTGATCGTTGTAGTGATCTTGATGATACAGATGATGATAATGATGGAGTTCAAGATGAATTAGACGAGTGTGACAAAGGAGACAAGAATTGGGAATCAAATTCAGACACAGACAATGATGGTGATGGGTGTCAAGACTTAACTGAAGATGAGGATGATGATAATGATGATTGTCATGATGATAATGATATAAAACCATTAATCCCAGTATCAAATGCATCTACTGATTCTGACAGCGATGGTTGTCGTGATCAAGATGATCGCGATGATGATAACGATGGAGTTTTAGATGAAGATGATTTAGAAGACTACAATCCTATAGTTTGTTCTGACGATGATAGTGACACGTGTGACGATTGCTCGAGTGGATTTTATGACCCATCAGATGATGGATCTGATTTTGATGGTGATGGCTCTTGTGACTCGGGAGATATTGACCTAGACGGTGATGGAGTTTTGAATGAGGACGATAAATGCGATGGAGAAGATGACGATCAATCAGAATATACGCTACCAGACTTGTATACGGATTGGAAATCAACTTCTGAAACAGATTATGATGGGGATGGGTGTAGAGATGATGGTGAAGATAATGATGATGACGGGGATGATGTCCTTGATACGGTAGATAGTTTTTCTTGCTTCAGTAGTGACTCTAACAATAATGAGGATCAAGATGGTGATTTACAAGCTGACGCGTGTGATCTTGACGATGATAATGATGGTATACGTGATGATGAAGATTTATGTTCGTTAATAAATGATTTAGATTTAGATTTTGATGGTGTCCTAAATATTAATGATGATTTTCCAGATGATGGAACTGAATGGAAAGACACAGATGGAGATGAAACCGGTGATAATGAAGACACTGATGATGACGCTGATGGAACGATTGATACTGAAGACGAATATCCATACTCATCTGATAAAAATCAAGACAATGATAATGATGGGATTTTAGATGCGTTAGATGATGATGATGATAATGATGGAGTACTTGATTTATATGATGATTTCCCATTAGACGACCTTGAAGATACAGACAGTGACGGTGATGGTGTCGGAGATAACAAAGATTTTTACCCATATGATAAAACGAAAGCTGACCCTGACTGTTCTTCAGTTGAGGGTGACGATGCTGATGAAGATGACATACCTACACATTGCGATTGTGATGATACTGATAGTACAATTGGTAGTAGAGAATACGATAGGGATTGTGATGGTGTAACAACATCAAATCCAGGTGGCACTTCTATTGCAGCAGATGATGACTGTGATGATGCAGACTCTAGTAAAACGGATCAAGGTGGTGTTGACAATACGTCATCTGGTGGAAGC
>PASJ01000072.1 GCA_002711925.1 Pseudobdellovibrionaceae bacterium | reverse complement strand
ATATTCTTTAGATAAAATTTTACTTTGTCATTAAATCTACGAAACTTTTTGTTTTTTGGTAAACAGACTTGTTTTCAACGAGAGGTGGTGCATGATGAGGTTTTATTCTTGCATCAATAATTAAGCTTGAGTGACATCCCCAGTGTTTATATTGAGTAAAGCTTCTAACTCCGTAGATATCGTGTGATGGGTTAGATCGTGTAAATGAGATCCAAAGAAAATTTCCAAAAGATTCAGAACAAAAATGGTCATCATCACATAAGACGATAAGAGGGTAACCTTCTAGATTTAGCTCAGATAATTTTAGTGTAAGATCGTCTATTTCTTTTTGAGCTAATTTATAGTCTTTGAATGGTTTCACTTTAAAAGATAAAATTCCAGAAGTAACGATAGATAAAGACAAAACAAACGGATGCTTTAATTTAAAATTAATTTTTTCTTTAAGGTCTCTTTTACTAGGGCCAACGCAGGCAAGAATTAATTTTGACCCTTGATTGAGTCCTTGACCGGAATAATCCAAGGTATCAATATGTGTATTTGTTTGGAAATGAAGGTCATGCGCCCAGTCTATCCTTTTTAGTATATGTTTAAAAAATTTTTCAACGTCATGACACCGTAAATTTGGATCGTCACACTCTGAGGCAATAAAAAGATATTTTGCCAGTGAACATTGATTAAATCCTAGTATGGCATGAGCTTGAGTAAGTGTTTCAGCTGCTTTCGTTTTCTTGTATGGGGTGTATCTTTCGCTTCCAATCGCAAGAAGAAGTGGGTGAACTCCAGCTTCATCAACGGCGTGAAGCTCTTTGACTCCGGGGATCTCTTTGCCAACCATTGGGCTTGTTAATTCATGAATCATACTGCCAAAAGAGGTATCTTCTTGAGGTGGTCTGCCAACAACTGTAAAAGGCCAAATAGCATTTTTTTTATGATATACTTTTTCTACTTCAAAAACTGGAAAGTCATGTCTTAAGCTATAGTAGCCAAGGTGATCGCCAAATGGTCCTTCTGGTTTTACTTTTTTTCCTTTAATCCAACCTGTAATACAAAAATCAGCGTCGGCAGAAAGAATATGATTATCTAACTGAATATAACGAAATCTTCTTCCTGCCAAAAGGCCTGCAAAAATAAGTTCACTCATATTTTCAGGCATAGGCATAACTGCTGCCACACTATGAGCTGGCGGTCCACCGATAAAGATAGTGACAGGCAAGTCTTCACCTCGATCGAGAGCTTTTTTATGTTGTACACCTATTCCTCGGTGTATTTGATAGTGCATACCAAGCTCTTGATTAGGAATAAATTCATTACCAGACATTTGCACCCTGTACATGCCAAGGTTACTTTTCATTATAGCTTGTTGTCCTGGATCAAGACTAAAAACTTGGGGTAAAGTTATAAAGGCACCTCCGTCTTCAGGCCAGCTGGTTATTTGTGGTAGTTGGTTGATAGTGGTTTCTTTAAAAATTTGGTTTTTTTTCCTAATTGGTATTTTCTTAGGTAAGGAGTGTAAGCCTGAACCAAGCAATTTTAGATATTTTTGTGGTTTTTTGTAAAAATTTTTTAAAGCTTCTTGGAGAAAAGCCTCTGGATTAGCTTTTATTTTTATGGCTTCTTTGACTGTTTCCCATTGTTTGCGGAAAATAAAGTGACACCTTTCTTGTGTTCCATAAAGATTGCTAAGACAAGGAAAGGCTGTATCTTTCACGTTTTCAAAAAAAAGCGCAGGTCCTTTTTGAGAGTAAACTTGTCTTTGTATTGATGCCATTTCGAGATATGGATCAACTTCATGTTTGATGCGTATTAAATGATTGTTTGTTTCAAGATCGTCAACACAACTTTGAAGGCTTTTGTAGTTCATAGGTTTCAACTCGAAAGAATTAAATAAAATTGAAAGCCTAATTTTTTTAACAAAAAAAAACTATCTTGGATAGATATCTTTATCTTCAAAGATTGTAAATTTTTTTTTATCGTGTCCTTTTTGATAAGAAAGGCTTTTTCCAATCATAAAACTTGCCAATTTATCCACAGGTAAAGAAGGTAGGATTTTAATGGCTAAGTCTTCAAAAAATCTTTTATCTTTTTGCTTTCGATCTAAAAGTCCTGGTCTGTAAATGTGTAGACACGAAAAATTAAGTTTTATGAGTTCAAGTTCTATTTCACCCTTTATTTTAGAGTAAAAAAGAGGATGAAATAAAGAGTTTTTTGGAGCCCACAGCTTAGAATTGGCTCCTTGTGCTGTTATTATAGAAAAATATCCAATATTTTGCTTACGAGCTATTTTCGCAAGTCTCAAACATAAATCAAAATCAACTCTTCGAAAGGCTTCAGCACTTCTTGATTTTTTTCTTGTTGTTCCAAGACAGCAGAAAATGAATGTTTTTGTGGGGTCCATAATATTTTCAAAAGACTCTAGTGACATCAAATCATCAGTTTTATTTAAAAGTTTAGGGTTCTTATTTTGAGGAGTTCGAAGTTTTTCTCTGGTGTAGGCAATGACTTTGTCAAAGTTTGCGTCATCAAGTAGCTGTGAACAAACTTTGCTGCCAGTTGCGCCGCTTGCTCCAAAAACAATTGCTAGCTTTGTCATAGAGATCCTTTTAGGTTTTATGATTTCATAAAATATTTATCCGTACTCAATTTAGATTACTTTAAAAATTAAATCATTCGACCTTGATTTTAAAGCGAAATATTGATGTAATTTTAGATAGTTTAAATCTTTGAAAAATGGGAATAATCTAGCATTAGAAAGCTTTATTCTTGCCTTTATCTTTACAAGAGGATAGTTTAACAGGCACTTTTCATCATTAATGAAGACAAGGAGACTTTCGAGTGCATAAGACTATATTTTCTTTTTACTTAATATTTTTTCTAGTATTTACAGTTAGTTCTAGTGAGAAAAGGACTAATGCTGATATATCGTCTGATTCCACAGAAAAAGAAATACTAATTTCTATCGATGCGCCAGATCCAGATAATCTTTATATGCTTCAAGTGGCAGCAAAAGCTTATCCTCAAAAGGTCATACATGTTATTTTATCTCCAAGGCCTGTTGATTTGAATGTAAAATATGGCGACAATAAGGATTTTCTTGATTCCGAAGGAAAATTTGTTTTTCCTCAAACGCTTAGTGCTGGTTTTATGCCTAGAGATCCAGATGGTAATGTAATTTACTCTTCTCGAAGTGATACAAGAGAATCTTATTATGAGCAATCTCGTTTATTCCATGACACAATAAACTTAAAGCACTCAAAGTTAGTTCATACTGTTTCAGTGGTCAGAATTTTAGATTATTTAGATAAGTGCGGTGTTAATATATGTCTATTTCATTTTTATCATGATTTTTCCAATTCAATTCAAAAAATAGCTTCTGGTATGCATTATCACCTTCATAAACCAGATTATCTTTTTGGTTTGTCGAATGAAGAAATGAAGCAAGCAATAGATCAGCTTACTTCTATTGATCATGAATCAAGGTGGTCTGAAAAAAGAGGGAAACAAGCAGAAATGATTTGTAAGAACTACATTGAACGGGTTCTGTCAAGGTTTACTGATAATGAAGCAAAAAATAAGCATATTAAAGATATCTACAATTCATTTAGTGATGTGGAGTGTGGTTCAACCTTAGATAAATTAATATTTAGCTTGAAAAATTCTACCGTTAGACTTGTGGGTGGTGGGCCTTTAACAGAAATAACAGCAATATTTAAAAGAGGGCAAATTAAAATAGAAGCTGCTTTTATTATGGCAGGAGCTCAATCTATTGGAGAAAGTGGTGGTGCTAATGTTTTCCCTGAACAGTTTAATTTTCTTGTAGATCACATCAGTGCAAAGTTTTTTTTAGACTACTGTCTTGAAAATAAAATTCTTACGGTACTTATTCCTACAGAGGTGATGAAAAATTGGAGACGAAAGTGTGCATCAACTGAAATGCTCATGACAACACCATACTGTGTTGACATAGATAAAAAGCAAAGGTGGTTTGGGCAGTATGGTCGTCTTCTGGCAGAAATATATGACCCGAATGCAGCTGTTTTTGATGTTGGTCCAATTCTGGCATCAAAAGATTTCGACTCCACAGACTTTAAAATTGAAGACGTGACAGTCTTTCAATTAATGAAAAGTCGATTTCAAATTATTAAAAAAGATGGTGATGCCTTCTTGCAAAAAATAGTTGTTGACCCAGAGGGTGAATTTTTTGTTGCTGTTGGAAACTACAAAGATCAGAAGATCCTGGAACGTCACACTGATAAATTTAATGATATGATGGATGAACTGATGTTAGGTGATTCTACAGCAAAAAGAAGAAGATTATCATCAAGAAATAGATCAGTTCTTGCTGTCGGGCTTGGAGTTTTTTCTTTTGTCGGACTTGGTGTTTTATCGAGTTTTTTCTTATTTTAACGAAAAAATTTGTATTGAGTGAAACCTAATTAAATATTCATTCCTGTCGCAATCTTAATATATTTTTTTCATATGCTTGTGAAATGCATCAACGTATTTTATTTGTCTTTGTAGTTTATTAAAGTATTTATTATCTCTGTGGGCCTCAAAAATATTAAATTTTTCAAGAACATCATTTTTAAGATCATAAACAACTTTTTCTTTATTGACGATTAGAACATACTTTCTTTTATTTTTGATCATTGTCCAATATTT
Organism: Pseudobdellovibrionaceae bacterium; assembly: GCA_002711925.1. GTDB lineage: Bacteria > Bdellovibrionota_B > Oligoflexia > Oligoflexales > Bog-1112. The sequence goes on along the minus strand of PASJ01000072.1, from coordinate 12,621 downwards.
TAATTCAAAGGGATTGTTAGCAAAAACATTATTATCATCTTGTTTTCGAACCAATGACTTTCCCATTGAGTAATTTTTAGTTTTTATAGAGAAAATATCCAATACCGTAGGCAGAATATCAATTTGACTTGCAAGTGTATCGATTAAAGCTGCTTTTTCAATACGTTCTTCTGCTAAAATAAGAAAGGGTATTTGTAAGTTTTCTTCATAGATATTTTTTATTAACATATGATTATTATCGTGCTCTCCTTGAGGGTTACTTGTATCAGACAATATGAAAACAATTGAATTTTTATCCAATCCTGATTTCTTCAGAGATTCTAAGAAAATATTTAAGCAATGATCAGAATAATGAAAAGTCTTGAGGAAGTTATCGTATTCAGCTGACTTAGTTTTGGGAAAATCTGGTGGTGTATATGACTTTGGTAGTTTCCATGGGTGGTGGTGTGACACGGTAAAAAGAGTCGCCATAATTGGTTGATGAATTGTTTTATTTTTATCTAACCAAGAAGATATGTAATCCATAAGATATTCATCGTGCACCCCCCAAGAAGTTCTTTCGTGTTTTGGAAATTGCTTTATTATATTTTTTGCCCCATGGATTTCATCAAACTTATTTTTTGAAAAAAAAATATCTTTTTTTTCAAATTTTAAAGATCCATTATGAAAAAAAACAGTCTTATACCCTTCAGATTTGAAAATTTCTGGTAAGCCAATAAGTTTGTCATAGTCAGTATCTGATTGTACAGATTTTTCTGTGTGCCGAGGGATAACGCCGAATAAGCTAGCCAAAACAGCCCGTGTTGTTTGAACACCATTAGCGTAAAAGTTTGAAAAAAGGATGCCTTTTTTTGACCATCTGTCAAAATTTGGAGAGGCTGGTATTGATGCACCCAGTGCTCCTATATTTTTTCTTCTAAAAGATTCTAAAAATACAAAAAAAACATTTGGCTTTTCTTTCTTGTTAATCCTTATATTAAAGAGCTTTTTTCCTTTAAAAGATATAGTCTTTTTCTTATAAGGATCCTTGTTATAAGATATAAAATTTTCAGATTTGTTTTGATCCAGTCGATTAAAAGGTTCTTGATTATCTTTTGATAATTGATTGATATTAAATGATGTTTTTATTCCTTTCTTTAATTCATGTAAAATATAATTTTTAGTATAATAGTTATATTTTACTGACTTATTTAACGTTAAATTTAAACCGAAGTCAGAAGCAATAAGGATTATGAGTAATAATCCTAGTTTTTGTATTTTTATTGATTTCGTTTTTTCTAAAAATTTTATTGCAAAAAAAAATGAGAATAAAATATTCATACTTAAAATTGCAAAAAACAAAATTAATTTTGACTCAGGGATAGAGTCAAAAAAAACTTTACCATCAAGTAGAAATAAAAAATTTTGTACGCTTGCTCTAATGTCAATAGTGTTTAAAAGAAAAAGATCAAATATATAAATTGTTTGTAGTAAAAACAACATAAAAGTTACAAGTATTTTTGTAATAAAAAATTTAGGATCGATTTTTCTTGCAAAAAGAGTAATAAAAAACAAAGCTCCAATAGCAACAAGTAAATCTTCTATAAAATTGAAAAATATATATTTAAGATAGTTTGATCTAATTAATGATTCATTTAAAAGGTACACAAATTTACTAATAGTAGGAATTAAAAAGAGAGGTAAAACTATTTTAATTATTTTTTTAGTTGAATAAAAAGTAGATATAAGAACAGAATGAAATTTTTTAATCACGTAAATCCTCTATACCTTTGTTTTTCTTTATATTTAAAAATAGTTTATATATATGAATACCATAAAGGATAGGCTGAAGTCTATAAGATAGGAAATAATTTTTTCTATTCTCCTATAATATTGAGGTCACCTGATTTTTTTCTACACCATAGCTTGTGAAGATCTGAATCAATTTCATCCATAAGATTTATCTTGTCACTGGTTAAAGAAAGTGCATTTGTTGACTGATATATTTGAAAACTTCCAACACCAAACATAACTGGTGCCAAAATTGCTCCAATTGCTGCAGCTACTGGTTTCTTATATTTTTGAGATTCGCTGAAGCTGGTGGCCTTTCCTGCATCAGATGCTTTTGCTGTATTAAATTTTTTTATATTTTCATTAAAGTTATTTACCTTATTACGAAAATCTGGAATTTTTTTGGCCTGATTTTCTTTAGGATTGTATCCTCCTGTAACTTTGTCGTAATCTTTTAAAGATTTTTTGATATCTACAATAGATTTACGTAACTCTAAGGTGTCGGGAAGATGCTCGTATCCGAGTTTCTTATACTGGTTAATATCAAAATTATTATCGGTTACTTTTAAGGATTTATACTCATCCTTTGTTAATTCAAGAAGAAATACTGACTGGTCATTTTTCACATATTGACGAATTCGTGTGCCATAACTTGTGTCTGTGTTTTCTGGAAATTCGTATTTTCCACCATTGTTTGTAAGATCGATTTTAAAGTATATTTTCTTATTATCAATCTTATTAATTTTTTCAAAATCAATATCACTACCAGACAAGCCTTTTCTTTTTAATCCTGATAATTTTTCATTATCAATAAGACCATCTTCTGAAACATCGCTGATTTTACTTCTGTTAGTTAATTGATTCATGATCTCTTTTGGTTTGAAACTTTCAGGTAAAAAACCTGAGCCTGGAATCTTGTCACTTAAAAGAATAATGGATTCTCGAGCGGCTAAAAGTCTTTCAGCTTGTGTTACTTCAAATCTTAAGTTATCAATAGTCGTTCCTAATTTCTCAATATTACGAGTATCTAATTCATCTATTTTGTTGTCAAATTTAATCGAGTATAAATTATATGATTCTTTCAGGTATGTGAAACCTTTTACTGCAGTAAATGAGGCATCCGCAAGTAAAATAACACCTGAAGCAACAATAAGCTCTTCAACGGGTACCTCACCACCATTTACATCTGCTAAAATCATTGCACCTACAATCAACATGGCAATACTTACCATTGCCGTTGGGACATTTACCGTTTTATTCCACATGTGAAGTCTGTTACCTTTAGCACCTGTAGCATTAATTACGTCAAAACTATTAGGAACTATACCAATTAATCCCCCTGAAATCATTGTTAACGCGGCTAATTTCATCGTTAGTAAGTCTTCATCTTTTTCATTTTTTCCATCTTTTTCATCTTTTTTATCTTTTTCATCTTTTTTATCTTTTTCATCTTTTTCATCTGTAAGTTCTTCGACACTTTCTGAGTCTTCATTTTTTTCTTCTTGCGTCAAGCTGCAATCTTCTTCTCCTGATAAAGCAATGACACGATCAAAGTCATCAGAAGCTATAAAAGATTTAAGCTCATCATTTGAGAACCCTTCTGATCCATAAAGATTTTCAGCTATAGTTTCTTCGACTATGCCTTGCTTTGAAGCACTGTCAATGATTTCTTTTTTTGCTGTGGACATCTTACTGATTAAATCAGTTATCTCTGAATCGTACGTTTCAGAGGAAATCTCATTTAAATATTGGTTTTGTATTTGTTCTCCATCACTATTTTGTGATGAATAAGTTTTTCTTTGTGTTTTACAAGATACCGTAAGCACAATAATAAAAAATAATTTAATTAAAAAGTTCATTTTCACCACCTGTATCTTTTATCTGTGTTATATATAAAATACATATCAAAAGCTTTAAGTTTAGGAAGTTTTGAGAAGTCTTCAAAAATTAAATCTTCCTTATTATGAATATTAACAGGATTTTCATTTTCTTCTGTAATCGCTCTGAAAATTCTTCTTCTTGATCTTGGCGAATGAGATTTTGGTTTTTTTATTATTCCTTCTTCTCGTATTTCATCTACGACAAAGTCAATCCATTTTAATTTTTGAGCATTATCTGCGAACTCTTTCCAATCTCCTTGAGAGTTTGCTTGGTACATTTTCTGATAAAATTCTTCAAGACTTAACCCCATTTTTTTAGCAACTGGAGTGTGTAATCTTTTTGCCCATTCCTCGAAAATTTCCACGCTTTCCTTCTGTTCGGTCAAGTTACCTCTGTTTCTACTAGATGGTTGGTGGTGTAAAATAATTGCATTTTTGTATGCAAAGGATCTATCAGCCATTGTTGCAATAACCGCAGCCATACTCGCAGCAAAAGATTTAACAACAACATAGACTGGTGCAAGACTTGCTTGCATAGCTTTAACAATCCTATAACCTTGCATAACAGACCCTCCAGGGCTGTAGTCAATAACTATAAAGATAGGAAGAGTATTAGATTTATTGTTGAAAAAGTGAATTCTTTCTGTTATATATTGAGCAGTGCCATAAACAATAGAACCGTTAAGTTGAATTCTTCTATCTGTTATTCTTAATATATCTTCCTTATAGGGATCTTCCATATAGGAGATTTCTTTATTCGTTTCTTTTAACCAAACTTCTTTTTTACTTCTTTTTTCAATATCTATTGTTAATTTTTCGACTTCTTGTCTTTGCTTTTTTCTTTCCATAGTTGCCATGTTTAATTCATGTTCTAATTTTTTACTTTCAATTTTCATTGTGTTAATAAGTTCAAAATTACTTTGGGTGAGTTTCTCGTTCTCTAATGACTGTCTCTCAATTTCTTGTTTAAGTTGTCTAATCTTCTCTTGGAATATCTTTTTATCAACGACTTGTTCTAAGCTAAGTTTCTTTTCTTTTTGTGACAAGAGTGATGTCTCTTTTTTATGTTTTTCTAACAAAAGATTGTTTTCAAGTTCAAGTACTTTTTTTTCATTTGTTAGCTCACTGATTTTTTTCTTAAACTCAAGTTCTCTTATTGCTTGTTCAAGCTCAAGCTTTTCTTTTTTTTCTTTAAGTGTTTGAACCCTTTTTTTATTGTTTTCTTGACTGTTTTTTTCCTTGGAAAGTGAATCATATGAAAAGAGGCTCAGTGTTATTATTATATATATATTCAACATTTTTTTTATTTTCATAATTATTGTATCCTTTTTTTATCTATTGTTTTTTTTTTTTTTTTCGGTTTGTTTTAAAAATAATTTAATAATTAAGGATATTTTTTTTGCTCCGACTAAAGCTAACTTTTTTTTTACTTTTTAATATTGATAAAAAATTTACGTAAAGTACTATGATATTGAAACTAGCTTTGTTATTTTACACATAATAATTTTTTTATTTGTATAAAGATAAAATTAAGTAGAAAAATAAATTATATCAATTTTTTATAATCAAAAGATAATTTTTTATAAGATACTGTGTAAAATTCAATGGTAATAGATAGATATAATTTGATTCTTTTTACTTTATTAAATTTTTTATTTGAATAAAAATTTAATTTTTATTGCTACTAATATAGGTTGGTAAGATATAAGTAAGAATAGATAAAGTGAAGATTGATGCTGCTATAATATGTGGTCTGTGGCCAATTGGCAAAAAATTTGATGTCTTTTCTATTTGAATTTCATCTTGTTTCTTTTTAATTAAATAAATAGTTGAATCTTTTGGAAAAATTTCTCTAAATATTCTGATTAATAGCTGAGGACTAACTTTTTCTGGAGGCATGTTTTTTAATTGAAAAATATGATTTGAAATATTTGGATCTGTATCATAAAGTGAACAAAGTGATTTTGTGACAGCAGTTGCACAAGAATTTCGTCTTAGGTTATATGAAAGTCTATATTTTAAATAGTGTTGATAAATTAATATTTCAGCGGGAGAAATTGCTTCTAAATCAATTTCTTGATATTTATCAAAAAGACTATTAAACTCGTCAAGAGGAAGACCTTCTAGTTCCTTTTTAAATTGGAGTGCTCGTTTGGATGAGAAGAAGCTATTAATTCTTTTCCTTATTTCTTGTAATTCTTTTCTTCTTTTGGTGTCTGACATTGCCCAACAATCTTTTGGACATTCGTAGTGAGGAATATAAATATTTTCTTTATATCGTTCCACATCTTCTCTTGTGACAAGCGGTAGAACTAAAATTTCAGCTATGACAGAACGTACATTTGTTCCATCTTTTAAGTATACAAAACGATTGCCATCAGGAAAACTTAAATAATGGTCATTTTCCTCCGCTTCTTCATTTAAAAATCCCTTTTCTAGATCAAATTTTGGAATATTTTTTCCAGATTTAAAAGGGCAAATCATCAAAGTGGAGTGAACATAGCGTCGTCCCATAAAAGACTCGAGGAAAAACCATTGCGTATGAGAACAGATATTATTATTTGGTGTCCAGTTGATCAAAAAAACTTTATATTTATCTTCTAATTTTTGAGGATATTTAACTTCACTATTTTCTCCAGCAGAAAGATAATGCTTCGAAATTTTAAAGTCGTGTGCTAGAGAAAAAAGAATAAAAAAAACTAGAAAATGCTTTATCATTTATCTTTAACCTATGAGAGAAATTCATTTTAAAAATATTTATTTTATATCTTTTTAAAATGTCAAAGCCATTAAGCTTTGCGGTAATTACCTAGATAACTAAACTTTATCTTATTGGTAAAGTTTATTATGTTTTGAATACAGTTAAAAGTTGATAACATATTGGAAGTTGTTGGGCAAGTTGATTCTTTGACTATTTTTGCTAATTTTTATCTTAAACATAAGATGACCACAGATCTTCTATAAACATGGAATTTTTTACTATTATCTAAAAAGAATAAGACAGCTTGTGCTAGATTTTGCTTGCATTTTAAGCTTTATTTTGTAAATAGACATTATTGATCTTAGTTTTTGACAAAAATTTGTTTAAAAATTAGGTAATAAAAAATCTGTTAGATATGAGTTCTAAATTAACTTAAAAGATTAAAAATAATTGAATAAAAAAAATTAATCTTCCCAATAATTGTCACCGTAATCAATTATTAGCTCTTGAAGTGCTTTGATATTTTTTGTTGCCTTAAAAAAAATCTTTTCCCCATACTGGTAAGATTCAACATTAATAATTTTTTTTTGATTGTCATTTATTGCCCCGTTGACAAACCTGAGCAGATCCCCTTTTTGGGCATCAATATAAAATAAGTAGTATTTTCCGTTAACTTTTTTGGTCACTTCGAAAACATATGATTTGTCGTCGAGATTTTCGTATTCTTTTTGGTTTAATATTTTACCATTATATTCACCAATTTTTTTTCCTTTTGGTATATGAGTCTTGGCAAAAGCTCCTATACCAGCACCATTAATTAAGGATTTTTTTATAAAGATAGTCTTATCTAGGTTTTTGTTAAAATCGTACTTATAGGAATATCTTTTTCTACTTTTTTTTTCTTTTTTATGTGACATGTCTTGTTGTAATCTTTTCTTATTTTTTTAGTTTGGAAGGATCTGTAATATCAAAATTTGTTTCGTATCGAAAAACCTTACCATCTGGTAGTGATAATTTTGTTGATGTCTTAAAAGTAGCTATCATTGATTTAGGGTTGAGGTTTTCTCCTTTTTGGCCTACTTTTACTTCCGATTCAAACACGGCAGTCCCTTTGCTTATAATAAAATTTCTTTTTTCTTCTTCTATGCCGTTGAGTAGAAAAACCTGCCATTTTGTTAAATCTTCTTTTTCTATTTGTCCATCTATGTGATATTTAATTTGAGTCTCATAGTTCCATCCATAGGGTTTTTTAAATTTTGTTTCAGAGACAGAGCCTTTATGGACTTCTTGATGTACGATCTTTTTATCGGGATTAATTGGATCAGTAAAAACAACGGCAATGTCTAGTGACTTAAAATCATCTTGTTCTTCCTTTTCATCATAATCATCATCTAGGTCATCTATATTAAGATCTTCATTTTCAAATTTATTTTCTTCAATTTTTTGGGCTTCTTCAATTTGCTGATCAAATGAGCGAGCTCCCCATGAACTTGATAGTTGATCATATTTATCTATTTCACTCTTTTCACTTGGAAAACTTTTTTCTATAAAAAAATTTGTTATTAAAAAAAGTGATGATAACGCAATTGTTTCACTCATATTCTTTTCAAGGAGTACACAGCCAACTAAAGTCCCAGCAACTATTGAACATTTGCGAAAGTTAAGTAGTCCTTCTTCTTCAAGCCTTTTTTGTTCCCTTTTCGGTTTAACGGATGAAACACTAGGTGAACCTGAGGCATACGATGGAAAAGGTGCCAGGTACGAAATTATAGTAATTAAAAAAATAATATTTTTTATTTTCATATTAACTCCAGTTTCTCGAAAGATTTAATTTTGAGTAGACTACGACAAATACAAAAAAAAATCAAGCGCTTAGCTCTAAGGTATTGTAGATATTGATTAAAAAAACGATAAAGAAACTACTAAATATTATAATATTTTTATTAGCCTTATTTTTAGTGAATTATAGAAGATAACTAATAAAATAATTAAACCGTAGTTTTAGAGACTTTAAAATTTTTATGTCAATAAATACAAGGGTATATACTCTTCGAGTTGTGCTTTATGTTTCGGGGAAAAACGGCTAAAAATAATATTGAAACTCAAAATAAAGTTAATAAAAATAAAATCAAAAATAACGTCATAAAAGACAAGCCAAAAAGACTTAAAGCTTTAAAGTAGATGTTTGGTTGATATTTTTTAGGAGTAAATTTTGAATAGATAAGCTTGAAGTTCAAAAATGCAAAAATAGGTGCTGCTATAAATGAAATTATCGTTGCATAGTCAACAATATTTTTCAAATTTTTACCAAAAAAGCTCATAACGATCAGTGAAGTTATTAAGATTATGGTCATAAAAATCCAGTAATTAGTTCTGGATTTTTTTTCTTTTTTCCTTGTTAAAATCACAAGACCCTCAGACAATGAACGAGGGTATGCATCGATAACTGTAAGACACGTTGAAAACATGGCAGTGAAAGATGCTGCAGTAATAAATGGACGAAGCCACTCACCTATGCTTTGGGTATACATGTTGATAAAAGTTTGTGCAAAATCCACTCCAGAGCTTGGGAACCCACTGCTGACTTGAAACATTACACAAGCACCTAGTCCAAGAAAAGATAAGGCAAGGCTCAAGGTCAGAAAATACCCTAAGTTAAAGTCAATTTTGGCCTCTGTAAGTGATGTTTTATAGTTTTTTTTATGATCTCTTTCTTTGAACCATAAGGATTGCCACACAGAAAGCTCGATAGGAGCAGGCATCCACCCCATCAGTGCAAGAAGAAAAGGAAGGTTTGAAACTGTCCATGGTGAATCAGGTGAAGACATCAGTGCTCTTTGCCCCCCAATTTTAATGGCTAAAGATAAAGTAAGTATAGTCGTAAAAACAAGAATACACATTATAATCTTCATTATGATATCAAGACCACCGTAGGACCCTTGAGAAAGGATGACTAAGCACGCAACAAGAATAAAAAAACTTAAGTGAAAGGTATTGTTATAATTTATAAGCTCTGCTCCTATAGAGGCCGTTACAAACAAAACTCCGGCAGTTGTAGCTGTAGAAACAAATAAGTTTAACAGAAGAAAGAGTCTTAAGTAGTTTTTTCCTAAACAGTTGTATCCATCTAAGAGAGATTTTCCAGTGGAAGCTGTAAAACGGTGTCCAATTTCAAAAAATGGATACTTAGCAATGTTGACTAGAACTATCAGAGGTAGAAGTTGTAGACCAAAGTTAGCCCCTGCTCTTGTGGATTGTACGAGGTGTGAAACACCAACAGCAGCTCCAGCCATCAATAAGCCCGGACCTATAGTTTGTGATAGGTTGAGCTTTCGTTTTTTTCTTGGTCTAGAAAGATTATCACTGAGTAAGATAGGTTCTTTTTCTTCAAAAGATGTTTGAAGATTGTCATTCATTTTTTCTCCTTTTTTAACTTGAATTGATTTAATGGAATTTTTTTTAAAAAAAAGCTAGAGGGTATATATTTTGTGCTTTTAATGAATATAACGCATAAAAATATATGCCTATAAATTTATAAATAAAAATAATGACTATGGTGAATCAGCTTTTAATCTTTGTCAAAAAATCTTCTTTTTTGTTTTAAGAAAAGTATCGATTTATAAAAATCTCAGTTGTTTTGGGTGTTTTTTTTGTAAAAGAATATCTATTGTTTGAAGAAAGGGAGTTATAAAATTTTTTGTCTTATAGCCTCTTATGACCTCAGATACAAAATGGCTACAGCTTTGTGTTAAAAGGTGATATCTATCTTGTTCTCCGACTCTTACAAGGCTTTCCCTTAAATTTTGCAGTTTAACTCGAGTATTTTGTGCCTTGTATATGTATCTGTAGCGATTAACCTCTTGTTTTAAGAGACCTTCTGCTTTCTTTTGTAAGTTAAGGCATGAATTGAAAAAATGACGATTGTTCCAGCTTAAGACATAGCTTTTGTCAGTACCAAACAAAGCAACAGAATTTAAGACAACATCGCCTTTTTTATAGTTTTTTTCATTACGCCACCTTTCAATAACATATCCGTTGCCTGCATAAATTCCCCAGTGTATCGCTGATTTTAGTCCAAATGCTCCGCGGTAATAAATTATATCTCCAGGGACTAAGGCTAACCAATCAAAATCTTTTTGTGGTTTTGTTTTTGATGTTTTCTTTGCCGTATAAGAAAATTCTACTGCTCTTTCGGGAGGTAAGTTTAATATCCAAAAGTCAGCTTGTTCATTTTTCTTATAGTTTTCAAGGTATTCAATTGCATCGTCTGTTGAATAGTTTGTTTGTCCTCCATCTTGATCTATTGTCTGATAAATAAAAGATGAAAGACTAGTTTTCATTGAGACCTCTTTTGTCTAAAGTTACTATAATTTATATCTATAATTTATTAAAATCGAATTAAGACAATATAAAGAATTTAATAATTTTGAGAAAAATAACTTTTAACTTCTAAGGGGTGAATAATTGCGGTATTTTTTATTTAGTTTTTTTACTTTTTTTGTATGCTGTAAAAGTGTTTTTACATTAGGAGAAAATAATATGGAAAGCAACAATCATAAAAATAAAGTTATAAAAGAACTTTCTCAAGATGAGATAAGTCAAACGATGCTTAATTTAAAAGACTGGAAGTATAAAAATGGCTCAATAGAAAAAACCTTTTCATTTTCCGATTATTTACAGGGTGTGAAATTCGTAAATCAATGTGCAAATCTTGCTGAACAAAAGCAGCACCATCCTGAAATAATTATTCTATATAAAGAAATTCGAATTATCTATACAACTCACGATGTTGGAAATAAGGTTTCTATGAAAGATATTGAAAGTGCAACTGATTTAGAGATTTTGTATGGTAAGTTCCTGCTCGATCAAAATGGGAAAAGGTAATTTTACTTGTCTTTTTTATATTCACGCCCCCTATTGTTCTAGGGGGCGTGCTTCAGTCGTCATTAGTTTAAAAATGAGGTGATATAGAAAAATTGTGAGGAAAGCTTAAAACATCACGGCTTAAATTTTTGTGACTTTTATTTTAAAGTATTTTTACAAAACTTTTTCGATTTTTAAAATCAATTATAGTACATGAACTACTTTTTGGATCAAAAATAATTTTAGCTTTTCCAGATTTAATTTGAGTAAGAACTTGTTGTATTTTTTCATCTAAGGTCCATTCTTTGTGGCCGTAATCTGTACCTTCTCGAAAGATATAATCTTTGATGACTTCATTTAAAGTTTCATTTTTCAACATTTTGTAAGGTATTTCCATTATTTCCTTTTAAAGCTTTAGGTTTCAAATATCTTAAGTTTCTTTTTGTCAAACTTTATATTATCTAGCCGAAATTTTTATTTTATAAGATAACTTTCTTTGCCCGATCAGATCATGTCACTCTTTACTAAATGAATCATTTGTAAAATTTTGTCATATAATTAATCTGTTTTTTATTTAAGAGACTATAATTACACCACAAAAGTTCATCACTCTTCAGACCCTTTCTTGCCGCTTGATTTTACTTTTATATTTTGTTACTTTATAGGATCTAAGAAATTCAATTTACTATAATAAATAATATATATGAGGTTACGGTGAGAGAAATAAGTTATACCTTATTAATTTTATTAAGAAATAATTCAGCATTGGCAACTGCAGCAGGAGACAAAGAATCAGAGTGTTCATCTACTTAATTTGGTCAATTAGAAAATTTTATAAAAGATCATCCGAAAGAATGCATCATCTCTACTGGGAAAAATCAAGATACATTCGCCGTTAAAAGTCTGTCATATTTTTCAGTCTGTGAATCATCTTATTATTACAGTAGAGATTGTTGAGAGTCTCATTGGTCTGAGCATAAAAAACCTGTAAACCCTATATTTATTTTTGTTTAAAGATAAAAATTAAAATTAAGGATAGTTAATGCTATGAAAAAAAAATATTTATTACTTTCTTTTGTAACAAGTTTAAGTATTCTAAAATTAGATGCTTCTGAAAATTTTTCTCGGCGAAATCGTCAAAGAGATTGGATTGCAAAGTATGCAGAAGATGATGAAGAAGCAAAGGTGAACCTGATGAACAAAATCTCTTTTACTATTGCAAGTTGTTTCATTGATGCTCTTTGTGAAGAAGATACATCAGATGTAGAATTTGCCGTTAGTCAAGCTTATAATCAAAGCTCAGACAATATATTTTTGCCACTCAGTGAAAACTTAGAACAGTATAAAGATGAATATTTTAAAAACTGTCTACTAAATGTGAATCTTCTTAATATCTTAATTGAAGGT
>PASJ01000071.1 GCA_002711925.1 Pseudobdellovibrionaceae bacterium | reverse complement strand
TTTTTAAGAAAGATCGCTAACAAGTAATCTAAAGTCCTAAAATTTTTGCTGTAAAAGTTTCTTTACATCTTCTCTTAAATCCGACCCTATACTGCCAAAGTACCTTCTACCATTGACAAAAATTGTTGGTGTAGATTGTACTCCCAAATCGTTTGCCAAGGCAATATCTTCAATAAGCTTCTTATTATAATTTTCATTATTACGACAACTTTTGATTTGTTCGTCTGAAATACCAATATTTTTTAACCAAGTTGTAACTGTCTTCTTGTTGGAGTTTCTTTGGTTCGAAAACGCCAAGTCATGAAATAACCAAAACTTTCCATAAGTCCCTGCACATCTTGCGTAAAATGCAATTTCACAAGCCATCTGGTGAAATTTTCTTCGAACAGCTGAGTTGCATTGTTGATCTAAAGGGTAGTTTTTAAATACTAATTGGACCTGTTCTCCAAACTCGTTTTGAATATTCTTTAAATTTTCGCCGGCTCTTTTACATGCAGAACATTGAAAGTCAGCAAACTCAACAATAGTAACTTTTGCACTTTTAGAACCCAAAACATAATCTTCACCACTGGGCGCAAAACGGGAAGTTACGATAGGAATATCATAAGTCTCGCTGCTGAATCTTGGTGATTTTAAATCAAGATTTAACTTATTCGACTCTTTCGGATAAACAAAATCAAATAAAATGAAGCTCAAAACTAATGCAAGTAGAGGAATCAAAAAATTTAAACCTGACGAAAAACTAAGACTCAAAGGAGTAAATATCTTCATAGTATAAAGAGTAAGAGCAAGTTGTAATAATGAGACAAGATAAACACCTAAGCAAACCAAACACAAAGATGACAGTGAGAAAAAAGATATTCCAGCTAAGATTAAAGAGACAAGAACACCTATAATAGCTAGAACGAAGTAAGATGTGTAATAGGAAGAAAATGAAATAACACTAAAAGAAGACAAAAGAGTTAAAATAAGAAGACCAAGAAAAAAACTAACCCCCCAAACGCCAAGTGGATAAGTCAGAAACTCACTATAAGCACTCTTTGCAACCTTATCACAACTAACCTGACTATTTATATTACAAGCAGCTTCTGTAGATCCATGAGACTTTACCTCCATATGATGAAAAGTTGCATAGGTACCTAAAAAAATTCCTAGGATAGATAAGAACCCAGCAATGAGTAAAAATTTACTTTTGCTGCTTTTTAAATTTTTATTGAATGATAGATTATCGAACATACAGTGTTTCCCCTAGTTTTGTTTGCAAAGATTGTTTTTATATAATGTATTATATAAAAACCTTGTTTTCTAGGGGGAGGAAAATTTAACACTTGATTCATTAAGATATGCTGTGCTAGACGTTTGTTAAGAATGGGGGGAATTAGCTCATCTGGTAGAGCGCATCGCTGGCAGCGATGAGGTGACCGGTTCGATCCCGGTATTCTCCACCATTTTTTTACACATCAAAAGAATCATAACGGCAGAGTCAATATCTCAAGTTGTTTGTTAAAGAGTAAGGATCTCTTTTTCTTTTTTTATCACCTTTTCTTCAACTTTTTTAACATAAGAATCTGTAATATCTTGGATATTTTTCATAAAAGATTTAACGTCATCTTCATTGATTTCTTTATCTTTATTAAGCTTTTTCACTACATTATTTGAGTCTTGTCGAGCCTTTCTCAAGCTGACTTTTGAATCTTCACCAATTTTTTTAATTGACTTGGCGATTTCTTTTCGACGTTCCTCACTTAACTGAGGAATTGGCAAACGTAAAATATTCCCATCATTGTTTGGTTGAATACCAATATCCGCTTTCTGTATTGCTCTTTCAATATCGCTCAAAAGTTTTTTTTCAAATGGTGTAATAAAGATTGTTCGAGCATCAGGAACAGAGAGTGAAGCTACTTGATTTATTGGCGTTGGTGTTCCATAGTAATCTACACGTATACCTTCAAGAATAGTAGTAGAAGCCCGCCCTGTTCTTACTTTCAAAAGTTCTTTGTCTAAGCTTGATAAAGCTTTTTCCATACTGAGTTTACAATCTTCAAGAATCTTATCCATATTCGCCTCTGCTTAAAAAAATTTTCTATTTTTCACTCTTAGCTTACAATAGTTCCGAGTTTAGGGTTTTCAAGGGCACCAATAACACTTTCAGGGTAATCTGCTTTAAACACAAGTATGGGAAGACTCGATTCCATACACATAGTTATAGCCGTAGCATCCATTACTTGTAGCTTCTTTGAAATAACCTGAAGGTAATCTAATTTATCAAAACGCTTAGCATTTTTGTGCTTTTTAGGGTCAAGATCATAAATTCCGTCAACCTTAGTGGCTTTTAAAATCACCTCACAGCCAACTTCACGAGCTCTCAATGCAGCTGCTGTGTCTGTGGTAAAGAGAGGATTTCCTGTTCCTCCTGCAAAAATAACAACTCGATTTTTGGTGAGATGTTTAACAGCTTTTCTACGGATGTAGTGCTCGGCCAGCTCGGGCATGTGAATAGATGTCATTACACGAGTATGAATTTTATAACGATTCTCAAGTACAGCTTGTAGTGCTAAGCCATTGATACAAGTTGCTAGCATACCCATATAGTCTGCAGCTGATCGTTCCATACCAAACTCTGAGGCTTGGGCTCCTCTAAAAAAGTTACCACCACCGATAACGACAGCAGTTTGAATTCCCCTACTTTGCAAGGTTGAAATCTCTCCTGCGAAGAGCTCAATTTGACTTTTATCAAGCCCAAACTTAGTTGTTGAGCCAAGAAGCTCACCGGAGAGTTTGAGCAAAACTCGCTTGTATTTGATCTTAGTCATATTCCTCTTTTCAAACCTAATTGGTTTAAT
This sequence comes from Pseudobdellovibrionaceae bacterium, assembly GCA_002711925.1. Lineage (GTDB taxonomy): Bacteria > Bdellovibrionota_B > Oligoflexia > Oligoflexales > Bog-1112. The sequence goes on along the minus strand of PASJ01000071.1, from coordinate 21,076 downwards.
AATCAGTTATCAAAACAGAAACCTACTTTTCGCAAGGAGAAATAATTTACAACTATTTCAACTGAGACTGAACCTCTTCAGCAAAATTTTGCTTTTTGACTTCAACTCCCTCACCAAGCTGAAATCTAACGTAAGAAACAAGCTTAGCACTTGGTGCAACTTGTTTTATGTACTTTGCAACTGACATTTTTGCTTCTTTAACGAACGGTTGATCGACAAAACAAATTTCTGAATAAAACTTGCTCATCTGTCCCATAACAATCTTTTCAACTAAATCCTTAGGTTTCCCCTCGTCCAAAAGCTTTTTGCGCGCTAAATCTTTTTCTTGCTCAAGCTCCTCTGTACTAACACTTGTTCTGTCTAAGTACTTTGGTGCAGAAGCAGCTGCATGCATAGCAAGATCATGACCTAAATCTTGAAGCTCAGACTGTTCTTGTCCTTCTAAACAAACTAGAGTTCCAATCTTTCCCCCCATATGATTGTAACCAAAGATTGCTCCATTTTGACCTAGCTCAAGGTATTGAACTCTTCTTAAAGAGATATTTTCACCAATTTTAGCAATTAATTGAGTCAATTGATAAGATACAGTTTCACTACCATCAAGGGAAACAGCGTTCAAAGAATCACAGTCTTTTGTTTTATGGTTGAGGGCTGACTTAGCAAGAAGTTTAGCAAAGTTTTGGAAGTCAGCGTTTTTCGCAGCAAAGTCTGTTTCACAGTTTAATTCAACAATAGCTGCAGCTCTTTTTTCTTCATCAATACTATAAACAACAAGGCCTTCTGCCGTAGTTCTTCCTGTCTTCTTTGCTGCGCGTGACATACCTCTTTCTCGCAACCAAAGAATAGCCTTTTCCATGTCACCTTCATTTTCAACTAAAGCTTTTTTGCATTCCATCATGCCTACTCCAGTAGACTGACGTAACTTTTTTACTTGTTGTGCAGATATTGTCATATTGGTTATTCCTTTCTTTTTTATTTCTTATTTTTGATCCGTAAAAATCTGATTAAACAAAGCCGCTAGTATTTAAGCTTCTTTTTTCTTTTTCATAACTTTTACAGTATGACCTTCTTGATCGTAGATGGTGCCTTCTTTCGTTTCTTTTTTCTCATCTTTATCTTGAAACTGGTTCTGAAGATTCTTACCGCTTAAGCAAGCTTCTGCAATGGTTTTTGTGAAAAGTTTAAGTGATTTTAAACTATCATCGTTACCAGGAACAACATAGTCTATGCCTTCGGGATCAGCGTTTGTATCAGCAATAGCAATAATCGGAATATTTAGTTTCTTCGCTTCTTTTATAGCAATATGCTCTTTATGGGCATCACAGACAAAAACAGCATCCGGTAACCCCCTCATATCTTTAATTCCACCTAAGTTTCTCTCAAGTTTCTCACGAAGTCTCTCAAAATTAAGAGCCTCTTTTTTTGTCAACTTCTCATAGGTACCATCTGTTGACATTTTTTCTAATTTTTTTAGAGTATGTATACTTTGTTTCATCGTCTGGTTGTTTGTCAATGTCCCACCTAACCAACGATAGTTGACATAAAACATTCCGCAACGCGAAGCTTCCTCTGCAATAAGAGATCGAGCCTGACGCTTTGTTCCGACGAATAAAACTTGACCTTTCCTAGCAACAATTTCTTCAGCAAATTTACAAGCTTTTTTTAAAGAACTGACTGTTTTTTGCAGGTCAATGATGTGGATACCGTTACGCTCACCAAAAATATAGCTACGCATTTTGGCGTTCCAACGTCGACACTGGTGACCATAGTGTGATCCTGCTTCAAGTAATTCTCTCATATTAATAGTTACAGCCATTTTTTTACCTTTCTTAATGATGGTTGCACATACGACTTCACTTAATGTCGCCAAAACAAAACGACACACCGATCAATTACGAAGTCGGTCATTAGCCTTTAACCAAGGCTGGGATCGTTGAAATTAGGGACTAAGGTACCGGTAAATAAATATAAATGCTAGTAAAAAAAAACAGTAAAAAAGAAAAAAAAAGAGCTAATTTCAAAAAAGAAATGAAGCACAAATTAAAGCAAGTAGATAAAATTATTGTTAACAGGCTGTTTTTTTTTAGCTTTGTTTTTTTTTAGAAAGAATAGAAAAATTTTTTATCAGCTTTATCGCTGGAATTTGTATGTTTTCAAGCAAGAAAACGGACAAGACTTATCGACCGCATCACTTGCCGCGGCCTTTGAGGAATAGACTTGCGAGGAAGCTGTGTTCATGTGACAAACACTACAAGAATCATCATCTTCCACCTTAGGGACTGTTCGATATGGGACAGCAACAACAATCGTTTCGTTTATTAATGCAAACAAATCAAACTGACCATCTTGTAAAAAGCTATTTCCTTGACTTTTTGAACCTTCCAAAGTTTTATCACAGAAAACTTGATCTTGATAATAATATTGAAGTTTTTCGTTAATTTCCCAAGGAAAAGTCTCTGAACACCTGTCACAAGAAACCATTGGGCTATAGAAGACAAGACCATACACTTTCAGTTGAGAGTCGCCAATTCTTTCTAGTTTAATGTTACCTGTTAAACGGTGAGTGTTCACACTTTGACATTCATTTTTAAAATGCTCATATAATGGTTGCAACCAGGTTTCAAGGCCAGTGACATTAATAGTCATGGGCTCATTAAGCTGCAATTCATTGGTATTAATTTTCATAAGGAATTTATCTTATTTAATTTACACTACTAGTTTCAATTATCATTTTACAACATATACACCCAAAAATAAAGTCAAAATCTAAAACTCCTTTAAAACAAATCAAAAAACATAACATAACAAATTAATTGAAAAAAAAATAAAATATTTAGATCAATAAGTTGGATTTTTTACCGATAAAAATAAAGTTGGTTTATGTTTGTTTAAGCTAAGGAAAATTCCAGGATGAAAAAGGCAAGAATATCAAAACAGATACTTTTATCTCTAGTTTTAACAGTGGTATTTTTTATCTTAATTGTTACGCTAAAGAAATGGAAACCGCAGCTACTTAGTTTCAAAAATTTCTCAGGCCTCGTCAGCCCAAAAGTAGAAATGCAGTTCGAAAACATTGATCTTGAACTCATTGAAAATATGAAAAAAATATCTTCCACATTTGCCCAAAAAACTACTAAAAAAAAACAAATAAGCCTTCCAAAATCAAGGCTAAAAGAAAACAAAAATCAACTTAAAACTTTTTCCAGTATTATAGATGCTGCCCAGTCAGGTAGAGAAGAGGCAAGACTAGGCCCACTGTTCTATAACAAAAAGGATATAGATCTATGCGAAATAAAATGTAAAATCCTAGTTAAAGATCGACAAGGATCCAGATTACAGATTGTTTTTTTTAAAACAGCATTCAAAGAAAAAATTAACCATCAATTGAATACTCTTTATGTTGAAGGTAGGTTTGACAAAAAGAGAAAGCTATTCTTTTTATCCGCAATAGATTCAATAAAATAAAAATGATCTTTTCAAAATAAGGTTAGCTACTAAATTGAGGTAATTCATATTTAAGTCCTAGAGCTTCACCAACAGCTGGGTGTGTTGTTACCCCTTTATACGTATTTAAACCAAATCTCAGAGGTTTTGAGCTTGCAAGAGCTGGTTCTAAGCCTAAATCCGCAATTTTTAATGCATACCCAAGAGTCACATTTGTTAAAGCATAGGTACTTGTTACGGGAACGTCTCCCGGAATATTTGTAACACCATAGTGGTTTACGCCATGTAACTTATAGATTGGTTTGTCGTGAGTTGTTGGTTTTATCGTTTCAATGCACCCTCCTTGATCAATAGCAACATCAACTAAAGCGGATCCTTCTTCCATTTTCTCTACCATTTTTTCAGTCACTAAAGTTGGAGCCTTATTACCAGTAACAAGGACAGCACCAATAACAAGATCAGATTGATAAACATGCTCTTCAATTGTTTCAGGTGTGGACATTATTGTATTCACCTGATTACCAAAGATATCATCAAGATAAGCTAAGCGACTCTGATCTACATCAAGTATAGAAACTATAGCACCCATACCAACCGCGATTTTGGCCGCATTTATTCCAACGACTCCACCACCAATAATGACGACTCGAGAACGTTTAACACCAGGAACTCCACCCAGTAAAATTCCTTTACCACCATTCCTTTTTTCTAGTGCTTTAGCACCAACTTGGACAGACATTCTTCCAGCCACCTCACTCATAGGCTTAAGAAGAGGTAAGCTACCATCTCGAAATTCTATAGTTTCATAAGCTATAGATGAAACTTCTTTTTCTAATAAAACATTAGCCAATTTCTTATCTGCAGCTAAATGAAGGTACGTGTAGAGGATTAAATCTTTTTTAAGCAGTGGGTACTCTTGAACTATAGGCTCTTTTACCTTAATAATCATATCGGCAGAACCCCAAACCTCCTCAGCAGAGGCAATAATCTGAGCTCCTGATTGAACGAAATTATCATTACTGATTCCAGCTCCAAGACCAGCATCTTTCTCTACAAAAACCTTATGGCCAAGGGAACATAAGCTTTTAACCCCTCCAGGTACAAGTGAAACTCGATTTTCACGTACTTTTATTTCTTTAGGGACTCCAATAATCATACACGCTCCTCAAAGTAATCTTAACGAAAATTACAAACTAAAACTTAATCCATCAAAAGACAGAAAAACATTCTCGGGTACAAGTTCTTTTTCTTCATCTTGATTAAAATCATGTGACATGTGTGTTATAAAAGATTTTTCAACTTTGAGCTCCTTAAAAAGGCTCAGAGTTTCTGCTAAACAACTGTGACTCGGATGAGGTTTTTTTGTTGCACTACTAGCGATCATATGTGAAACACGACCTTTCCACATATCTTTATCTTTTGAGGAAAAAGATTTAAAATCTGTGGCATATGCAAATTTTCCAATTTTAAAAGCCAATGACTCCATAGCACCATGAGGTAACTTTATACATTCTACCTCAAGAGAGTTAAGATAGAATTTTTGTTCAGTGATCTCATGTAAGATGACCTGAGGTATCGCTCCTGTATAATTTGTCTTTTTGAAAGCGTAGGAAAACTTTGTTTTAATATCGACAATATCTTCAGGCTTGGCCCAGCAATGAATCGGCCGTTTCATATGAAAAAATAGTGCTCTTAAGTCATCGAAGCCATGAAGGTGATCCGCATGTGTGTGAGTATATAAAATATGATCAACTCTAGAAACATTCTCACGCAAAAGTTGCATTCTCATATCAGGACTTGTGTCAACAAGTATCACTTGATCAGAAGGTCTATGGTGAATCAAAATTGAAGATCTAGACCTTTTATTCTTAGGATTTGTACTTTTGCACACTTGGCAGCTACAGCCAATAACAGGTACTCCGGTTGATGTCCCTGAACCCAAAATTGTCACATCAAGTGTTTTGCCCATTCAAGCTCCTTTTAGAAACCTGGAAATTTCTTTATAAGTCATAAGTGTATCGTAACTTTTGCGTTTTTTTTACGGGTGATAACTGGGAACTGTTTATTTTCCTAAGCCCAAAATCAGTAAAATCTACAACAGCTTTAATAAGTCCAAAATCTTGCTCTATTTTAATGACTTTACCTTTTCCATAAGTCGGATGACTAACATCACTTCCTACACGGATATGAGTGTTAAGACTTCCGGGATTTTCTTCAATAGACTCAATAAAAGAGGATAAGGTTGGTTGTTGTGCAAAGTAATTAGGTGGGATATCTTTAAGAAAGCGTGATGGAGAATAACAAACCCAGTTATTCAACATCCTACGCTTCTTAGCAGAAAGCATACAAAGTTTTTCCTTTGCTCGTGTCATGCCAACATACAATAATCTTCTTTCCTCTTCGAGATCGTCGTCACTATCTTGACTATTCGCATGAGGTATAAGACCATCCTCAAGACCAAGAATATAGACCTTTTTGAACTCTAGACCTTTTGCTGAATGAAGAGTCATTAAGCTGACGCCTCCTGAACCATCCTCTTCTTTTTCTGTTTCTGTCAATGAAACATCTTTTAACCACTGGGATAAAGAGGCACCAGGCGACACTTGCTCATACTCACTAACAGCTGTTGCTAATTCATGCAAATTTGACATTTTGTCTTGTAATTGATCTGGGAATTTTTTTTGAACATATGCCTTGTAGTTTATCGCACCTAAAAGATATGGAATAAAATCAGAAATATTTTCATTCTCTGAGAAATTTTTTATTTTTTGATACATGTCTACAAATTCTTTTAGCTTGCTGGAAAGTCTCGGTACTTTATCTTTAACTATTTCTTTAGCGGCTTCCATCATAGAAATATCTTTGCTCATAGAAAGCTGTTCAATTTGCTCCAAAGCCTTGTTACCTAAACCTCTAGTTGGAACATTGAGTGCTCGTCTAAAAGCAATGGAATCATCTGAATTTGTAAGCAAACGACAGTAAGCTAAAATATCTTTTATTTCTAAACGGTCATAAAATCTTAAAGATCCATAAATCCTATAGGGTATGTTCTGCTTCCTCAAAATATCTTCTATTTGACGCGATTGTGCATTTGTCCGATAAAGTATGGCAATATTTTGAAAAGAAAACCGGCTAGACTCATCTTTTATATGATCGGTCACCCACCATGACTCACTTTCCCCATCAAACTCTAGTCGGTAATATAACTTGTCACCTAAGTCGTTGTCAGTCCAGAGCATCTTAGGTGCTCTTTTCTTATTATTTGAAATAACAGCTTGTGCTGCTTTAACAATGTTACCTGAGCTTCGATAATTTTGCTCTAATCTAATTTCTTTTGCACCGGCAAAGTGTTCTTGAAAATTAATAATATTATGAGGGTTAGCTCCTCTCCAGCTATAGATCGACTGATCGTCATCACCGACTACAAACAGGTTTTTATTCTCATTTAAAATGTGAGACAACAAAGAAAATTGAGTCATATTTGTGTCTTGATACTCATCAACTAGCACATGCTGGTACCTTTCTTGTAGAAGAGTTCTTACGCGACTATTTTGTTTTAGTAAAAGCAACATATTCATCAAAAGATCACTAAAATCCATAGCATTACTATTTGCCAAGTAAGTTTGATATTTTTGATAAACTTGCGCACCCATTGGAGGGAAAATATTAGGGTACTCCAATGAAAATTTTTCAGCTTCATTTGAATGTAGAGCAAGGGTCTTTGCTCTTCCAATAGCTTTTAAATATTCTCTTGGCGGGTTGTCATCATTTTCTATATTAAGATCTTTCAAAACAGTTTTTATTGCTTGTAAAGAGTCTTTATCATCATAAATTGTAAATTCTGAAGTGAACCCCAGATCACTGGAAAACTCTCGTAGCCATCTAGCACAAGAAGAATGAAATGTACCAACATGAACTAAATGCCCGAGCGGACTTAGCTCTTCGATTCGCTGGCGCATCTCTTTCGCTGCTTTATTAGTAAATGTAACAGCTAAGATTTCAGACGGACGAAAACCTTCTTCTAGAAGACTCACTATTCTTGTTGTTATAACTCTAGTCTTACCACTACCAGCTCCAGCGAAAACAACTGCAGGACCGTTCTTATGGTTTACAGCTTCGCTTTGTTGCGGATTAAGTTTCTTTTTTATATCTTCTAGCGAAGGTATTACTTGATTAAAATCTCTATTATTTAAAACATCCATGGGTTTCTACAAACCTATTCTACGGTTACGGATTTAGCTAAATTTCTAGGTTGGTCTATATCAGTACCTTTTTGCTTAGATACATAGTAAGCAAAAAGCTGAAGAGGTATTGTAGATAGAATACTTTGCAAGCAGGGATTGTCAACTTGTGGACAATCAATGTAATCCTCGCAAAGATTTCTTAATTCAGTATCATTTACTGACCCCAAAGCTAAGACCCGACCTTGCCTAGCAGAAACCTCTTCGATGTTTGATAACATTTTTATACGCTGATCACAAGAAGGTACAATAGCAACAATCAGTAGATCCTTATCAACCAGAGCAATAGGTCCGTGCTTTAGCTCGCCTCCTGCATAAGCTTCTGCGTGGATATAAGAAATTTCCTTTAATTTTAATGAGCCTTCTAGAGCAATGGAATAACTTGCTCCTCGGCCGATATACAAAATATTTTTTAATGATGAATATTTCTTTGCTAAATCTTCATACACATCTTTTTTATCAAGCAAAAAGTCTATATATGATGGTATCAAATTAACTTGTTTTACTTCATTATGAAATTCATTTAAAGAAATCTTTGAAAGCTTTCGCCCCATAAAAACAGTTAAAGCGTAAAGGTTGAAGACCATGGCAGTAAAAGCTTTTGTTGAAGCGACTCCAATTTCATTTCCTGCGTCTAAAAAAATAGTTGCATCACTACTTCTTGTTAAAGAAGAGTGCAAAGTATTACAAAGACTAAGAACTTTACATCCATAACTTTTTGCATATTCAACTGAAGCTATCGTATCAGCAGTTTCTCCTGACTGAGAAATAGCTAAAACTAAAGTTCCCTGATCCAAAAAAGGCTCACGATAACGAAACTCACTTGCTAGATTAACACAAACAGTAATATTGAGAGTTTTCTCCATAAAATTACTGACGGCTTGACCAGAGTAATAAGCAGAACCACACGCTACAATATGTATTTGGTTTATTTGTGAAAGATCCAACTGCAAAGACTCAAACCATTTTGAAGAACCAAGGTCTATATTAGGAAAGATTTTTTTAATAAGAGTCCGAACAACTTCCCCTTGCTGGTATATTTCCTTGAGCATAAAGTGATCAAAACCATTTTTACCATGATCATATGCTATTGGATCAAGAAGGGTGGGTTTTTTAAATGGCATTAACTTACCTTTGTAGTAAGTATCAAGAGCACTATTTTTTAGACGAACTAATTCACCATCTTTCAAAAAAAGTGCGTGCCTTGTTTCCTCAACAAATGCAATCGCATCAGAAGCAAAAAAATACTCATCTTCTCCAACACCTATAACCATAGGTGAGTTCTGTTTAAAAGCAAAAAGAGCGTCAGGTTCTTTAATACACATTATTCCAAGAGCAAAAGATCCTACAAGCTGTAAGCAAGTATTATCTATTGCATCAATTACAGATTTACACTGAGAAAACTCTTTTTCTAGAAGGTGTAAAATAACTTCCGTGTCTGTTTCAGAGTGAAAAATATAACCTCTATCAATCAAATCTTTCTTTAGCGTAGAGTGGTTTTCTATAATGCCGTTATGGACAATAGTAAAATTTTTACTTTTATGTGGATGAGCATTAACTTTATTTGCTAAACCGTGTGTAGCCCATCTTGTGTGCCCCATACCACTTAAAGACTTTTCTGGCAAAGAAGAAAACTCACCTTGTATTTCGCTTAACTTACCACACTGCTTACTAATGAAAATATCACTGCCTGTTTGAAGAGCAATACCAGCAGAGTCATACCCTCTATACTCAAGCTTACTTAAGCCTTCAATTATCTTTTTCGACGAAGAATCGAAGCCAATATATCCATAAATACCACACATGGTAGAGACTCCTATTTAAGTATTCATATGTAGCAACAAATCATTTAATTGCTCTGGAGTGTTAACCCCCAGTAACGTATGCCACTTATCTGTTGTAAACACCCCGACATTTTCATTTTTGTTTGTTGCAAGCTTAATACAATCTGTAAGATAGTACTCATTTTGCTCATTATTGTCACGAACTTCCTGAAGAAGAGAGAAAAGAAAATTTGTTTCAGCAAAAAAAATACCTGAGTTACACAAAGATATTTTCTTTACAGATTCAGAAGCATCTTTTTCCTCAACAATTCGAACTAACTTTTTATTTTCAAGAACCAGCCTACCATAGCCAGAGGGGTTCGGTAAATTCATTCCGATAATATTCAACTTGAAAGAATTTTTAAGGGAAAAATCGATGAAATTTTCCAATAAAGATGGTGAGATAGCTGGCGTGTCTCCGTTGCAAATCAAAACATAGCGATTATTTTTAAAAGGTTTCCCCCGAAGCAACTCTTGTGAAGAGTATGAACAAACAGGTTGATTCTCAAAACTAACTGAAGCTGCTGCAACTGCACCAGCTGTACCGTTTGCTGTAGCTTGAATGCAAACATTCGTATGGCGGTAGTTAGATAAAAAAGGTTCAAATACTTTATAGTTTTTACTGAGTACCAAACAAAAATTATGCAAAGATGTTTGAGTTAAGGAATCTAAAACATGAGATAGCATAGTTTTATTTCCAACTTTACGGAGAACTTTTGGCGTGCCCACGGTAGAGCCCATCCTAGAACCTCTACCTGCAGCCAGTACAATTGCAGCAATATTAGCTTTTTCCTTCGATACAACCTTCATTTAATTCCACCTATTATCAAAAACGTCCTTGTAATCTTGGTACTTTACTAAAATTCAAACGAAAAAGATAGACGACATTGCCGATTCACTTTAAACTGTCCAAATGAATAGAAACGGTTAATAAAACTAAAAACGAGATTAAATCTATCTTATATAGAAGGGTATTTTCTGTGTCAATATTCCAATGGTTCGCAGATTTCAAAGAAAAAAGAAGAAAAAGAAATATTTCAAGTCACTTAAAAACACTACAAAACCCAAAAGCTATCCGTGAAGATCGAATGGCTTCTCTCGAGTTTTTTAACGAGCTTGACGATATCGAAGTAAGTGTCAACGCACTTCTCAAACGCTTTAACTTTAGCATTGATCATGGAATTTATGATACGCGAGAAAAAGAATTAGCAATGAAAGGTATAATACGCTTTGGTTCAGACGCTTTACCACTCTTACTTGCACACCTAAAAAAATCCGATAAAATAGCATGGCCAATAAAAATATACGAGAAACTTGCATCTTCTCATGAGATCGCAGAAGCTCTCGAAGCATGTCTTGACTTTGGTGATGTTGCGTTTGATCAAAACAAAGTTGATAAAAACTACGATATTCTTTGCCACCTTAGAGACTACAAAACACCAGATAGCGGAGAAAAACTACTTCACTTTTTAAAAGAGCATGATGAACGACTCAGATTTGCAGGCGCAGAAGTGATCTTAGCACAAGACTCTGAACACTTGGCAGCAAAACTAGAGCACTATCTTCTAGATGAATCTGCTGAGAATATTCGTTTAAGACAAGCTGTTACCGAAAAATACGAACGACTTAAATGGGAAATTAAAGAGAAAGAAAAAATTAAGATTGGCCAAAAACTTATTGACGGCTACAAAGTAGATCCGAACTTCTACATTGTGAAAGAGTCATAAAAACTTACATGGAGTCATCGTCACCAACTCCTCGACCTGATTTCTTGGCTCGCTCTAAATGCTCTTTATGCTTGACGCTATGCTTTGTCCAAGGAGTTAGTTCTAGCCGTTTTTTGGGTATAACTTCTCCCGTTCCTTCACAGTAACCATAATCACCTATTGTGATTTTATGAAGCGCGTGCTCAATCTCAGTTAAAAGCTTTCTTTCTCGATCTAAAAGACGAAAGGTTAAGTTTTGTTCGATAGTAGCAGAAGCTAAATCAACTTCATCCATCATTTCATTGGTATCTAAAGCTATTGAACCACTTTCAACAGCTTGCTTCGCCTTTTGAACAATTTTTGCTTTTTCTTCAGTCAAGTGCTGTTTAAAGACTAGCAACTCTTCATACGTGAAAATATCTGACTCAGCAATATTTTCATCTCGATTTAATTTTTCATTTTCAGTGCTTACCATTTTATATCCTCTCAATAAAGTCAAAATAAAACCATGATTGTCTAGATCTTTGACTTAAAATATACAATAGACTTTCGGTCTTTCAAGATATAGGTCAAAAAAACCTATGAATAATAGCTCTTATAATAACAACTGTCCATCATGAAATAAACTATTTGTTGGCGCTTTTTTTGTTCTAAGCACAAGATCATGAAGTATATTTAAGGCTTGAAGTGGTGTGATACGGTTTAATTTTAAATTATTTAATCGATTCATGATTTCATCTCCTATGTCGTTGTGAAGGTTTTGAACTTTGTCTTGAACCTCTTCTTTTGGCTCTTTCTCTTCAGGCACACAATTTTTTGAAACCTGAAGCTCGAGAAAACCCTTTGCATTTTCGATAAGAAGATTAGAAATTCCAGCTAACCTAGCTACCTCTAAGCCATAGGAAGATCCACAAGCTCCTTCAATAAGTTTATGTGTAAATTGTATTTCCTTTCTGTCTTTTGTAACCTCTGTCTGCATTTGAATGATGTTGGGGTAAACCGATGAGAAAGGAACAAGTTCATGGTAATGAGTTGCAAACATAGTCCACGCATTAACATCTTTAGCTAGTGAGTCTAAAATTGAACTTGCAATTGCTAAACCATCTTCAGTTGAAGTTCCACGCCCAACCTCATCGAGAATAACAAGGCTTTTTGGAGTAGCAAAACGCATCATATGAGCAACTTCTTGCATTTCGACCATAAACGTGGAAAGCCCCCTAGATAAATCATCTGAGGCACCAACTCGAGTAAAAATATTATCAAAAACAGGAAGCTCAGCAGAAGATGCGGGCACATAACTTCCGATTTGACTCAAAATTGCAATGAGCGCCGTTTGACGCATTATAGTTGATTTCCCTGCCATATTTGGACCCGTAATCAACATTATTTTCTTACGTTCATCGAAAACCATATCATTAACTACAAAGTCTTTTTTCCCCACAAAGTGTTCAACAACTGGGTGCCTTGAGTTTTTAATAATAAGTGCTCGATGTTGATTTAGCTTGGGTTGACAATACATGTTTTCCATAGCTCCCCAGGCAAAGCTAACCATAAGATCAAAAAATGACAAAGATTCCGATACAAGACAAACTTGCTCTTGATGTCTTGACAAATGATCCAAAAGATCAAAATATAACTCTTCCTCTCGCTGCAATGCGTAGTCTTTAGCATTGGAGACTTTGTCATCTAGGTCTTTTAGGTCTTCCGTGGTAAACCTTTCACAATTAACCATTGTTTGTCGTCTAATAAATGAGTCCGGAACCTTAGAAGAATGTGATTTTGTAACTTCGATCAAAAGACCATAGGTCTTGTGGGGCTTTATTTTTAGGTTACTGATCTTTGTATCTAACCTTAGTTTTTCCTGATACGAAGACACTTCTTCTTCACCTCTACTGGCTAGATCTCTATGCTGATCAAGCTTGCTATCAAAACCTGTAGCAATAACATCCCCCATCAACTTAAGAGACCCTGCTTCATCATTCAAAGATTGATTTAAAAGGGTCAAGATAGGTTTTACTAAAGAAAAGTCTTTTTTTAATTTTTCAATTGTTTGAAGTTTAGCTTCTTTGGAAAAAAGATCTAGCTTGTGAAAAAGATTATCGATCTTTGTCAAAGAAGACTTAAACCGAGATAATTCTTGAGGCCTAATATTTTTTGACAAAATTCGTGTACTTAAACGCATCAAGTCACTTGAACCTTGAAGAGTTTTTCTTAACTCATTAACTTTAGAACTTCCTAATTCAATAAGTTCAGCAACAATTTTATGACGCTTTACTATTTCTTTAAAATCGACAAGAGGATTTAACAAACTCCACCTTAAAAGCCTAGATCCCATTGGAGTTTGAGTAAAATTAATCTGCCTCAACAAACTACCTTTTTCATCCTGCATACGAGCTGTTTGTAGAAGTTCTAAATCTCTAACAACAATATTATCTAAGCGTATAGTTTTAGGATCTACCAGAGGCTTAACAGAACGAAAAGGCTTTAAACTTAGCTGTAAGTTTTGAAAGTGATCCAAAAGAGCGCTGATTAGCTCTTCACCACCAACAAGGTTACCTGATGGATGCAGCCCTAGGCCCCCTGGTCCTAAAGAACCAGCTAGAAGCTCTTTTTGTTTTTCGACGTCTCGTAAGATTGACTCATTTAAGAGTCCAATTGTAATAGCTTCTGTTAAAAATGATGATTTTAACTTTTCGGAAAAACGCTTTTCACAAAAACGACGAACAAGCAGCTCTTTGGGACCCAGTTGGTGAATAAACTTAACAGCATCCTCGAAGCTTTCAACTTTTCCCAACCTCAGTTCACCAGTAGAAACATCAGCTAAGCACAAAACCCAATGTCGCTTTTCAGGGTGTTCATAAACACCCATAATGTAATTAGGTACCCCTTGGTGAAGCCCCTCTAACTCATCAACACACCCAGGCGTCATTATCTTCGTTATATCCCTTCTTACAATACCCTTCGTCGCAGAGGCTTCCTCCATCTGATCAGCAATTGCAACTTTGTAGTTTTTTCTTAATAACTTATGCCAATAAGAGCGAGCACTATGATAGGGTACACCACAAAAAGGTATTTTCTTTTTATCTCCCCTTTCTCGACTTGTTAAAACAATTTCTAATAAAGGAGCTGCAATATTGGCATCTTCGCCAAAAATTTCATAGAAATCACCCATACGAAAAAATAAAATCGCCCCTTGGCAACGTTTTTTCAAAGCATAGTACTGTTTCATCATGGGAGTTAGTTTTTCAAAATCAACAGAAGACAAGACAGACATAGTGTATCAGCTCCAAATCAAATTAAGGCTTTCGTTTCTTCAGCGTTTTTTATCGCCTTTTAAATAGTTTCTTGAATTTGCAAGGGTAAGATAAAGGATACGATAATAAGCAGATATTGATCGACCTACCATATGCAAAGTATGGCCAGTTGTTATCACATCATCGACCAGCAAAACAGTGTATCTTTTTGAAGGACTGTGAAAACTTTCAAGCGGGTAATACCCTGAACGCTCTAACTTAGAGCGTTTATTCCAATTCCAATAAAAACTCCTTTGGGGATAAAGTCTTTCTAAATTATTTTTTTGGGCTAAAGCGCGAACTAGAAACCAAGTAAAATCCGTTTTTCCTCTAAGCCTACTCCACAAGCTAGATGGCGCGGGCATGATAAAGTCAGCTTGCTCTAATAAAAGCTGAGTATATATATTTTTACTTACAAGCTCTACCAGGCATGAAATTGCAAATTTATCTCCACAAGTTTTAGCTTGTAAAAGTATGTACCTTAACTCAGCTGTGTACTCATAAAGACTGACAAGACAGTTAGTTTTCAGCTTTGCCGGCCTTAGTAGCTGAAAACAATCATTACAAAGGTATCGAAAATTTTGTATGTGCTGTTTTTTTTCTAAACAGAAAGAACATTTTTCTTGTGTTACATGATTATACAAACTTTAAAACCTCTAAAAAACTTACACTTACGATATAAAAATAATTTTTTGAAAAAACTTGAAGTGAATTTTTTACCAATACCTGTTTCTCTGGACATAAAAATTTCATAACTGTACTCTATAATATAGTCACATGTCCAAAAACCATTGAGAATGAATGAGTCACCTTGAAAAAAAAGGAGGATACTTGATTAATAACTTACAAAGAAAAAAAAATTATTTCGCAAGCTATTTCTTGTGCTTTACTTTTTTTATAAACCACCTACCTTTAAATGCATTACCGAAAGTTACGAAGTCTAGCGTTTTTAAAATAAAGAACAAGAATAAAAATAAAGTTATCCAACTCTCTATTCGAAGATTTCAAAGTGAACAAGGAAAACCTGTAATATTATCTCACCCTCTAGCTTTAAGCAATCTTGCCATGGAAAAGTTAGGATATGCACTGTGGCAACAAGGCTACGACGTATGGATGCCAAACACAAGAGGCCATGGAAGAAAAGAAGAACGATCAATCGTTCACCCATATAAACGAAATGACTACGGCTTTGATAAAATAATAACTGAAGATTGGCCTTATTTATTAAAATATATTTATCAAAAAAAACAGCAAAAAATTATAATTCTTGGTCACTCTATGGGAGGAATGTCATGGGAACAAACTTTGAGCGGAGTATACAGTAAGAATGGGTCCATAAAACAATCTGATGAAATTTCCCGTGAACGAGCTAAAATGGTTTCATCATTCATTGCAGTAACCACACCTCCACATCTAAAAAAAATCCCTAGCTCGATAAAAGCTATAACCTACTCATTTACACCAATTGTCTCTAATTTTCCCTTTTATTTCCCAATAGAAGTTGAAGGAAAATATTCTAGAAATAGATCTTTATTTTCGAAAAAACCTCTTTCAACATTTCGAAACGATTTTATTTATAGAGTTTTTGAGGAAGTTTTACCATACGGTATTGTTGAAGAATCCAACACAAAAGCTAAAAATAATGAATTAAAAAATCTTCTTTTTGAAACAGTTAGTTCACCACACACTGATAGTTTAAGTGATTTTTTCCGTTGGATAAGAAGCCAATATGAGTCAAAAGACAAAAACGTCTCCTATGAAAAAAATAAGAATATTTTTGCTCCAACACTTCTTATTGCAGCAGGAAAAGACCTCCTTGCTCCACCGACCCCTATAAAAAAGAGCATGAGTTTGTACCCTAAGACAACACCTATCAAATTCATTAACTTTAAAAAATATTCACACTTGGATATTTTATTCGAAAGTAATATAACAACAATTATTGAAAACATAATAAACTTTGATACAAATTCTTAATTAATACCATATCATGTAATAACTAAAACCAAAGAAACAAAAGTATAGTAACTTTTCATAAGAAAAGAGGATCGATATCATGAAACAAATTTTTTGCTCCACAGTTTCCTCAGTTGGAATGTATGTCCCAGAAAAAATCGTTACAAATGAAGATCTAACAAAACTTATGGATACCAGTGATGAGTGGATTGAAGAAAGGACTGGAATAAAAGAACGCCGCTTTGTTGAAAGTGGAGTTGCGACATCTGACCTTGGACATAAAGCTGCAATAGATGCTTTAAATAAAAGTCGAATAAAAAGTCAAGACCTTGACCTTATCATTGCAACGACCCTCTCTCCTGACTTTTACTTTCCCGGAATAGGAGTACTCATTCAAAATAAGTTATCTTGTGACGCCCCTGCAATTGACCTTCGAGGACAATGCAGCGGCTTCACTTGGGCTATGACTACTGCAGATTCATTTATCCGATCTGGGCAATACAAAAAAATACTTATTGTCGGCGCGGAGATTCAGTCACGCGTCATAGAGTTTAGCAATAGAGGAAGAAATGTCTCAGTATTATTTGGCGATGGTGCTGGAGCTATGGTTTTACAGAGTCGAGAAGTTGAACATTTACCGACAGCAACAAACAACGAGCGAGGAATCATTGATAACCTGATGGGAAGCGACGGTTCTGGCGCTGAAATTCTTGCAATCAAAAGACCAGGCATGTCTGGTGAAGATGAATTTATAACCACAGAAGAAACATCTGAAAAGGCATACTTACCAATTATGGATGGCCGACAAGTTTTTAAAAATGCGGTGAGAAGACTTTTTGAGTCAGCAACAACAATCTTAGAACGAAACAAGCTTAAAGCAAGTGATATAGATGTTGTTATTCCACATCAAGCCAATTTGAGGATCAATTCTGCTGTTGCAGAAAAATTAGGAATTGAAAAACATAAAGTCATGCACAATATCCAAAAATATGGCAATACGACCTCAGCTTCTTTACCAATATGTATGAGTGAGGCTTGTGATGAAGGAAAAGTAAAAAAGGGTATGCTTGTTCTGACACTAGCTTTTGGTAGTGGATTTTCTTGGGGTGCTAATCTCATCCGCTGGTAATGAACCCTTTTTTCAAAAGCTCTAAAAAATGACTGTCTGTTGATAATATAAGTTTACTGTTTGTTTTAAAAATATTTTCATACATTTGAAGGGTTCTAACAAACTCGTAATACTCAGGATCTAAGTTCAAAGCTTCTGCATATACCCTAACTGCATCAGCCTCTGCTTGTCCTCTTATTTCTTGAGATTTTTTGTAAGCTTGTGACTCAATTTTTTTAAGGGAAAGTTCTACCTTACCATAAATCTTTTCTTTTTCACCGAACCCTGCTGAACGAATTTTAGTCGCAATTTTCATTCTTTCAGAAATCATTCGTTTGTAAACTTTTTGCTCAACGACTTCTTTATAAGCAATGCTTCTTATCTGGACATCCACAAGAAAAATACCAAAATTTTTCAATTCTTCTTTTGAACGCTGAGTTATTAGTTCACTAATTTTTTCCCGACCAAACTGTATTGGTTCAACACTAACAGTCAGCTCATCCATGGTTGTATCAGTAGCGTCAGTAATGGATTTTTGTTTAGCCTCTTCTCTGGCTTCTTGAATATCATCTAAAATTGAATTTGAGTTACGGACCATTTCTATAAGGTTATAATTTGAAACAGTATCTTTAGTAATACCACTTATAATCGTTGCCATCCTAGCTTCAGCATTTGGTATACCGCGTAAGGCTTTATAGAAAGTTAATGGATTACTGATTTTCCATCTCGCTGTTGTGTCTACCCATATAAACTTTTTATCTAAAGTTGGGACCTCAGAAGGCTCAACATCTAACTGTAAAATCCTCTTATCAAATCTTCTAACTTCCTGAATAAAAGGCAATTTAAAATGAAGCCCTGCATCTTGGACTGGTTGACCAACAACGCGTCCCAGTTGAATACGAAGTCCTTGCTCGTGCTCCATAACGGTAAAAGTCGAGCCATTTATTAAAACTAAAATTAGAATAAGACTGAAACTTAAGATGATCTTTTTCATTTATAACGCCCTCCGATATTGCTAGATAGTTTCGCTGAGGATCCTTTTTGACCAGGCAAAGAAAGCTCCTTACCTAAATCCATCTGACCTAAAATAGGTAAAACTCCTTTTACTTTTTCATCAATAATAGTAACTCCTTCCAGCTTATTAAAGACCTTTTCAATGGTCTCAATATATAACCTTTTCTTTGTTGCAGCAGGAGAAACTTTATAAGCCTTATAAATTTCCTTAAATTTTTGGCTATCACCTTCAGCTTTGTTCAAAATATTTATAGCATAGGCTTCTGATTCTGTTATTTTCTTTTGAGCCAAGCCTTCCGCCTCTGGAATAACTTTGTTATAAGTTTCCTCAGCCTCATTTATCATTTGCTCTTTTTCCTGCTTAGCAATATTTATTTCATTATAAGCAGGCCTTACTTGCTCTGGAGGTGTTACGTTCTGGAGACTAACCTTAATAATTAAAATACCCATATCATAAAGATCAAGTGTTTCTTGGGTAAGCTTTTTTGCTGTGCTGGCAATTTCAACCCTATCTTTAGTGAGCACATCTCCAACTTGCTTGTCCCCGACTACACGTCTCATTACAGAAATTGAAACATCTTGTATGTTTTTTTCAACATTTTTTGCATGAAAGCTAAACTTTTTAGGATCTTCTATTTTATATTGAAGAATCCACTCAACAACAGCAACATTTAAATCACCTGTTAACATTAAGCTTTCTCGTCGAGCTTGTTCTTTTGAAAGACTAAAGCCTTTTCTAAAGCCAAATTGCATTTCATGAATTCTGGTTACCTCTATCTTATAAACTTGATCGATTCCAAAAGGTAATGCTAAGTGTGGCCCTTCATCAGCAAAGTGACTAAAGGCACCGAAGCGGGTAACTACACCCTGCTGGGACGGCTCAATCTTATAAAAAGAAGAAAGTACTCCATAAGTAACAACAAACAAAGCCGCAACAATGATCTGAAGTTTTAAACTTTTATCGATGGGGGGCATAATTTCAATAACTCCTACTTCTTAAGTTCCTAAAACTTAACTTTTACCGAAAATGTCTGATTTTTGCAGACAATAAAAAAGCAATATAACTTTGTCAAAAGGAAAAGTAAACCTTAAGACA
This sequence comes from Pseudobdellovibrionaceae bacterium, assembly GCA_002711925.1. Taxonomy (GTDB): domain Bacteria; phylum Bdellovibrionota_B; class Oligoflexia; order Oligoflexales; family Bog-1112. Next base: position 1,395 of record PASJ01000071.1, on the reverse strand, counting down.
GGTCGGTTAAAGACAATATTAATTCCACTCAAATGAAAATTTCTCTTGAACAAATACTAAAGCCATTTATAGTCTGTTCCTTCTAAAAAGAGAAACGCATAAAAACTTATTTAAAGTTGCTTTAACAACCGGGAGCTTAGTTGTGAGATTTATTTCATTTATGTTATTGTTTTTTTCCATGAAACTACATGCAAGTCAAGTTTGCCAATTCGAACTTTATGGCACAGACTCCATGAGGTATACGGATTCATCTCATAAACCCATTAAAGAAATCGTCGTTCCTCAAAAATGTTCAAAATTTAAAATATTATTTAAATACGACAAAAAAGGTAAACTTCCAAGTCAGGTTATGGGGCATAACTTTATTTTAACAAAAACAACAAATTTAAAACAAGCAAGCCAAATCTGCTTGGAAGCTGGTCAGCAAAATCATTACATTCCTAAAGAAGCTAATGAAATAATAGTTGTTAGCAGTAAGATATTGTTAGGTGGTGGAAAAGATGACGCAAAAGAAGAAACTATCTGTATTGATACCAGAAGACTCGATCCAATCGAAAATTATACTTTTTTTTGCAGCTTTCCAGGACATTTAAAAATGATGAGAGGTATTCTTAAATTGGAAAAAAAGGTCAAGAAATGATAAAACCATAAATACAAAATAAATCACACCTATAATTTGAAGAAAACTTTAAAGCTTTCTTATAAGTACTAGCACCAAGGAAGTGTTGGGTCATAGGAGCATAATATCTCACAAAAAACAGGGTTTTCAAGAGGACACTCAGCACCTGACTTTTCAGGAAAACCAACAAAGAAACGATCTGAAGACTGGGAACTTCCAAGAGCATCTTCAAGGTAAATTTCGGTTTGTCCTAATGACTTAGCTTCAAATAAGCCATCTTCTGTTATAGAAATGATATCTTCATTTGAACTTTTAAAAGTATATGGCTCTTGCCCCCCTATAGCAGAAAGAGTTCCTTGCTCTTGCTCCTCTAGTGTTGCTGCAAAAGGCACCATAGTCAACTGGTTATCTGTAACATTCAACAATGCATTAAAAGCAGAAACACGGCACTGACAAGCAGTCTCTATCTCTGTAGGCTCCCCTGTTGATTGTAAAATTGCTTTAACTTCACTAGGAGTAATGCTTCTTCCCTCCTCAATCGCTTGACTAAGAAGAAGTGCTGCGATACCTGAGACTAAAGGCGTAGCCATGGATGTTCCAGAAAGATTACCGTAAGAGTCATTTGGTAAAGTGCTTAAAATATTAAGACCAGGAGACGCTAAATCAACTTTTGCTCTCCCGTAATTAGACCATGACGGCTTTTCATCTTCAGGTCCAGAAGCTGCGACACTGATGACATTTGGAAAATTAGCATTTGCCGGGTAAACCTCTCTCAC
>PASJ01000070.1 GCA_002711925.1 Pseudobdellovibrionaceae bacterium | reverse complement strand
GGCGGCCGTAACTATAACGGTCCTAAGGTAGCGAAATTCCTTGTCGGGTAAGTTCCGACCTGCACGAATGGCGTAACGACTTCCCCGCTGTCTCAACCGTGTGCTCAGCGAATTTGAAAACCGCGTGCAGATGCGCGGTACCCGCAGCAAGACGGAAAGACCCCGTGAACCTTTACTATAGCTTGACACTGATATTCGGACTGGTTTGTGTAGCATAGGTGGGAGGCTTTGAAGCGAGAACGCTAGTTTTCGTGGAGCCAACAGTGAAATACCACCCTGATTACTCTGGATATCTAACCTTGCTCCATTATCTGGAGCGGAGACAGTGTCTGGTGGGGAGTTTGACTGGGGCGGTCGCCTCCAAAATTGTAACGGAGGCGCGCAAAGGTTCCCTCAGGCCGGATGGAAATCGGTCGTAGAGTGCAAACGCATAAGGGAGCTTGACTGCAAGACTTACAAGTCGAGCAGATACGAAAGTAGGCGTTAGTGACCCGGTGGCTCCGCATGGAAGGGCCATCGCTCAACGGATAAAAGGTACTCCGGGGATAACAGGCTGATCTCCTCCAAGAGTTCACATCGACGAGGAGGTTTGGCACCTCGATGTCGGCTCATCACATCCTGGGGCTGAAGCAGGTCCCAAGGGTTTGGCTGTTCGCCAATTAAAGTGGTACGCGAGCTGGGTTCAGAACGTCGTGAGACAGTTCGGTCCCTATCTGCTGTGGGCGCAGGAAATTTGACGAGATCTGACCTTAGTACGAGAGGACCGGGTTGGACGTACCAATGGTGTACCAGTTGTTGTGCCAACGGCATTGCTGGGTAGCTACGTACGGCAGGGATAACCGCTGAAAGCATCTAAGTGGGAAGCCTACTCGAAGATAAGATTTCCCTGGCTCTTTGAGCCCTAAAGATCCGTTCAAGACTAGGACGTTGATAGGCTGGGTGTGGAAGTGCAGTAATGCATGGAGCTGACCAGTACTAATCGATCGTGAGGCTTATTTTTATCGAATCGTTATACTCTTCACTAGAGAGTGTCTTTTCTTTTGGAATAAGCTTACAGGTTTGAAATATGTAAGTTAATTTGAGAAGATTTTTTAGTTGTCAAAGACATTATAATTATGTATAAGTTCTTTGGCTGTGTTAATAACGTTGAGGAAACACCCGTTCCCATCCCGAACACGGAAGTTAAGCTCAATAGTGGCGATGGTACTGCAGTTTTAACTGTGGGAGAGTAGCAAGACGCAGCCTTTTTTATTATGATAAGACCCTCTAAAAGCATCATGTTTTTAGGGGGTTTTTTTATTTGGTTTTATAAAAAATATTTCCGTGGGAAATCTTGAATTTCTTGAGGGTTTTTTTTATAGCAAAAATAGCCTAGTCTTAATTTAGTTCATAAATTCTTTTGAATAAAGAGTCTATTTTATGATTCACTTTCCTAGGTTTTCAATTCCTGAAAAAGAGTTAGAGCTTAAATTTGTGCGAAGCTCAGGGGCTGGCGGACAGCATATAAATAAGGTTAGTACTAAAGTTGAATTAAAGTGGTCTGTTTTATTTTCAACCGCATTACCTGAAACGATAAAAAAAAGATTTATCAAAAGTTTTGCTCATCGCATAAATAGTAAAGGGCAAATTACTTTAACTTGTGATAAAAATCGTAACAGACTAAGGAACATAGATGAAGTTCTTACGCGTTTAAAAATTATGATCGAGTCCGTGCAAGAAGAACCAAGAAAAAGAATAAAGAAAAAACCCACTAGGTCTTCTATTGAAAAACGTTTGAAAGAAAAAAAAATGAGATCAAACCTAAAAAAATCTAGAAGAATAAAGTTTGATTAAGATTCATAGTTTCAACTCTAGTTCTAGAATACGTTTCAAAAATTTCTTCACCTAGGTTTTCTAAAAGTCTCATTGCTACTCTTGAAATTAATTTTTATTTTCTATACCTTCTAACTCAAATACAATTCAACATTCACAATAAAGGTGTGGGTATGATTCTACGAGTGATTTTATTCATCTCTTTTTTTTCAGCACTTTGTATACAAACCTTATTTGCTGAAACGGTTGCAGAAAAACCATACGTTATTATGATTTCAATCGATGGCTATAGACACGATTACACCCAAATATATCAACCTCCTAATCTTTTGAAAATAAGTCAAAAATCTCATTTTCCCCATAGGCTTAAACCGATCTACCCTTCCAAAACATTTCCTAACCATATCAGTCAAATAACAGGAAAATATCCCGTCGATCACGGTATCATAGGGAACACCTTCTTCAACAGGCTAACGAAGGAACCCTACGCAATTTCAAACGAGATCCAAAAATCTCAAGCTCACTGGTATCAATCTCCACCAATTTGGGTTGAACTTGAAAATATTGGCATAAAAACGGCGTCTTTATTTTGGCCAGGGTCTGATGTAAATCTTTTTGGGACATATCCTAGTTACTACAAAAAATATGATAAAAGTTTATCCAACAAGGATCGTATCATGCTTGCTCATAAGTGGTTTAGCCTTGAAGAAGAGGTAAGACCACAACTTGTCTTACTTTATTTTTCTCAAGTAGATAGTATGGGCCATAAATATGGTCCAGCCTCACCACAAGTTGAACAAGCTGTTGGTGAAATTGATGCTTTAATTGGTGATCTGCAAAATATGATGAAAAGTTACTCTTTTCCCGTGAACCTTGTTGTTGTTTCTGATCATGGGATGAAAGAAGTAGTTGAAGATAAAATTATTTATCTCGAAGATTATATTAATTTTGATGAAAAAATTAAAATCTCTGGGTCAGGTTCTGTTTTTTATTTGTACGTAGATGGTGATATGAGAAAAAAAGAAGTTTATGAAAATTTAAAAAAATGCCCCCACGTTAATGTCTTTTATAGAGAAAATATTCCCTTAGACTATAAAGTAAATCACACCGAGCACATGTCTGATATTATGATAGAAGTCTTATCTCCCTACTATATGGCAAGAACAAAAAATGATTCTCACCGTCCAAAGGGCGAACATGGATACCACCCGAAGAAAGAACAAGATATGGATGGTATCTTCTATGCTGTGGGAAAACACCTGTCAGGTTTTGAAAGAAAAAGCATGGAAGCAACAGATATTTACTATTTTTTAAAGAAAATATTGTTTTAGTCTTCTTGGAAACCTTCAATTTGAGAAATTGCGTTTTTCCAAGATTCAGGAAGGTTTACTTTCTTTTTATTTTGGTAGTCGAAGCACACAACCGTTCCTTCACCTATAGCCATACATTTTTTTGACTCCTCTTGAAAAATACCGTAGGACATGGTGTAAAAGTCAAGCTCTAGCTTTTCAACTTTTGCACCAACAATAATATTATCAGGAAAGTAAATAGGACGAATAAACTTGCACGACGTCCTTGAAAGTATAGGTTTGTATTGTTCGCAATCTGAATTTATTTTCTTCATTTGAGCGATATAGTGAATCCTTGAATTTTCAAAGTAGCGAAAATAATTACAATTATTGACATGTCCGTAGGCATCCATTTCTCCCCACGAGATGCGAAGGTCTATTGAACACGAGAAGTTTTCTAGCGTTATTTTTTTTTTCATTTTTTAAACCTATAAAATGAATAAAGCGTCAAGTGTCGTGAATTTAATGTTTGAAGTATCTGTAGTTAGAAAACTCCATACTTATACGGTGCTCGTTACAAGCAGCGATAGAATCAGAGTCTTTTTTTGATCCTCCCGGCTGAACTACAGCGCAAATTCCATTTTGTGCAGCTAAGTCTAGACAGTCGCGAAATGGGAAAAATGCATCTGAAGCCATAACAGAGCCGTCGATTCCTGCTGCATTTTTCTTTGCTTTATCGATAGCTATTTGACATGCATCGATACGGCTCATCTGACCCGCACCAAGGCCTATTGTACGACCTTCTTTACTTATAACTATTGCGTTTGATTTTAAATGTTTTGCGACAGTCATCGCAAAAAGTAATTCTTCTTTCTTTTCAAAGGGTGTTTTTTTCTCTGAAACAGTTTTCCACTCACTCATGGGTATAACACCAAAAGGGCTGGTTTGAACTAAGTAGTGGTCTAAAGAACTTTTGAGTGATTGTGAAATCGTTGTTGCTGGTTTTTTGTTGAGATCGGCAACTGTTAAAATTCTTAATCTTTTTTTCTTTTTAAATATTTCAAGAGCTTCTGAGGTAAAACTTGGAGAGGCAATACATTCAAAGAAAGTTTTAGAGATGTGCTGAGCTGTTTCTCCATCAATTTCTTGATTTGTAATGATGATACCTCCAAATGCAGAAATAGGATCACTTTCAAAAGCTTGATTGAAAAGTTCAATAACATTACTTTTACGGTAAGAAACGCCGCACGGATTTGTGTGTTTAAGAATGACAAGTGAAGGGTTCGGGTTTAAATCTCTGATCAGTTGTATGCCACTTTCAAGGTCAAGATAGTTGTTGTAGGAAAGATCCTGACCCTGGTGTTGCGAAAATTGTAGTTTGCATGAAGATGCGCTCATAGGCTCATAAACGGCTGCTATCTGATGTGGATTTTCACCATACTTTAGGGTTCTTTTTTTCTGAAGTTGAAGATTGATTGAATCCGGCAATGGGTTTGATACAGATGAGTCTTTCGTCTGTGAACCAAAATAATTTGCTATCAAAGTATCGTATTGTGAGACTTTTTGAAAAACCTTTGTAGCAAGTTTGATACTAAAATCATTGTCTATAGTTGGTTTTTTGATTTGCTCGATAACATCTTCATAGTCTTTTGGATCAATGATAGACAGGCAATACTGCCAATTTTTTGCTGCAGCTCTTAAAAGAGAAGGCCCCCCAATATCGATAAAATGAATTGCGTCACTTGGAGAAAGTTTTTTTTCTACTGCTTCTTTTTCAAAGGGATAAAAATTGACAACAACTAAGTCGATAGTTAAAAAGTCTGAATTATTTTTTTCATCTTGATGTGTCGGGTCTTTTCTATCATATAAGATTCCCCCAAAAACTTTTGGATGAAGAGTTTTTAGACGACCAGAGAAAAGCTCTTTTTGTCCTGTATATTCTGATATATCAAGGCTTTTAATTCCATTTTCTTCAAGATAAGATCTTGTTCCTCCTGTTGATAGGATAGTATAATCTGAATCAATAAGGCTTTTTGCAAGAATATTTAGGCCTTTTTTGTCATAAACAGAAACAAGAGCACATTTTTTTGCAGAAGTCATTTGGTTTTCCTGTATTGATGTAGAGATTGAAAAGCTATTTTTTCTTGCTTATATTTTTCTTAAACAGCTGTTTGTTTATTTAATAGTGCTTTGATATCATTTCTTAGTTTCTCAAAAGATGTCTTATCTTGTGGTTCGTAGAAACCTCTAATACTTCCTAAAGTATCAATCAAAACAAAACGAGTAGAGTGATTGATAGGGTCTTCATCTGCTGGAACTTTAAAAATATTTTTTGTTATATAGAGAATTTCTTTTTTTTCTCCTGTTAGAAAAGACCATTGGTTAAAGTCAACATGGTAGTTTTCGGCAAAACTTTTGAGTTGTTCGGGAGTGTCCCTATGAGGATCCATGGTTATTGATAGAAAGTTGATCTTAGCTGCATCATTAAATTCTCGTTGTAGTTCAGCCATTTTTTTTGTGTTTATAGGGCAAGGTCCTTGACAATTTGTAAAGATAAAATTGCTGACCCAAACTTTACCTGCCATTTTGTTGCTATAAAAATTTTTTGTGTTTTGATCTGTAAGTTTAAACTCTTTTACTTTACTAATAACAGGAAGACTAGCTTCTAAGTTTATTTTTTCTTGAGTTGATAAATAATATGAAAAATAAAAGCATGTCCCTATGAAAAAAGTAAAAGTGCTTATGACCTTAAGCATTCTAAACATTTCTTTCCCCCCAAAAAAGTTGCAAATGAGAAATCTATCCTAATTTTTTGCTGTGTTCAAGAAAAGAAAAGATGTTTTTGACGGCACGAAAAAATAATAAAAGCTGGTTTATTTTTTTTTTATAGAGCAAACTAAAAGGCAAGATTAAGTAATAATAGATATTTAAAACATACCAGTCAAAAGTTCTAATAAAATCAATTTCAGCTAGGGGGGACTTATGGATGATCAAATTTCACCTTCTTTTTGGATGAAAGAAAAGATTTTAACAGCAAAAAAAAAATCTATTGAAGACAACAACATACTTATTATTGGTTCAGGTATAAGCGGTGTGTCATGTGCGTTTTCGTTACTTAATAAAAATAGCCAGATGGGTATTTCCATCGTAGATTACGAGGTTGAAAAATCAGCAAGCTTTCGAAATTGTGGGCACGTTTTATTAGGATCAGCTGAATCGCCCAAAGCTCTTTTATCTTTGCATGGGAAAGAAGTAACAAAGACGATTTGGCAGTTTAGTCATGATGCATGCGTTAAGCTTAAAGAAACAATAAAGCAGCATAACATTTCTTGTGACTTTAAAAATAATGGTTATCTCGTAATGGCAATTGATGAAAGTGAAAGCTGCGAGATCAAATCCTCTCTTGAGATTTTAAGTGAGATAGGATTTCCCGGTGAATTTTATGATCACGACCAAGTGGCAAAGCTGGGCTTTAAAAAGATTTTAGCGGCTCGTTATGATCCTTATTCTTGTCAAGTTCATCCGGTTAAACTTCGCAATGGTCTATTAAATTTTATACTTGAAAATGAGAATATTACTTATTCTTCTGGGGTTAAAGTTTTAGACTTAGAGGCCAGTGTTGACGGGGTTAAAGTGATTACCGATCAAGGGACTCGTTTTTTTGACGCTGTCATTGTTGCCTGTAATGCCTATACACCATTTATAAGCCGATCTTTAGAAGCAAAAGAACTCGTGGTTCCTTTTAAAGGTCAGATTATGACCTCTCAACCTTTGAAGCACCCTTTTCAAGTGACTTACCCACACAGTTTTGATCATGGCTATATGTATGCATTGGTAACAGGGGATAATCGTCTAATGATAGGAGGGTGGAGAAATCACATCGAAGGAGGCGAGCTTGGTCAGTATGGACTTGCACCAAATCCTATTTTGGAAAGTGGTTTAGATGCTTTTGTTCAGTCTCACTATGAATTACAAAATGAGAAACTTATTTGGCCATATTCATGGTCTGGTCTAATGGCATCATCATCAAGTGGTTTTCCTTTTGTGGGTCCCATTGAAGATCGAGTCTATTTATGTTTAGGATATACCGGTTATGGTTTAGCTTGGGCTCATTCATGTGGAGAATTATTAGCGAATATTATCTTTGGTCATTCTTATGATTCGAATGTGGCAAAATACTTGAACCCACGACGATTTTATAAGGCTTAATTTTTATGAAAAAAGAAGAAAAAGTTACATTTAACGATGTGGAAGTAGCTTATGAAAGAATCAGTCATCAAGTCCATCAAACTCCAATTTTAACTTCTAATTATTTGGATAAATTGACACGAGCGAAGTTATATTTTAAGTGCGAAAATTTTCAAAAGGTCGGTGCTTTTAAAATAAGGGGAGCTTTAAACAGTGTTAAAAAATTACAAGATCTTCATATTTATACGCCTTTGGTAACCCACTCGTCTGGTAATCACGGTCAAGCTTTGGCACTAGCTGGGTCTTTGTGTCATTATCCTGTGCATGTTGTTATGCCTATAGATTCTTCCAAAATAAAAATTGATGCAGTCAAGTCTTATGGTGCTAGTGTTCATTATTGTCAAACTGGGATTGAAAACCGAGAGCTTGAAGCGTTAAAAATTTTAGACGAGGTCTCTGGGACAATGATTCATCCATACTCAGAAAAATCCGTTATAGAAGGACAAGGGACAGTCGCTTATGAGTTTTTGTCTAGTATGAAAGATCTTGATATACTTCTTGTCCCGGTTGGAGGTGGAGGTTTAATAAGTGGTTGTTCTTTAGTTGCGAAGACCTTGTCACCTAAGACTTTAGTGTACGGGGTGGAGCCAAAAGCTCTAGATGACGCAAGTCGCTCTTATGCTCGAAAAGTTCATGTAATCGGAAACAAAGGATCATCTATAGCAGATGGTTTAAGGGCAAACATTGGAAAAACTAATTTTAAATACATCCTAGAGTATGTTGATGGTTTTATAACAGTTAAAGAAGAGTCTTTGATTAAAGCTATGAAAACAGTTTGGGAAAGAATGAAAATAATTATTGAGCCATCAGCTGCAGTAACACTTGCAGCAGTTTTAGATTTTCCCGATATTTTTTATAATAAAAAAGTAGGTTTGATCCTAAGTGGTGGAAACCTAGATTTAGAAAATCTGCCTTGGCAAAGCATTTAAGTCTTATATTTTTTCAATCTATGCGATGAATTTGATTTAAAAGACTGAAATTCAAATGGTAAAATTAATATAACAGACCTTAAACTTAAGGGTTAATACATAGCAGGTCACACAAAAACGACAATGAAGATAAAACTGGTTCAATAAGTGGGTACAGAAACGAAGTTATTACAAAAATTTGATGCGAGAAAGTATAAAAGTCAAAATTTGTAATATATTTTTAGCTTAAGAGTTTTTTTATTTGGGTAGATTAAGATCTATATGTAGCCCTAATAAAAAATCTTGGATAGAAAGAAAAATATGAGACAATGGATGCTCTGGTCCATTTTTTCTGTATTGTCTTTTCATCTCAAAAATAATTTTTCCTCTAATTTTTTGACACTCTTTTGAACGTGTGCTTGCTGCTGAATTTAACCCTTGAGTTTCTTTGATTTCTTGGGAAATAGCTTCTAGTTTTAAACTAAGAAGTTCGGGTTTTGATTTAGTATCTTCTTTTACTTTTAATGATAAAGCTGGGATACTAACAGTAGAACATTCATTACATTCTTCGGTTAATATCGTCATGCTTTGAGTCGGGTCATTTTGTTCGTAGTAAACAAATGGTCCTTTCGTTTGAGGATTTTTAACAGAAGCCAAAAAAGCGGCACACATAGAACAAGGTTTAAGCGTCGTTATAATCGTACTGTTTCTAGGTAAGTGTTGTCTGTCGGGGTATTTACTAAAGTAAGCTTCAACTAAGTTGATTTCAGCATGGCCTGTTAGGTGCTTATGTTTGCAGTTGGATCCTCCACTTGTGTTGATACCAATGTTTTCAATTGTACCGTCATTGAGGACAAGAAGAGCAACAACAGCATGTCCATTCTTGATTCCTAGAAGGTTAGGGTGAATATTTTTAGCAATGTATTGAGCTGTAGCTAAATACCACTTCAGCTTATAGGGTTGGTTTCTTAAGTTTTGAACACCTGCAGGTTTTTGGCTTTCTTGTTTGAAACAGTCTGGTATGTCTGAAAAATGAGAAGATTCTTGCCAATTTAATTTAGAAAAGTTCAAGTTTTCCATAGTGTCTTCAAGACCTGGGTAGTGTCTTTTTTTAACTTTAACAAGTGTTTGTTTTTTTTTACCTAGGGTAACATTAAATGTTTCTTGGTCCACTAAGCTGAGATTATAGCTTGAGACAACTTTATCTACTGAAGAAGAAGATATGCTTATTTGCTTAAAAGCTTGTTTTAAAAGAATATAAACTGGAGAAAAAATATCAAAAGAAACTTTTTCTTTCGGTACAAACAGATAAAAAACTTCTTTTTTCTTCGTGAGTATGAAAGCAAGTTCCTTATCTTCGTTGTGAGGATTGATTTCTGTCAGGTGATAGGCTATATGGGATAAAAGAGCCTGATCCGTATGTTCTGTGTTCAGATTTTTTAATCTTTTAAGGAAATTTTGATATTCTGTGTCAATCTTTTTTTCGAAAAAAACGTTAGCTATCAAAAATTGATCGAGGCAAATTTCAAATTTCAAATCTTCACAAAAAGACTTAGGGTCTTGACCATATGATTGTAAAAAATATTTTAAACTCTTTTCTATTTTTTTTAAATAAGACCGTATTTCTCTATCTAAAACTTCTACTTTAGAATCAGAAATTTGTATTTCTTCTACTGTTGATTTTCTGAGATGTTTTCTTAGTGTTTGTAGTTCATCTTTTTGTTGATCACAGTTTGTAATTCCTTCAAGCATACCAAGCCGACGATTAGCTGGTATATTTTCTTTACTCAGACTCTTTTCAAGATGTTTCATTACTTTAAGACTAGAGATTGCCTCCTTTAATGAGGTCTCAGATATTTGTGTTGAATTGTCTTTTGCTTTCTTAGCTTCATTTGAAAAAAAATGAATCAGTTTGTTATATTTTGGGTTTGTTTCTTTTTCCAGTAAGTCTTCGAAACTATTAGGTTCAAATTTTATTTGTTCCTTGTTTATTGCAGATTCTGGGGACGGTTTTATTTCTGAAGCATAAATCTCGATTTTTGTTATCGTTTTTAAAGGGAAATTTACTCCACATAGCAGTGCAACGACATAGCTTGTTTTAAGTTTAGGGAAGAGTGTTTTTTTTAGCTGTTTTTTAAGCATTTGTTTTTATTGCCTTTAATTATGCTTTGGAACTTTTGATCTAAAGAAAAAAAGAAATTAATAGAAAAAAAATAAACTATACCACTAGAAGCCATTAAAATCAATAGAGCAAAAAAAAAGTACCTTATTTACAGTGAGTAAAGTAGAATGAGTCTCGTTGAAGTTATTGATAAAAAGGTAGCTTACAAATCAGAGTAGTCTAATAATTTTTTTTAAGCACTAGAGGATCTTTGATCTCTCACATAATATCCATCTCATCAAATGACTTCATACAAGATTGATTTGGTATCATTAAAGATTATTTTTAAAATATTTTCTTAAGATTTTCTCATCAGACAAAAATATTTCATCCTCTAAAAGTTCTCAGGAAAATAAATTTAACTTACTGTAAAAATTAAACAAAAAAAATTTTTTTAAAAAAAACCTCAAGAAATTCTTAAAGAAACCGAGAATATCTTTATAAATGATAATAAAGTTAATAATTTTACAAATAACTTACATTATAATTAAAGGAGTCTCTTATGAAAATTTATTCAAGAAAGTTTATTTTATTACTTAGTTTTTTATTCGGTTCTAGTTTTGTTTTTGCTAATCCTTTAAAAATTGATTGTCATGGTGTGCGTGGTGGAACAGCATATCTTGATTCTTTTGGTACTTGTGTTGAAGGGTATACTAACAAAGTTGATTCAAGAAAACTGTTTGATATTAACCAGGATGGAGCTCTTGATATTTTAGATTTGGTTCTTGTGGTTTCTTCTATTCTTTATAAATCAGATGATTTATATCTGAAAGATTTAAACTCGAGTGGTAAAGTCAATATAACTGATGTTATACTTATGAGTCAACACATAGTTGGTCATGAAAAAAATGATGGATTTTGTGGGGATGGAATTAAAGTCTATCCGGAACAATGTGATGATGGTAATAATATAGATAACGATCATTGTTCTATGCAATGTAAGTTAAATATTACATCTAAAGACTTATTGGGTCTTAATGATTTAAAAGGAGCTGATTTAAGTTCTTCTTTTTTGGAAGGATTTGATTTTGAGGGATATGATCTAATTGATGCAGATCTAAGTGGTGCAGATCTAAGTGGTGCAGATCTAAGTGGTGCAGATCTGACAAATGCAGATCTGACAAATGCTGATCTAAGTGATGCAGATCTTACAGGTACTGATCCAACTGCTGACTTCACAGGTGCTGATCTAAGAGGTGCAGATCTGACAAATGCTGATCTAAGTAATTCTGGTATAGCTGGTGTAAAAGCTCATAATTTGATTGCTTGTCCTTCAAGTTTACCTACAAATTGGCAATGTAGTTCTAATAGTAATAGTGAAAAATATCTCGTGGGACCACGAGCAGATCTAAGTGATGCAGATCTAAGTGGTGCAGGTCTGGCAAATGCAAACCTGATATTAGCTGATCTAAGTGATGCAGATCTAAGTGATGCAGATCTAAGTGGTGCTAATCTGAGTGATGCAGATCTAAGTGGTGTAAAAGCTCATAATTTGATTGCTTGTCCTTCAAGTTTACCTACAAATTGGCAATGTAGTTCTAATAGTAATAGTGAAAAATATCTTGTGGGACCAGGAGCAGATCTAAGTGGTGCTGATCTAAGTGGTGCTAATCTGAGTGGTGCAGATCTAAGTGGTGCAGATCTAAGTGGTGTAAATCTAAATAGTGCAGATCTTAGAAATGCAATTATTACAGGTGCAGATTTTACAGGTGCCGATCTGACAGGCGCAAATCTTTTAGATACAGATAATAATGAAAGGTTCTTTTCTGCGGAAGATCTTGATAATGATGGATTGCTTGGAAAAAAAGATATCGATCCAGACGGCGATGGAGTTAACAGTTTTGATGAGGTCTTAATTGGTTTAGACCCTTTCTCTTCAGACACAGATGGTGATGGAACCTTAGATGGTGATGAAGATTATGATCGTGATGGTAATCTTAATAGAAACGAATCAAATACCATAAGTAGAGGTATTATTACTGAAATATCAGAAGTAATATGGGACCCCGAAAATCCAGAAAATATTGAGGTCATAACAGCTAATGTTGATCTTTATTTGAATCAAAATGAAGATGGTAGTATAAACCCAAGTTCAACAAATTTAATTCTTGGTAATAGAGCGAGCGATGTTAATCTACCTCGGTATGCTCGTGATTACGATCGTTTTGACTATATGCGAGATGATGACCTTGTTATATCCTTTGCTGAGGAATCTCTTGCATGGGATTATGTAAATGAGTGGGTTAATGGTTCTGTCCCTTTTTCTGCTTATAGACTAATAAAAAATACTAGTGGTGAAATAACACAAGTTCAAAGACTTTTCTCAGGATACTGGGATCGAGATATGAGCTATACTTGGAATAAACATAGTGCTGATGATATAGCTCAAAATACAGATGGTACTCTTTCTTTTGACGCTTATGAGCCAATTTACTTATACGCAGGATATGATGATTCTGGTAACGAAATAAGTTATGATCCATATTTCAATTCTCAATATATAGCAACAAATAATTTATACGATTCTGCAGGAAGTACTTGGGGTGGCTCCAAAGGAGGAGGAGAATTTACATATCCTTATGTGACTGCTACCTATTTTGCCCCTACAAGTGAAAATGCTACTTTTCCTACTCTTGGTGAAACTGATAAAGATGGAAATGAAATCACCGAAGCCACGAGTTTTTATTTTAAATCAGAAATACTAAAGGAGTTAACGAAAGATTCATCAGGGAACCCTCAAATTTTAGTGCCGAATGATTAGAGTTATGATTTATTATATATAATTAAAATTTTAAAAAATTGTATAACATAATAGAAACAATAAGTCTTGCTTAATTATTAATATTTATACACTGAGTTTATTTCTAATTTTTTGGATAAGCTCAGTTTTTTTTGTATTTAAGCTCCGATCTCACATACTAAAAAGTAAAAAATATTCAAAAAAACCTTAAAATCCTTTTCTTGTCTGTAGATAAATTTTTTTTGTTTTTAAAAAAAATTTTCTATAACCCAAAAAGTGTTATTTTTTCTTTCTTTTTTTGAATCTCTTAAATTTATTTTTTTTTCTAGTTCTACGATAATGATATCATCTGGTTTTGCTCGTTTAAACTTTGAGTGTTTTTTTTGGTAGTAGTTTAATATATTTTTTTTCAAAATATGTGTTTCATTGACTCGTGTTTGGAGAAAGTAAAAAATATAATAGTCAAAAAACCTTTTGTGTTGTGGAATTGAGTCATAAAAAATAACCTTTAAAGGCTGCATAATCTTCTCACCACTAAGGAGGTCTGTTGTCTCATTATTTTTTTCGCTGATGCTGGCAAAGTACTTTTTTTCATTTAAAGATTGAAATTTTCCAAAGTATTTCCACTCTTGATTCATAGCAAAGATTTCAGATAAGGCAGCGAAACTCAGAAAGTTATGAAATCTCTCGTTTTTTGGGATAAGTCTTTTAGAAAAAGCATTTTTTATTACAGCTTGGTTTACGTTTGATATAAGAACTAGAAGGAAAAAAGTGTAAAAAATTATCTTTTGTAATTTACTACTTAAGTTTAAAAATGTTTCCTTAGAAGAGATTTCTTTGAGATTTTTGTCTTTACCGATGTTTGCTTTTGTATCATTTATAAAGCAGGAAGAATAACCTAAAAAAGAACTAATTTTATGTCTATTAAAAGCAATAAAGTCGTAAAAATAAGAAAATAAATTTGATAGCAAGGGAAAAGAAAAAACCCAGTAAACAAGAAACCCAAAAGGAAGTCTTCTAATAATTTGTGAAAAAGCTTGATTTTTAATGAAAAAATCTTTATTTCCTGCGGCGATAACAACGATTGATTTTTTCTCGTATTGATAGATTTTTTCATCAAATTTTTTGTAGTCTTTATTTCCTAACCACTTGAGCCTAGTAAAAGCATCACATCTTTTTATAATTCGTGCGACTTGATGGCAAAAACCACAATTATCATCGTATAAGACAATACAGTTTGAGTGAGTCTGGTTTTTTAAAAATTTAAAAAAGAAGTTGCCTTCGTTCATTTGAAACAAAAGAGAACAGCAAGATATCATAGCAAGCGTGTAGGTGAAGTGATATCCACTCATGTAAGTTGTGATATGTAGCGTCAAAAATATATAAAAAAAAGCGGGGTGTAATCGTCTTTTCTGAAAAATTCTTGATATCAAGTTTAAAATTGAAAGAAAGGTCAGAAATAAAATACTTTGATAAAAAAATCGAGCAGTTGTCAGTGCTATTGATGGTTCAAAAAAGTTTAAAAGCCAACTGAGCATTGGGTTGACGCTGATTGTTTCGTAAATGTGGAAAATATCTTTAATATCAAGAAATATAGCATTTGTAGCTGAGAAAAATAGAATCATAAAAACTTGAAAAAGAATAAGAAAATAAGCTGATTGATTTTTCCTTAGCTTACGACTAGGGATCTTTTGGTTGAGTGAAGATACGCTATAGTCTTTGGTCTCTTTTAGACTTTTTAAAAGCGAGTCTATACAAAAACTTTGGTTCAATGGAAGAAGAAATGAGTAAAATAAAAATGGCATTAAAACTTGATACGAGTTATCAAGAAAAGCGCCGTAAGTATTGTGGATCAGGATGAAAGAAATAAAAATTAGACTTTGACTCAGTCTTGTATAAAATCCTATAAAAAAGAAAAAACAACTAAGGGTCAATAAGACTCGAAAGAAAAAAGATTTTAATAAAATCTTGAAGGAAAAAAAATTTTTTATATCATTCCACCAGGAGAAATTTTCCAGATTGAAATAATTTGTTAGTGGGATAGAAATAATATTTTCACCAAATACTGAATGGTTCGGTAGTAAGCTAAAAAAAGCGTTTGAGTAGTAAAAGAATAAAAGGCTTGTTAAGATTCTATAAACCGCTAAAGAGCTTCGACTAAAATTTGATTGTATTTTGTCTTGTGTTGATTGATTCATTTTTTTACCTAAGCTGTTCTGTGAAAAAAAAGTCTAGTGAACTTTACATAGATTCGAGTTGCCGTAAGAACTCTTTTGTATCAAGTGTTGGCTTCTTACAAATTTTATTACGACAGATGTAAGCGGTAGGTTTGCCTTTGATAGCTACCTTATTTTCTAAAAGGGGAATAATTTTTTCTTGTTGCTTTAAATCAAGTCCTTCGGTTACTTTTGACACGATTTTATTGGGGAGATAAAAAAATCTTAGTGAATGTAAAAAGGGGTTTTGTGTGGTAAAGTGCTTATCGATTAAAATAATTTCAAAAGGTGAGTTGTTGAGATAATTAAGAGCACAAAGCATTTCTACTAAACTTGAAGGATTTTTTTTTAAAACTGACGAAAAAGCATAAAATATATTGATCGCTTTTTTCTTATAGCTTTCATCAGTTGTGTACTCATATAAGCGCAGTAAGTTTTGGGCTGCAACTGAATTTCCAGTTGGAACTGCCCCATCATAATCATCTTTAATTTGTGTCGCTAGTTTTTCATGCCAAGAAGCTGATAGGAAATAACCACCATCTTTTTTATCCCAAAAGCCAAGGTCTAAGTCTTTTTGCAAATCAATTGCTTTTGATAACCATTCAAGATTAAAATTTGTCTCGTAAAGATCTATAAGGCCTCTTATCAGGTAAGCGTAGTCACTTAAGTATGCTTTTTTATAAGCTTTACCGTCGTGATAAAGCTGAAACAGGTGTTGAGTTTCTTCGTCTTTTTGGCTGATTAACTGAGCTAGTTCAGAAGCTTCCTCTTGGTAGACACGATCTTCAAAAACAAAAGCTGCTTTAGCCAATGCTGAAAGCATAAGACCATTCCAACCCACAAGAATTTTTTTATCTATTAGAGGCCACGCTCTTTCACTTCTGTGTTGATAGAGCTTTTTTTTGACATGTTCGAAATCTTTTTGTCCCCTTGAAAAAGAAGATACATCAAGGCGTTCACTTTCAAAAAGGATATTTCTACCCATTTCAAAATTCCCTTTTTCATCAATATTATATCTTAGTGTAAATTGTTCAAAGGTTTTTGGATGTAGGAGATTTTTAAGTTCTTTATAAGTCCAAGTAAAAAAGTAACCTTCCTCACTATGTCCTTTATCTGTTATGCTGTCTGCATCACTTGCAGAGTAAAATCCACCATGGGGACTTTTCATCTCTTTTAAAAGGTATGAAAGAGTTTCTTTAGCAATCTGAGCATAATAGTGATCCTCGAGAAGAACGTAAGCTTCTATATACAATAAAGCAAGTTGAGCATTGTCGTAAAGCATTTTCTCAAAATGTGGAGCTTTCCATTTACGATCTGTTGCATACCTGTGAAAGCCCCCCCCAAGGTGATCATAAATTCCTCCTTGAGCCATCTTGTCAAGAGTTTTGATAAGAATTTTTTTGATTGCTTCATTTTTATTTTCCTTATAAGAGCGTAGAAGGAAAAAAAGCTGAGAGGGTCTTGGAAACTTGGGGCTTTGACCAAAGCCCCCGTGTTGAGAGTCAAAACTTTTCTTGAGTAAGTCACTTGCATGTTTTTCAATTTTGGATTCTAGGTCAATAGGACCTTTTTCAAGCTGTGATCTTCTTTTTATTATGTTTAATATTTCTTGACTTTTTGCAAGTATATCCATGGGTTTAATCTTATATGCTTTATGGATATCTTGTATGATAGAGAAAAATCCTTTCCTTGTGCCTCGGTCTCCATCTCTTGCCGGAAAGTAAGTTCCTGCAAAAAAGGGTTGTTTATCAGGTGTTAAAATTACGGTCATAGGCCATCCTCCTCTACCAGAAATAACATTTACAGCTTGCATGTAAAGAGCATCAATATCAGGACGGACCTCTCTGTCCACTTTAACTGAAACGTAGTTTTCATTTAAGAAACGAGCAATCTCAAGATCTTCAAAAGACTCTTTTTCCATAACGTGACACCAATGACAGGTTGAATAACCTATGCTTAGAAGAATCAGTTTGTTTTCTTTTTTTGCTTTTTCGAAAG
>PASJ01000069.1 GCA_002711925.1 Pseudobdellovibrionaceae bacterium | reverse complement strand
TTATCTATAATAAAATGAACAAGAGCTTCAAGGTCTTCAAGTCTTTCCCGTAAAGCTGGTAAAACAATTGGAATGATATTGATACGATAAAAAAAGTCTAGTCGAAACGTTCCGGCTTTCACCATACTTTCTAAGTCTTTGTTTCCAGCCGCAATAATTCTTACATCAGCTTTTTCTTCTTTTTGAGAACCAAGTGGTAAAAAAGTTTTTTCTTGTAGTACCCTCAGTAGCTTCACTTGCATTGATAAAGATATGTCACCGATTTCGTCAAGGAAAAGTGATCCACCTTCCGCTTGTCTTATTTTACCTATATTTTTGGTCTCAGCTCCAGTGAAAGCACCTTTTTCATGACCAAAAAACTCACTTTCAATTAAACTCTCTGGGATTGCTGCACAGTTCACTGCTATAAAAGGTCTTTTTTTTCTTTTAGAATTAAAATGAATAGCACGTGCTACGAGTTCTTTACCTGTGCCACTTTCTCCTTGGATAAGTACCGAAGTATCTACCTCTGAAATTTTATTGATCATCTCATAGACTTTAACAATCTGACTTGAGTTACCAATCATCATACGGCCTTCTGCGAAGCGAACTTGCGGTGCGGAAAAAGCCATCTGTTTGACAAGGTCCTTTGCTTTTTTTGCAGCACTTAGAATACTATCAACATGTTCTATAGTTACCGGCTTTTCAATGTAGTCATAGGCTCCAAACTTAATTGCTTTGACAGCATCTTTTACGTTGCAATACGCAGTTAAAACAACGCAAAAGACTTGGGGTTCAATTTTTTTTATATGCTTTAGTGTTTCAATACCATCAAGGTGAGGCATGTTGACATCAAGGAAGATAAGGTCAAAATCGTATTCTTGTACTTTTTCAAGCGCGTCTTTTCCATCACAAGCTTCCCATACACAATGGCGGTGTTCTTCAAGGATAAAACGCAAACTAAGACGCAAGGTTTCATCATCATCAACAACGAGAATATTCATGATGTTTCCCATGGAATAATTGTATTGTGGTCTGCTATGCTTATAGCAAAAGAAAGTTGCATGTGAAAGGGGTAAACTGAATAAAAAAGTCTTTTTTTATTTACTTAAGTGATTTTCTGAAGCTGAATAATATTGCAAATTTAAAAGAAAAGTAAGAGCTAGACCAAGTGCGTCAGAGGCATCTAGAGACATCTTTTTCGTCGGGCAGTCGAGAAGTGTCTTGAGAGCAAAAGCTACTTCTTCTTTTTTGGCATGTCCGCGTCCAGCTATGGACTTTTTCATTTGTGTGGGAGCTATCTCTATAATTGGAAGAGAAAAACGCTTGACAGCCGAAATAATGCTACCACGAATGTGACCAAGTTTTAAAGCAGATTGTACATTTTTACCGTAAAAACAGCTTTCAATAACACAATAATTAGGGTTGATCTCTTCGATGAGTTTAACAATGACCTTGTGAAATTGACCAAGTCGATCATTAAAAGAATGCCGAGGGGAAGACTCAAGCGTTATAGTATCAAGGATTTCTATTTTTTTTAGTGGTACGGGTGCTTTGCTATAGCTTCTTAGGACTGCTACTCCGGTTTTAATTGACCCTGGGTCAATTCCCATAACAATCATTGGTAAGTTGTTTTTTTTTATTTGCGGGCACTTTGGTTCAAGCAAAGCTTTTTTCCTTTGTGGGTGAAATTATAAAAACATGGTATTAAAGTTTCTGTTTTTGATCAGTATATCATGAAAAATAAGTTATGTTAAATCCCATGTCTTTATTGTTTTTTGTTATGGGTAAATATAAAGAATTTTTTCTGAAGAAGATTCTTTCTTGCTACTCTTTGAAATTTTTTAGAAGCTTCAAAGTAGGGCTGATGTCAATAAGAGAATCAATCAGACTATAATTTTTTTATTTTATAGGTTATAATTTCGTTTGTTATTTATATTTTTAGATTTTTTCGTTAGGAATGATATGTTTTTTGAAGGCTCTTTTCCAAAGAAAAGAATGAGAAGACTCAGAACTGATGACTATATGCGACGTTTGGTCCAAGAAACAAGCTTAAAGGCTTGTGATTTAATTTATCCTGTTTTTGTTGTGGATAAAGACGAAAGTTATGAGGATATTGTTGGAATGCCTGGTGTGTTTCGATTAGGTCGACAAGAGTTATGCAAGGTTGCAAGTTTATGTTTAGAACGTAAAATTCCTGCCATTGCTCTTTTTCCTTGTGTTGACGGATCTTTGAAAACACCAGGGGCTGAAGAAGCGTACAATGTTGATGGATTTCTGCCTAAAACTATTAAGCTTCTAAAGGAGCACACCCCCAGCCTTGGTGTTATTGCTGATGTTGCCCTAGATCCATATACAAGTCATGGCCAAGACGGACTTTTAGATCCAGAAAAAAATACCATATTAAACGACGAAACTGTTCAAGTGCTAGTCAAACAAGCTTTGTGTTACGCAGAGTCTGGGGTGGATATCATCGCTCCTTCTGATATGATGGATGGACGTGTGGGCGCAATTCGTTCTGCACTCGATGAGGCAAACTTTTCTCAAGTTAAAATTTTATCATACGCAGCAAAATACGCATCGAGTTTCTATGGCCCTTTTCGGCATGCAGTAGGCTCTGCTCCTAATCTACAGGGTCAAGATAAGAAAACATACCAGATGGATCCTGCCAATTCTAACGAAGCTTTGCATGAAGTATATCAAGATATAAAAGAAGGAGCGGATATGGTCATGGTCAAGCCTGCTTCGTTTTATTCTGATATTATCTGGCAAGTGAAAAATAAATTTGCTGTACCCACTTTCGCGTATCAGGTTTCTGGTGAGTATGCAATGTTAAAGGCAGCAAGTGAAAAAGGCCTAATTGATGAAAAGTCTTCAGTGCTTGAATCTTTGCTTTCACTGAAACGATCTGGCTGTGACGCCATTTTAACATACTATGCTTTACAAGCGGCAGAATGGATTTTATAACTGGAAAGAATGAGTTATCTTGTTAACCTTCCATGAAATTTACGTTTATGAACTTTTCAAGTAAGGTCGCTGTTCGTTACTTAAGCGCAGCGCGCGAAAATCTTTTTTTCTCTTGGATTTCTTTTCTTTCTATTATTGGTATCGCTATCGGTATTGCTGTTATGATCGTCGTTTTGTCTGTCATTGATGGGTTTGAAGAGCAGTTACAAAAAAGGTTTCTGGCAGCGAATGCGCATATTCTAGCATATAAAATTCCCAAAGGGATAAGCCACTACTCTGCTTGGGAGGAAAAAGTTCTTGAAGATTTTAGACATGATATTTCTGGAATTTCTCCTTTTCTTCACTCAGATACTATGGGTAGAAAAGGATCTATTATTCATTCTATTTTAGTGAAAGGCATATATCCAGAAAAAAGAAAAGCTGTCGAAGATATTAGTTCATATATTAAACCCAGTAACGCTATCGATAAACTTCAAAAAGAGTTTGATTTACACAAAGAAAGTAGCTTTATCCCGAAAGAACCTTCTGTGATTTTAGGTATTGGTCTAGCTACACTTTTAGATGCAAAAATCGGTGATGTCATTGAGCTTATATCTCCAGGGGAGCCTTCTGAACAAGACTCCCTGGGTCAGATGTATCCATTCCGGGTTGTTGGTTTCTACGACTCTGGTCTACAGCATTATGATAATAAATTAGCATTATTAAGTCTTCCTGCTGCACAAAAGCATTTTAAAATGGAAAAAGCAGTTACCGGTCTTGAAATTGGCTTAAAAAGGCCCAAAGAAAGTATTCAAGTAGCCGCTAAAATGCGAGCAAACTACTCTTTATCAATAAAAGAATGGCAGTCATTTAATAGTAACATTTTTGAAGCTATGAAAACAGAACGTGTTATGATCGGGTTTATTGTTGCTCTTGTTGCTTTTGTTGCTAGTTTTAATATTTTGACAACACTTTTTATCTCAGTTTCACAAAAGCAAAGGGATATATCACTTTTTAAATCCTTGGGTGCAAGTCATAAAGATGTGATTCTTATATTTTTAAAACAAAGCTTTCTTATGGGTTTTGTTGGAGGAGTCGGAGGTGTTTTACTTGCTCTTTTCATTTCTTTTATCTTAATAAAGTTTCCTTTTATCGACTTGCCCGATGTTTATATGATAACGCATTTGCCTGTTAAGCTAAGTGTTAGCGTTTACTTGGAGGTTTTTCTTATCGGAGTTGGTGCTGCGTCTCTTGCTGGGTTATATCCGGCTTTTCAAGCTTCAAAGGTTCTTCCAAGTTTAGGCTTACAGGTTGGAAGAAGAATGTAGAGAGTTTCGATTTTCTAAAATTATTTATAATCAGTACGTGAGAAAATACTGATTATTCTTCACGAACCTTTTATTCGAAAATTTTTTGAAAGAAACTGCCTGTCCCTGCTTTGTCTTTTTCAACAGGAATATTTGAAAGCTTGGCAAAATTTACCAGTGTTTCTCGTTGCTCTTTATTGAGCCTTTTAGGTATATTTGCCCTTACTTCAACCAAGAAATCTCCGCGATTTGTTCGTGATCTTAAATTTGGGACACCTTTTTGCTTGAGTTTAATGTGATCACCGTGCTGTGTTCCTGCTGGTATGTCTATATTTTCCATACCTTCAAGTGTTTCCACTTCTATTTTACAGCCAAGTGCCAGTTGAACAAAGCTTAGCTCTTTGTGAACTAAGATGTTTAGGTCATCACGGATGAACTTTCTGTCTTCTTCCACATTTAAAACCACGTATAAATCTCCAGAAGGACCCCCAAACGTTCCAGCTTCACCTTCTGAACTGAGTCTTAGCTTTAAGCCGCTATCCACTCCAGCTGGGACTTTAACGTTCATCTCTCTTGTTTCAAGAGTAATGCCTTCTCCGTTACAACTTTTACATATATCTTCGTCTCTTATAATTGTTCCAGAACCCTTGCAGGTTGGACAGGTCATAGACACGCTAAAAAATCCTTGGGTCCTTCTCACTTGTCCAGCACCTTGACAAGTGGGGCAGGTTTGTGGAACGGATCCAGGGCGAGCTCCTCTTCCATCACAAGCTTTACATTGTACTCGTCGCCTAAATTTGATTTTTTTCTCTGTTCCAAAAACAGCTTCTTTAAAACTAATGGTTAAATCATAGCGTAAGTCAGTACCTTTACGTGCTCGTTGTTGTCTTTGCGAACCACCTTGGTTAAAGCCAAAAAAGTCTTCAAAAATACTTCCGAAAGAAGAAAAAATATCTTCAGCATTTCCTGGGCCCGAGTAACCTTGTCCAGAAAGACCGTCATGGCCTAATTGGTCGTAGATTTGGCGTTTTTTATTGTCGCTTAAGACTTCATAAGCTTCGCTGACAGCTTTGAATTTTTCTTCAGCCCCTTTGTCTCCAGGGTTTCTGTCGGGGTGATATTTCATTGCTGCTTTACGATAAGCTTTCTTAAGTTCAGAGTCACTTGCTTCTCTGTTGACTCCAAGGAGTTTATAATAGTCTTCTTTTGCCATTGTCTCTCACCAAAAATTAAATAAAAATAACAAGTTACAAAAAAAAGTTGTTTTTACAACGTGATCAGTTAAAAAAAAAGCTATCTTAGCATATTTGGCTGAGTTTGCATAGGTTTTAATGAAAAGAAGTAGAGCTTGGGGTCTGGTTCAAAAAAACAGAAGTTTTCATCTATTTTAATTTGAGGATTCCTTCTTTCAAATGACTAGTCTAGTTGAAGAAATTTAGCTGTTTGAGATTCTTTAGCTTCCTTTATACCAAGCCGAGGTCCTTCATAGATAAGTTGACCTCCTTTTTTCTCTGCTTCTGGACCAATCTCAATAAGCCAGTCCACAGCATTTAAGATGCCTAAATGGTGCTCTACAATAATAATGGTGTGTCCCAAACCTTTTAATTTCACGAAAACTTCAAAAAGCTGGTGAACATCTTCGTCAGAAAGGCCGGATGTGGGTTCATCAAAAATTAAGACACAAGGAGCCTCGTCTGCAAATTCTTTTATTATGTTTAGTAGTTTCAGTCTTTGAGCTTCACCACCAGAAAAGGAGCTAAGGGCTTGTCCAAGGGTCATATAACCAAGGCCTATGTCTAGTACCTGGTCCGATATTTTTACCAACTTTTTATTTTTATAAAAAACTTCTCTGGCTTCTCTTACTGTTAAAGCTAAAATGTCTAAAACATTGAGGCCTGAAAATTTAACTTTTAAAACCTTGTCGAGAAAGCGTTTGCCTTTGCAAGCTGGACAGACTAATTGCATCTCACCTAAAAAAGACAGATCTTCCACAATTGTACCCATTCCTCGGCACTCTTCGCATCGACCGCCTGGACTATTAAAACTAAAAGATTTCGCTGTAAGTCCAAGTTCTTTAGCTAGAGGTTCTTGCGCTAAGCTCGAGCGAATACTTTGCCACAGGTCAAGGTAGGTTGCAATCGTTGAGCGGCTACTTTTAGCAATAGGTGATTGGTTAACAAGGTAGACTTGGTGAAATTTTTCGTTTAAGTTTTTGGGTAGAAATCCTTGTGCCTGTATAGATTTATTAAAGCTTCCTTGCTCCTTTATTTGGACGAGTGCAGGATATAAAGTATCTTTAACAAGACTCGATTTTCCGCTACCACTAACACCACAAACTCCAGTTATTTGTCCTAAGGGGATACGGACATTTATTTTTTTTAAGTTGTTTGTGCTGATACCTTTGATTTGCATATATGTTGTTTGAGTTTGTCTTTTTTCTGTTTTTTCTTTTTCTACTTTGTTTTTATACTTAGTTTTTTCGAAATCTTTTGCTTTGCCTGTGTAAGATATTTTTCCCCCAAGGTGACCGGCACCTTCTCCAAGTATAATTAAGTGATCAGCGTTTTCAATAAAGTAGCGATCGTGTTCTACAATAAGAAGGGTATTTCCTTGTTTTTTAAGCTCCAAAATAACATCAAAAAGTTTTTCAATATCCCTTCTGTGAAGTCCTGAAGTTGGTTCATCGAGGCAATAAAGTGTATTTGTGAACTGGTTACCAAGGCAACGAGCCATATTTATCCTTTGTAGCTCTCCCCCTGAAAGGGTGCGGCTTGCTCGACTTAAAGAAAGGTAGGAAACTCCAATTTTACTGAGGTAGTTAATTCTGTTTTTTGTTTCTTTAAAACTTTCTAGAATATCATTGATTTTTTCGTTTTGCTGATTAAGTTTTTTGTCACGAAAATTTTTTTCAACCTCTTCCAACCAAGACCCAAGTTCGTTAACGGTAAAGCTTTGAACTTGCGAAATATTTTGCCCTCCTAACTTGTATGTTAATGTTCGATCTTTATACCTTGCTCCTGAACAAGAAGAGCAGATTTCGTAAAGTCGAAATTTTGCAGCATGCATTCTGTAGTGGGCTTTATATTTTTTACTGTCGAGCCATTTAAAATAACCTAGTATTCCGTCGAACCCCTTATTGTCACCGTTTTTAAGCCACGAAAGCTCTTTCTGGCTATATTTTTCAAAGCTTTTATCTAGTTTTATTTTTTGCGCTTTTGCGCTTTTTGCAACAACTTTGTAGTACTCACTGTGACTTCCAAAGTTAAAGGGGGCAATACCCTTTTCTTTAAGTGAGCTTGTTTTCTCAGGGAGAATTTTCTCCCAATTTAAAACAGCTTCTTTTCCAAAACCTTGACAAATTGAACATGCACCGAGAGGATGGTTGGTAGAAAAATATGATAACCTCTTGTCTTCGTATTTCTTCTGACATTTCAAACATTTTAAATCTTTGGTAAAAGGAATTATTTTTTTTTGTTCACTCATATAAACTTTTAAATCCCCTTGCCCCAACTGATATGCGGATTTAAGAGATTCTCTTAATCTTACTTCTTCTTTGTTATCGCTAATTTTTAAGCGGTCGATTAAAATATAACTTCCGTTTGATTTTAAATTAGTGTCTAGTATATCCGTTATTTTGTTTGTTTTGTGCCATATCCTTGAAAAGCCTTGCTGATATAACTCTTCTTTTATGGTTTGCTCCTTGCTTTTATCTGTAATAACAATGGGAGATAGGATAAAGAGAGTTTCACCACTTCCACTTTTTTTCTTTAAAATTTTTATTGTTTCTTCTAAGCTGTAAGGCTTTACGATTATCTGGCACGTGGGGCAAGTAAGGTAACTTAAGTGATAGAAAAGGCTTTCAATCAAATTATCAAGCTCAGTTAGCGAACCAACTGTTGAACGATTGCTTGTTATACCACTAGCTTGTCGAACGGAAACAGAAGCTTGAAGTCCTTCTGCACTTTTTATGACAGGCTTGGGGAAGTTTTTCAAAAATTGCCTAGCATAACTAGATAGGCTCTCGATATAACGTCGATATGATTCAGCGTACACCGTATCATAAACGAGAGAAGATTTTCCAGAACCAGAGACGCCTGAAACCACATTAATTTTCTCATTTTCAATTTTAACATCGATGTTTTTTAAGTTATTGGTTTCAATGCCGCTTAGTCTTATCATCTTTAGCCTTTGTCGCAAGTTAGTCTCAGTCGAAAAATTTCTTATACCATAATATTGAAGATGTTTTATATTTAAAGAACGTATATTTTGAACCCTTTATAAGGTCTCGATATTATGGTAAATAAAAGAAAAGAAACGGCAGGCAAAATATTTTTGGCTTCATTTGTATTTTTTACACTGACTTCATTAATTTTTTATTCGATTATTCAAACTGTTTCATATGATGGATTTGAGCTTAAAACAACACCTAATCACGTTACTAGTAATTTTCCATATTCTACTATTGGTAATTATAAGCAAAGAGAAGTTTTAGATAATTTGCCTCCAAGTCCAAAAGGTCAGTTTACTCTTGAATTTCAGGTGTCTAATTCACTCGAAAGTGCAGAAAAAAAAGTTTCAGCCCTGAAAGAAAAAGGGATTAAGTCTTTTTATAGACCACTCAGCCGTGATGGTCTTATTTATTATCAAGTGAGGAAAGGTTTGTTTGAAAACAAGGAAAAAGCAGAAAAAGCAGCACGAAGAATAAAGATGATAAATGAAGAGAAGGTTCGAGTTGTTTCTTTATGATTATTGAAAATTATTAGTCTTTATTAAAAATTTTTAAAAAGGGCTTGTCTGGCGATGCTTCATTGGTATAATTACTTGGTTTTTCCTGGTCGTTGTATAAAAGTGAGTAAGTGTTTGTTTCAAGTTCATTGCAGGTGATGATGTTTTCTTGTTAATATATAACTTGTCGTTAAGGTTTTTTCTAAGAAATAAAGCCTATTTTTTTACAGCCAAGAAATTTTTTAATCCTTTTTTGTAAGTAGATACTGTTTATGAGTCAAACAAAAAATATCAGAAACTTTTGTATTATTGCCCATATAGACCATGGTAAATCCACACTTGCTGATCGCTTATTAGAGTTTACTGGTGCTGTGTCTGAAAGAGACATGAAAAAGCAAGTGCTCGACAACATGGATATTGAAAGAGAGCGTGGCATAACTATCAAAGCTCAAACAGCTACGATGACTTATAAGGCAAAAGATGGTGAAAGCTATCAATTAAACTTGATAGACACTCCTGGCCACGTAGATTTTAGCTATGAGGTTTCACGCAGTTTGGCCGCTTGTGAAGGGGCTCTTGTGATTGTTGATGCTTCTCAAGGTGTTGAAGCCCAAACAGTTGCAAATGTTAATTTAGCCGAAAAAAATAATTTAATCCTGATTCCTATCGTAAATAAAGTTGACCTTCCAAGTGCAGAGCCTGAGAGAGTTAAAAAAGAAATCGAAGATGATCTTGCCATCGATTCTAGTGATGCAATCGAAGCAAGTGCTAAAACCGGCATAGGGATTGAAGATATTCTTGAGGCTATTGTCAGTAGAATTCTCCCTCCCAAAGATCAAAGCTCAATGCCAGTCAAAGCTCTTATTTTTGATAGTTGGTTTGATACATACATGGGAGCTGTGAGTCTTGTTCGGATTGTCTCTGGAGCCATCAGCCACAGACAAAAGATTAAGATGATGAGTACAGGGAAAAATTTTGAAGTTTTAAAAATTAGTAAGTTAACCCCTAAGCCTGTAGATGTAAAATTTCTTCAATGTGGTGAAGTTGGGATTCTTGCTGGATCTATAAAAACAGTAGCAGATACTCAAGTTGGAGATACTATCACTTTAGCTTCCAAGCCAGCTGAAGAGCCGCTAGCTGGCTTTGAAAAAGCAAGGCAAATGGTTTTTGGTGGAATTTTCCCTATTGATGCCAACGAATATCCAGTATTGAAAGACAGCATTGAAAAACTTAAGTTGAATGATGCTTCTTTAACAACGGAAGTTGAAAGTTCAAATGCACTGGGGTATGGTTTCCGAGTTGGTTTTCTTGGTCTTCTTCACATGGATATCATTCAAGAAAGACTAGAAAGAGAATATAAGCTAAATCTTATTTTTACTGCACCGACTGTTGTTTATCATGTTTATCCTCTTGAAGGAGAAATGATTAAGGTTGAAAACCCCGCTAAACTTCCCGACCCAAATAAAATAGACCGAATTGAAGAGCCCTATGTTAGTTTAGCTGTTCATACTCCGGAAGAATATATTGGTGCGATCTTAAAAGTCTTGCAAGAAAGACGAGGTACTCAAGTTTCCATTGATTATATATCAACAAAAAGAGTTGTCATTAATTATGAGATACCAATGTGTGAAATCATTTTTGACTTCCACGACAAATTAAAAAGTATCTCGAGAGGTTATGCCTCAATGGATTATGAGGTTCTCGAATACCGTCCAGGCCCTTTGGTTAAGCTTGATATTTTAGTTAATAACCTTCCAGTGGATGCCCTTGCCTGTATTGTTCATAAAGATTTTTCTGCCTACAGGGGGCGTATCATATGTAAAAAACTTAAAGAGTCTTTGAGTCGGCACTTGTTTCAAATTGCTATCCAAGCAGCTATTGGAAGTAAGATTATTGCCAGAGAAACTCTTTCAGCTATGAGAAAAGACGTAACAGCTAAGTGTTATGGTGGAGATATCTCAAGAAAAAGAAAGCTTTTGGAGAAACAAAAGGCTGGTAAAAAACGTATGAAGTCAGTTGGAAATGTTGAGATCCCCCAAAAAGCCTTTATGTCAATTCTTTCTCTTGATGATTAACTTTCTCCAATCTGAATAAAAACCTGTTCCTTTTTTTCTTGTTACAATTAAGATTTCTTTTATTTGAAGCTGAAATCAATCAAGACTTGCAACTCCATGTCTATAAATCTAAAATGAAAATAATATCATGAACTTATTTTTAATTATCGTATTAATGGGGTAAAAATAATTGAGGAAAATTATTTTTTTTATTTTGAGTATTTTTTCATCTTCACTTTTTGCTCAAATGGTTTCAAGCTCAAAAGGTTCAACAAGTAAAATAAAAAATTATCATTTTTATATCGATGGAGAAAAGTATCTTCTTCTTGGAAAATCAAACTTTTATACAAAATTAAGTGCAGGTCTTTTTCATCACAATGTAACAGGTTTTGGATCTGCTGGAGTTTTGCGTTTAAATTATAAAAATCGTGTGTCTTATTATAATTTTTCCCTCTTAGCTTCTATTAACAGTATCGCCGAAGAGAGAAGTTTCAAGTATTTAAGTGCATTTTTGAAAATGAGTCAAAGGCTAGCTGAGTTACCATCAATATATCTTTGGTCATCCTACCAGCTTAAAAAAGATAGTGAAAACTTGACAGATCTTTCACTGAGATTTGAAACAGGTATTGGCTATGTCATTCTTGATGAAAAAGTGTCTAATTTCGATCTTGAGCTAAATTTTGAGCTTGGTCCAATGTATCGCTTTACCTCACTTGAAAATATTGCAACAGATACATCAATTGGTTTTGCGCTAGCTTCTAGCCATCTACAGTTAAGCTATAAAGATTTTATTTTAGAGTTGAGATTTTCTTATTCAAAACATATGTCAAGGTCAGCTGTCGATAATTTTTATTCTCATCTGTTTGAAAATTTAAATGAATTCACCTACCTTATAAATAAAAATATTAGTGTGTATTTTCGAGTAAGAATAAGAAGAAGCTTTGAGAATGTGGAAAATAAAAGTCAAAGTTACTATTTTTCAGGTTTAAGCTATAATTTGAAATAAAAATGCTTTATTCTGCTTGATCTTCTGTCCCAAATATTAAACTTATTGGTGAACCTATGTTCACTGCTTGATCGAAACCGTAATTTTCTAATTTCAAATAATTTTTAACTCCTTGTTCACTATAGCTATGACTTAAGCTAATGTGATGAATTTCTTTTTGTTCATCGCGAGGAAAAAGTTGAAAATAAGGGGGAGAACTAGGGTTGTCTTTATAGTCTAGAACATTGTTATCTGTTGAGTGGTCACTTGCTTTTTGGAAAAATATTATTAAAATGTCTTTCAAAAGATTTTTTTTATCAACAACCACTTCATCTTCATCTTCATCTTCATCTTCATCTTCATCTTCATCTTCATCTTTAAAGATTTTCTTTAGACTTTTGTA
>PASJ01000068.1 GCA_002711925.1 Pseudobdellovibrionaceae bacterium | reverse complement strand
TACTACTTTTAGATGAAATTGGAAAAAAAAACATCTCAGCAAAAACTCTAAGTAGTATGTATCTAGAGTTTATAATTGAAACAACAGTATTAAATGATGGAATGTTAGATTTGTTAAAAGATCTAAAATCAAAAGCTAAGCTTTCTATTATAACAAACGGTTTCCACGAAACACAGATTAGGAAACTAGAAAAAGTAAAGATTCTTAATTACTTTAGTTACATTTTCAGTTCAGATAAATATGGATATTCAAAACCAAATCCTAAACTTTTCCAAACAGCACTTAACAAACATCAACACACTAATAAAGATTCTGTTTTAATAGTTGGTGATAGTATATCAGCAGATATAAAAGGTGGAAAAATATTCGGTATAGACACATGCTGGTACAACAAAAAAAATGACACAAATGTATCAGAAATCATACCTACTTATAATATAAATTCCGTCCAGGAAATTTATCAATTCTTGTAATAAAAATTATATTTGATTTATCTATATATTTCTTTTCTATGACCAACTATATTTTGAATAAAGTTAATCATTAAGAGAGATAAATGATAAAATTACTACTTAAATCAATTTTCTTGTTTCATAGTATCTTTATCATCCCATATTTTTGTATCGCCAGTGAAAAAACGATATTAACAGACGGAGTAGAAAAACTTAAAAATCTAAGTTTAAAAGTTCTTAAGTCACATGAAGTTGATGCATTATGTAGAAAAATAGGTCTTGACGATCTTAAACACTCTAGCCTCTGCAAATTAGAAAATGATAATCCAAACAGTATGTTCAAATCAACAAAAACTGAAATAAAAAAAGTAAAAAGACACCGAATAAAAAATGGAAAAAGAAAGAAAGATTTGGAGCTAGCTTTTCAAATTTATAAAGACATGGACATTAAATATGTTAAAAACATTCCAATCTTAATATATAATCAAATCATATTAGATTTTCCCAGAGAAGAAACATATATAAAAGAACCGGGTAAAATAACAAAAATAAAAATCTTTCAAGAACAAGAGAAGGAAGAACTAGTCCAAAAAATTTTTTATTTTATAAAAAAAATAATAACTGACCAAGACAGACAAAATTACTCACACGATCAAGACACTCTTCACGAAATTATTCACTTGGCAATGGCATCTAGAACACAGACATTTGAAAAAGACACACTGGAATTTATTACTAATTCACTTAAAGATGAGTATTTAGATTATCAAAAGTCATATGCAATAAAAGCTATAAATAGAATTCATTCCTTTGAAATTGTCAAAAAAAAACTTAAAGCTGAAACTGTAACATACTTTATATTAGGTGATGGAAAAATTTCACCCCCCGTGGGAAAACTACTTGGTCGAGTAAAAACAACGAGAACACTGTTTTTTTCACTAAAAAAAATAAGAAAGTATATAGAAACAATAGAAATAAAAAAAGAAAACTCTATTTAATCTCAAAGAAAAGCATTTGAATAGGATTCAACATAAATTGCTCAACACTTTTAATTATTCGATTCTTTAAAAGATCATCAGGATTTTTATTTGAAAATACTTTCATAACCTCTTGTTGCCCCGAGGAAAAACATGATCTTAAATTTTGAGAATTTTTGAAACAATCTATTAAGCTTGTAATTTTTGGTTTCCACCTATAAAGAGGAACCGAAACCTCTTCACCGGGAAAAGGGTGAAAACCAGCTATCTTTTCTGCTTCATATATAGCATCAGATATTCCGCCCAAATTATCAACAAGGCCTATTTTCTGCGCTTGTATTCCAGTCCATACTTTTCCTCCCGCTAAAGGAAGTAAATCCTTTATTTCAATATTACGACCAAGAGAAACCTTACGTAAAAATTCATCGTAAACAAATAGCATGGATTTTTTAATAATTCGTACATCGGATTCAGTAAGCTCCTCACCAGGATTAAACAAAGACTTCCTATTACTTTCCGTGATAGCGTGAAAATTAATACCGTACTTTTCTTTGAACTTACTTAAGTTAGGAATAACACCAAAGACTCCAATTGAGCCCGTTAAAGTTGTTGGAAGAGCGAATATTTTCTTTGCCGGTGAGGCAATATAATACCCCCCTGAAGCTGCATACCCTCCCATTGAAACAATCAATGGTTTGACTTTTGCAAGTTCATTGATATCATGCCAAATATTATCTGCTGCATTAGCATCACCACCGGGACTTGATATTCTAAAGACAACAGCTTTAACCTTATCCTCATTTTTTGCCCAAGCAATTTCTTTAGATAAATTGGTATAAGTTATCATAGCTCCATATGAACTTGATTCGAAATAAATATTACCCTCAGCTTCAATTAAAGCAATACCATCTCCATTAGAAGGTAATACAGACTCTTTACTCTTAAAATGAGAAAAATATTGCTCAAATGAGACTGACTTAGCTTCGTGTATTGAAAGCAAATTATGTTTAAAAGATTTTTCATAAACAATATCGTCAATCAAACGAAGATTCTTAGCATCATTCGAATTGAGAATCGAGTCTTTAAAAGCTTTTTTTAATGAATCTTTTTGTAAAAAAGGACGAGATTTCATAATTTGATTTACTATATAATCTAATACGGTCTTATTTAGACTCGTATAGTTATCTGATGCAAAGTTACTGGGTGAATCTTGAATCAAAGGTTCGACAGCTGACTTATAATCACCAACTTTAATAACATCAAAACCAACACCAATTTTTTTTAAAAAACTTCCAAGGTAGGTTAATTGAGATAAGGGACCAGGAATAATTAAGGATCCTAATGGAGATAATACCACTTGTGTTCCGACAGAAGAAAGATAGTAAGTTTTTGTATCAGCTGCGCCCAACCAAAAATAAAGAGACTTCTTACTTGTTGTTTTAAAGTCATCAAAAACTTTACGGAGTTCATCATATTGAGAAAAACTTCCTACTAAATTATTTACATTAACAAGAATACCTTTGACGCGCGCATCGTTAGCTACTTTTTTAAGGTTTTTTTCAATATCTGGTATATATAGCCCTTGAGTTCCTCCAGTATAGCCACTAAATAAAATACTGAATGGGTTTTTATCATTCGCTGTTTCAGCTATCTCACCAGACAGATTAAGAGTTAAAAGTACGTTATCGTGTTCTCCTAAAGAAATTTTTTGACTTTCATTAGAATTTAAAAGAAAAATAAAGCAAAATAAAAAAATAAATAGTGTTAAAGACCCAAGTAGTACAAGAAAACGTTGTAAAATCAATTTTAGCCTAC
The DNA here is from genome assembly GCA_002711925.1 of Pseudobdellovibrionaceae bacterium. Classification (GTDB taxonomy): domain Bacteria; phylum Bdellovibrionota_B; class Oligoflexia; order Oligoflexales; family Bog-1112. The sequence continues at coordinate 17,947 of PASJ01000068.1, read as the reverse complement.
GATAAACAGAGAGTATCAAAATATTTCCCCCTAATATGGTTAAAAAGTAATTTAATCTACATCATATCTTCCAATATATGAAAAACTTTAAGACTATAAAACAATTAATTAAACGCAGTTAGGTTAAAGTTTTATAAGGGCAAAATATCATCATAGTTGCGTACTTTCTATTCTTTTTTCCTTAAATAAAGTAAAGTTAGCTCGGTGAATTAAATTTTTCTTTTAAAATAGAATATTACTTAGTATTAAAGATCACAACTTTATATAACAAGAACCCTATGATAAAAGATTCTGTTGCAAATAAACTCGATTTTCTTTTTTAAATAAATTGTTGAGGATATCATGACGCCAATCACATTTGATAAAATTCTAATCGCCAATAGAGGTGAAATTGCTATTCGTATTGCTAGAGCTTGTACAGAATTAAATATCAGAACCTATGGAATATATGCATATGAAGACAGGTACTCTCTACATAGATACAAAATTGATGAATGTTATCAAATAGGTCAAGAAGGAAGTCCTGTTGAGTCATATTTAGATATAGAAAAAATTATTGATATCGCAAAAAAAAATAAGATACCAGCTATTCACCCTGGCTATGGGTTCTTATCAGAAAATGCTGATTTCGCCAAAGCCTGTAAAAGAGAAAATATTATTTTCATCGGCCCAAAAGTGGAACATCTCCTTGTTTTTGGCGATAAGCTCGAAGCTCGAAGCTTAGCAAAGGCTCAAAATATTCCGACCATACCAGGAAGCTTTATTTCTCTTGATTCAAAGGATTCTGCAATTAAAGAAGCAAGAAAACTTGGGTTTCCTGTAACTCTAAAATCTGCATTAGGGGGTGGGGGAAAAGGAATACGAACGGTATTGAACGAAAAAGAGTTGAGTGACTCTTTCGACCTTGTTAAAAGTGAAGCAAAAAAAAACTACGGACATGCAAAAATCTATATAGAAAAAACAATTCTATCCCCAAAACACATAGAAGTTCAGGTATTGTGTGACTTATATGGAAATAAAGTTCACCTTTTTGAAAGGGACTGCTCTATTCAACGGCGGCATCAAAAAGTTATCGAAATAGCTCCAGCGATAAGCCTAAGTAAAAAGCAAAAAGATCAACTTTATAGTTACTCATTAAAATTAATTGAGGCCGTAAATTATGAGGGAGCTGGAACCATAGAATATCTGGTTTCTCAAGATGGTGAAATTTATTTTCTTGAGGTCAACCCACGTATTCAAGTTGAGCATACAGTCACTGAAATGGTAACAGGTATTGATATCGTTCAATCAAGTATACTAATCGCTGCAGGGTTTAAACTTAATCATTCTAGCATAGGAATTGAGAGTCAAAGTTCCTTAAAGTGTAAAGGTACCGCAATCCAGTGCAGAATAACAACAGAAGATCCAAGAAATAACTTTATTCCAGACACAGGTCGCGTTATAGCATACAGACCTGCTGCAGGTTTTGGTATTCGACTAGATGAAGGCTATGGTACATCTGGAAGCTTAATAACACCTTACTATGATTCTCTGCTTGTAAAAGTTACCGCTTGGGGATCAAATATTCAAAGAGTTAGTCGAAAAATGCACAGATGCCTTTCTGAATTTAGAATAAGGGGTGTAAAAAATAATATCGACCTTCTAAAAAATGTTATTAATCACCCTATTTTTCTCAAAGGAGATTTCACAACCCACTTCTTTAATGATAATAAAGATGTTTTCTCCTACCCGACCCCAAAAGATCGTGCAACAAAACTTTTAAAGTTTATTGGCGACGTCACTATTAATAACCCCCATGATCTTGATTCAAAAAACTGTGAAGTAAAAGAATCGCCTAGATTTGAATGGCCAAAAAGTCATGAATACAAAGCTAAAAGTAAAAATGCAAAAGATATTTTTGATCGGGAAGGAACTTCGGGACTAGTTAAATGGATTAAAAATCAAAAAAAACTCCTTTTAACTGATACAACAATGAGAGACGCACATCAGTCATTATTTGCTACACGTCTGAGAACATCAGACATACTTAAAATAGCCCCTTTTTATAAAAACTATGCATCCGAGTTATTTTCCCTAGAAGTATGGGGAGGAGCTACATTTGACACATGCTTAAGATTTTTAAAAGAAGATCCATGGGATAGGCTTGTAAAAATAAGAGAGTCTATTCCCAACCTTCTTCTTCAAATGCTAATAAGAGGTGATAATGCTGTTGGTTATAAGAACTACCCTTCGTGGGTTGTTCGAGAATTCATAACAGAAACAGCACAATCAGGACTTGATATTTTTAGAATTTTTGATTGCTTTAACCAAACCACGAAAATGTCTGTTGCAATTGATCAAGTTAAAAAAGAAAATAAAATTGTAGAATCTTGTATTTGTTACTCAGGAGACATAACAGATCCGACTAAAAGTAAATACGATTTAAAATACTACCTTGAAATTGCAAAAAATCTCGAGGATATGGGAACAGACATTCTTTGTATAAAAGATATGGCAGGACTTTTAAAACCTAAAGCAGCAAGTATTCTTGTTAAAGCCTTAAAAGAAACTATTGACATTCCTATACATCTCCATACTCATGACACCCCAGGAACAGGTGTAAGCATGCTCATAGCAGCTGGAGAAGCAGGGTGTGATATAGTAGATGGAGCTCTTAGCTCTATGTCTGGACTCACTTCCCAACCTAGTTTGAATGCAATCATAGCAGCAACAAATAACGAGGAGATTCAAACAGGTGTAGATTTAGAGTCTCTTGATCATATCTCTCGTTTTTGGGAAAGCACAAGGCGGATGTATAAAGCATTTGATCCAGGCTTAGTATCAACAACAACTGATATTTATTCTCATGAAATTCCAGGCGGACAATACTCTAACCTCTACCAACAAGCAAGAAAAGTAGGTTTATCTTCAAACGAGTTTTATGAGCTTACATGTAGATACAAAGAAGTTAATGATTTATTAGGCAACGTTATAAAAGTTACACCATCATCCAAAATTGTTGGCGACACAGCATTATTTCTACATAAAAATAAGATAACTGGACCACAACTTTTAGCAGAAAAACCAAACTTAGATTACCCGGACTCATTGGTAGATTATTGCTTAGGGAAAATCGGAGAACCCCATGGAGGAATTCCGGAAGAAATAAAAAAAATTGTCCTCAAAAAAGTAAAAATTAAACCTGTAAATAATACTGAAGAAGACTTTAAGTGGCTTAATTTAGAGGAAGCTAAAAAAGATGTACCAGGATACACTAATGACCTTAATAGAAAAGATATACTAAGTTTCATTTTATATCCAAAAGTATATCAAGATTTCTTTGCTCATCGTAAAAAATTTGGTAACGTTTCTGATCTGCCGACCAGTATCTTTTTTTATGGTATAGAGCAAGGTCATGAGGTTGAGTGTGACATGGATCAAGGCAAAACTCTCTATATAAGCCTTCAAGGCATATCAGAAGCAAATGAAAAAGGGATTAAAACATTATTTTTCCAACTTAATGGTTTTAACAGATTTATTGATATAGAAGATAAAAATATTGCCAGTTCTAAAAGAAAAGCCTTAAAAGCTGACCCTAATAATATCAAACATATATATTCTCCCATGCCCGGTAAAGTTATTTCAATAAACGTTAAAGAAGGTGATAGTGTTAAAAGTGGAGATTTACTTCTAGTAACGGAATCAATGAAGATGGAGTATGCTATAACAGCAAAAACAAATGGCTCAATACAAAGTATCCTCATCACAAAAGATGAAATGATGGAAGGAGAGGATCTTTTGATGATTCTTAACTAAGTCATTTAAACCGCCTTTTAAGAGTATAATAGTAACAGAAGTACCCCATCCTCATTTTTTTTATAATCAAAATATTTCGAATTAAAATCTTTGTGGTAAAATTAAACTCATCACCTACTCTACAAAGGATAAAAAATGGCTTTAAGCAGATATAAAAAAATAAACCTAAAGGTACTCTTGATGGCGATCCCATTTGTTTTTTCATGTGGGAACGAAAATTCAGCAATAAGTGATGACCCTGCTTCAGATTTATTTTGTAACTTAATGGAAGAAACTCTCTCTAGTGGAGCAATATATAATTGCAGCAACGAAAAAATTCCAGACTCTCAAGTAGGCTCAGAAGATGTTGCTTGGTTAAAATTAAGTTATAACAATGAATCACATAAGTTTTACAACGGAGTCGGCAGGTATGGAACTTGCACAGGAGCCTTAATTGAAACAAACGGAAATGACTCTTCACCTGCATATATATTAACAAATGGTCATTGTCTCGGAAAACTCTTACCAGAAGAAGGAGTTCTTTTCGACAAATTTATTGAAAATAAATTGATGTTATTCAATACTTTTTATGATTCAACGGGTGAACAATTTTCATACTCAACCCAAAAAATAAAATACGCAACTATGGATAAAAACGATATTGCAATTATTGAACTCGAGGGAGTAACTCTTGGTACACTTAAACAACTTGGTTTCAACGCCTACGAAATAAGCCAAGAAGAGCCTCTTGCTGGAATACTCATTGAGAACGTTGGCATTCCGGCAACGGGACTAAGCTCTTCTGAAAAAGTGTTACGGAAGTCAGTTTGCACTTTAAATGGAACTGTTAACGTGCAAGAAGGAGTTTATAACTTTGCCACAAGCTATAAGCATAATTGTTCCATTGTTGGCGGAAGCTCAGGTTCTCCCATTTTTAACAGACAAACTCACGAAATCATAGCAGTAAATAATACAACAGTAAATGACAGTGCTGGTAATCAAGAAGACTGCAGTATAAATAAACCTTGTGAAATCATTGATCAATCTATCAAGACAAATGTCTTTTCGAATTATGCACAACCCGTATGGTTTTTGTCTTCATGCTTTACTGACGAAGGAGTTTTTGATCGTTTGCTAGAAAGCTGTTCTTTGAAAGATCTGGTCAGCCTAAATGATGGAGAGTTCTAGAAAAAATTTTCAGACCCAATTATGATGAAATTTTAAGAAAACTATTTTCTTAAACAAGTTATTCAAAAGAAATCCAAAAAAAACTTATTTAAATTAAAGTACCAATTTTATTGAATTAAAAAAAAATAAAAATTTTAAAAACAAGAGCGTACGTAAAAAACCGGAAAATAAAAATTACTCTGCTTTTTATTTGGCTTGCTTTTTCGTCAGCTTTCAATTAGGATTTCCCTTTCGTTTTACCAAATAACAAAATTAACATAAAATGGCGGTATTCATGGCATCACCAACAAAAAAACTTAAAGTGAGAAGATCATTAAAAAAAGCTAGTGCAGCAAAAAGAAGAAAGAATCGTAACAGAAACTACGGATCAACAGCGAAACTACTTCCTCTCAATAAACCAAATGCTATGGAAAAATCTGTACACGCTGCTAAATAAAACCTATCTCATCAATCTATTGCCCCGAAAAAAAAACTCTAAACTCAAGCTATTAAAATTATTTAATCATTTTCGGGAGCAAAAAACGACCTTTATAAAACTTCCCGCAATTACAAATATATTTTGACAAATAGGGCTCCGGGTGACACTGAAATCCATGAAAAAGTGTTAATATAGAGGAACTAAGTCAAAGAAAATCACCTAAGAAAAATTTTTACTCAGCCCATATGGATGACTCATCATACCACCTATAAATTGTAGTATATGTCTCAGTAAAAAAGTTAATACACTCTTTACCATGAGCTTTCACATCTCCGTAGAATGAAGTTTTACTCCCACCAAAAGAAAAAAATGACATAGGGGCAGGAACTCCAATATTTATCCCAATCATACTTGGATCTACTTCATAAACAAATTTTCTTGCACTAGCACCGGAGTTGGTAAATAAAGTCGTTGTATTTGCATACGGTATTTCATTTATCCATGAAATAGCGCTTTCTAAAGACTCTGTTTTAGAAAGTAGAACAACAGGACCAAAAACTTCTACTTGGGCAATTTCCATATGCTTTTCGACATCGCACAAAACCGTAGGTTTTAAAAAATACCCTGGTAAATGCTCAACACCCTCTCTTCCATCCACAAGGATCTTAGCACCTTGTTCAACAGCTCTTGAAACAAGGCGGCAAATTCGTTCCCTAGCCTGTTCTGAAATTAAAGGTCCCATATGTGTTTTTGGATCTTCTCCTGAACCAACATTTATGCTCTTAACTTTATTTACGACACCTATTTTTAACTTTTCGTATGTACTTTCCTTCACACCAAGTAGAAGAGAACCGGCTAAACAACGTTCTCCAGCGCAACCTACAATAGAGTCTACAGAAGAGTTTATTGTTTTACTCTGGGTAGTCTCATCCATAGCATCAGGTAAAACTACCATAACATTTTTAGCACCACCTAAAGCTTGAACCCTTTTCCCGTGTGCACATGCCGTTGTATACACATGTTCAGCAACTTCTGTTGAACCAACAAAAGAAATACCTTTAACATCTTTATGTGTACATAAAGCATTAACAACATCTTTTCCACCATGTACAAGATTCATAACCCCTTTTGGTAAACCAATGTTGTCTAAAATTTCAAAAATTTTCAAAGATGTTAAAGGGACTCTTTCACTTGCTTTTAAGACATATGTGTTACCGCAAGCAATAGCAAAAGGCCAAAACCAAAAAGGTACCATAGCAGGAAAATTAAAAGGAGCGATTCCAGCAAAAACACCGATCGGTCTTTTAATTGAGCTCGAATCAATTCCGCGGGCAATATCTTCAAAATTTTCACCCATCATCAAAGATGGAATTCCTGTTGCTGTTTCAACCATTTGAATAGCTCGCCTCACGGAACCTTTTGATTCTAGCAAAGTTTTTCCGTGCTCTCTTGTGATCAAAAGACTTAATTCAGCAGCATGTTTTTCCAACTCGGATTTTAATTTAAATAAATACTGAATACGCTCAATTGCAGGAGTAGAACGCCATGTTAAAAAAGCTTTTTTTGCAGCACTCACAGCGCTGTTTACATCCTCTTGGGTCCCAAGAGGTGTTTGAGCTAAAACTTCACAATTAGCGGGATTGATAACATCCACAGACTCTTTAGCATAAGAAGTTGTCCAGTTTCCATCAATAAAGTTTTTTATCATTCTATTTTTCCTTTTTTGAACTTTAAAAGCTAATCCACCATAAAATTATTCCATCATTAATAGTATTAAACTCAGTTAGCAAAAAGAGTTTTTTAAAATAAAAAGTAAATTGTTTGTTATTTTTGCCATATTTAAAGCGTCAAATATTAAAAAATAGAAATAAAAAGAAAGTTCAAGTCAAAAAAAATTTAGCTTTCATAAACTTAAACTCCAGACAAAAATGACAATGTCATGAAAACTCACCACTCCCTAAATTAAAAATATTTACTCCTGCCCACCTTCTTTCTATATTTGATAAATTAAAATAATTACGAAAGTGTACTGCAGAGTCTCTTGTAAAAACCAAAATATAAAAAAAATGTTGCACAAGTAAAAAATTATACTTCTTTTCTCGTAAACATAAATATTGAACTCTACGGTAATTATCGAGACTTGAATTTTTCATAACTTTTACATAAATTTTGTAAGCTAATAAAGAAAACCAAAGAGCGTATAAAGGCCTATCTTATGGAAAAATTTTTATCTGCGAGAGAAACACTTACAAACTTAAGAGCGCAAAGTAAAAAACCTGCTGGAGAAGACAAAATTAAGTCTCAGCATAAAAAAGGTAAGATGACAGCAAGAGAAAGAATTGAAATTCTACTTGATCCAAAAAGCTTCATAGAGATTGATGCCTTCGTTGTTCATTCTTGCCACAATTATGGAATGAACGATAAAAAATTCCTTGGTGACGGTGTTGTTACGGGGTGGGGTACAATTGACAAGAGAACCGTGTACGTCTTTGCCCAAGACTTTACTGTTTTTGGTGGTAGCCTTTCTCAAACAATGGCTCAAAAAATTTGTAAAATTATGCGACTTGCCTTGCAAAATGGCTGTCCAATTATTGGCTTGAATGACTCGGGCGGAGCAAGAATTCATGAAGGAGTAGAAAGTCTTGGAGGCTACGCAGATATTTTTAAATTGAACGTCGAAGCAAGTGGGGTTATCCCACAACTTTCACTGATAATGGGACCTTGCGCCGGAGGAGCTGTCTACTCTCCAGCAATAACAGACTTTACCTTTATGGTTGATGAAACAAGCCATATGTTCATAACTGGACCAAATGTAATCAAAGAAGTAACACAAGAGCAAGTTACATTTGAAGAGCTAGGTGGTTCACAAATCCATTCAAGTGTAAGCGGCGTTTGCGACAAGCGCTACTCGTCTGAAACTGAGACACTTTTAGCGGCAAGAGAGTGGTTATCTTATATACCGTCAAATAATCTAGATCATGCTCCAATAAATAGTAATGTAGATTGCAATGAAAATAACGCGGATTCCTTTAAAGAACAAATGGAGGTCCTAAAAGAAATTATACCTGAAGAATCACATCAACCATACAGTATGAAAAATGTTATCTTAAATATTATGGATTCAAAAACATTTTTTGAAACTAAAGAAGAATATGCAGCAAATCTTCTGACAGGGTTTGCTCGATTAAATGGACAATCTGTAGGTATTGTTGCAAATAATCCTGAGCATATGGCAGGCGTCTTAGATATTAATGCTTCTATTAAAGGAGCAAGGTTTATCAGATTTTGTGATGCTTTTCACATACCTATAATCACCTTTGTCGATGTTCCCGGTTTTTTGCCAGGCTGTAAGCAAGAGGAGGAAGGAATCATTCGTCACGGAGCAAAAATACTGTATGCATACTGTGAAGCTACCACTCCCCTCTTAACAGTAATAACAAGAAAAGCTTATGGCGGAGCTTACGATGTTATGAGTTCTAAGCATGTTGGAGCTGACTTAAACTTAGCTTGGCCAACGGCGGAAATAGCTGTTATGGGCGCAAAAGGAGCATGTAATATTATATTTAAAGAAGAAATTAAGATGTCCCTAAACACAGAAGAAACTCAAAATAAGTTTATACAAGAATATAAACAAAAATTTTCGAATCCCTATAGAGCTGCAGAAAAAGGTTATGTTGATGCTGTTATTCTGCCAGAGGAAACAAGACAATACCTGATAAAAGGATTGGAAACTTGTGCTAGCAAAAAGATTTATCGCTCAAAAAGAAAACATGGAAATATTCCTCTTTAAACTTGATTTAATCTTAAGGTTTTAAATATGATAAAAAAATTTAAAAGAGTTCTTGTTGCAAATAGAGGTGAAATCGCATTAAGGATCATAAGAACACTTCAAGAGCTAAATATAGAGTCTGTAGCTATATTCAGTGATGAAGATGAAAATAGCTACTACTTAAAATATGCTGATATATGTTATCGCTTAAATGGCCAAAACCTTGCTGAAACGTATCTTGATATCCCACAAATTATTAGCATTATTGAAAAGACAAACTGTGATGCTGTACATCCTGGTTACGGCTTTTTATCAGAAAATAGTTTTTTTGTTGAAGCACTTGAGAAAAAAAAGATATCTTTTATTGGCCCCAAAAGCTCTACTATTAAACTTCTTGGGAACAAGGTTATAGCTAGAAAAATTATGACTAAGAATAAAATTGCTTGTGTCCCAGGATCGATTGCACCAATTTCCTCTCTTGCAAAACTAGAAGATGAAATAAAAAATGTAGACTTCCCAATTATTATTAAGGCTGCTGCAGGTGGTGGTGGAAGAGGTATGCGAGTTGTTAAAAAAAAAGAAGACCTTAAAAATTGCGTTGCAGAGTGTAAAAGAGAAGCAAAAACATATTTTAATAATGATGAAGTTTTTTGGGAAAAATATATTGAAAATCCACGACACATAGAGGTTCAAATCTTAGCTGATTCACATGGACATGCCGTACACTTTTTTGAACGAGACTGCTCTATTCAAAGGCGACATCAAAAATTAATTGAGGAAGCACCAAGTTCATTTTTAGATAAAGAACAAAGAAAAAGCATCACTAATATTGCCTTAAAAATTGCAGAAGTCACTCAATATGAAAATGCTGGAACTGTTGAGTTTATTGGTGAAGAACCTGATAAAATGTTTTTTATGGAAGTCAACCCAAGAATTCAAGTAGAGCATCCTGTTAGTGAGATGATTACAGGATATAATCTCATTAGAGAACAAATTCTCTGTGCTCAAGGTTTGCCACTAACGATGAAACAAGAGCAAATAATTGTTAGAGGTCACGCCATTGAAGTACGTATTAATTCCGAAGATCCTGAGAACGAATTTATCCCTTCATTCGGAAAAATAAAAGATCTAAATCTTCCACTTATGCCCTTCACACGTATAGACACACATATTTATAATAACTATCAAGTCCCAACTTCATATGACTCGATGTTAGCAAAAGTAATATCATGGGGACAATCTAGAAGAGATGCCCTTAAACGTATGAAATTAATGCTCGAAGAACTAGAAATAAATGGAATAGCAACAACTCAAAGATTTCATCAAGCTATCCTCAATCAAAAAAAATTTCTATCAGGAGATTACACAACTCATTTTATAAGTGAGGAAATGAATGATTTTGGTAAAGAAAAAAAATCTGAACCTATTTTACCTGAAGACTTTATTATAAGCTTAATTTTAAGTGAAATAAAAGAATCGAAAAAAGATTCTAAGATGATAAATCTAAATCTAAACAACTGGAATAATCATGCACGGACACAAAACTTCTAGGAAACCACCACATGAAGAAAACTATTGTCATAAATGAAGAGAAATATAAATTTAATACTCCTGAAAAAGTAAATAATATGGAAGTAATCCATATAAAAACAAACAATGAGTCAAAAAATGTTATATGGAACAGGGACTTAAATGCATTTTTTTTCTCCAATCCGAAAGAACCTAATATTCTTTATCCAAAAGCAATAAAAAATGTAGAAATCCAAAAAGAACAACTTATAACAACTATCTTATTTAATAAAAGAAACACGATACAACAAATCAAATCTCAATCATATTTTTCCCACATTCAAAAAAATGCCATTAAGCAAAAAAATACTAAAAATCAACTAAAAATAAACTCCCCTCTCACAGGTAAAATCATTCAGCTGATATCCTCTACAGGAAAAGTTCAAAAAGGCCAAACGCTATGTGTTATTGATGCTATGAAAATGGAAAATAAAATATTAGCCCCATTTGACGGAATACTTTCAGCTATACACATAAGTAAAGATCAACCAATAAAAACTGGAGAAATTATGTTTTCTCTAAAAAATCACTCGTAATCACTAATCACTCTAATAAAATTGTCGACTTTTTTAAAATCTGCATGATATTTTTATTAATATTGTATGTACCTTATTGTTTACTTTTGTATTCATTAAAAATTAAACAGAGGATATTAAATGAAAGTATATATTATATTTTATATAAAAATATTCGTAATGCTTCATTTATTAAATTCAAGAGTAACATTATCTCTTGAAACACAGTATCTAAGTTCCTACTTCAAGAACCAAGACTCTGGTATTAAGAAAACAAGCGAAATAAAAAAAATAAATATGTACGATATTTTATATCCATACTACATCAAATATTGTTCTACAACAAAATATCATCCGCGAGAAGGTAAAGGCTTACAGGGTACGATTGCAGGACATGGAGTTTTTTACCTTAAAGGTGTATGTAAAAATAATTCTCTTAGTCCATCCGGATTATCCATATGTGAAAAAGAAAGAGACTATACCGACAAAAATCTTGGAGTAGGTATTTCAGTGAGTAAGGGACTTAAAAATGTTAGTTTCTTCGTCTTTCCTTCCTGGGAATTATTTTTTTTTCCACCTATAAATAAAAATTCAACATTTGATTTGAAAAAAAAAAACGAGATCATTGAAAGTTATTTAAAGGATAATATTTTTAAAGATATAGAATTTCATGATTTCATGTTTCCTAAAACGTTAATTAACAAACATAAAGAAAAATTCATTGCACATTATACCTTTGGTTCTGATTACGCTTTAGCTTTGGCCCGGAATGTTTATTGTATAAACATACCGACAAATAGAAAAATTATGGAAAAAGTAGTACTCGAATTAAATCATCTTGATCACACAAATAGAAGTAACAAAGGAGAAAATTATCGTGGTTTCTTTTTTCGAGGAACAAAAAAAGACAATTCCTTTCACTGGCATGGGGTTTTTGATAATTGTATCCATCCAATAGTCAATATTCTTCATCGAATTGGGTTACTAAAAGAAAAAAAATCAAATAGACCACTTACAAGACAGATATTCAACATACCGATACCATCAAATACTATTCTGGATATTCACAAAGCTGCTAATTTAAAAAAAATTGATATAGATCATTATTACAATGATCCTAAAAAAAAAGAAACATTTGTGAAATATCGATGGATAAGCCAACAGGCTGGTGTTGTCTCCGAAAAAATAGGAATATTTGAAGATAACAATGTCTATAAAGAAAACGATAAGATGTTTGTTTTCCCTCACTTATATAAGAAAAGAGATCAACAAATAAGAACACTATTTAAAAATCCTCAATTTAGTTATAAAGGTTATGGTTTATCCTCCATTATACCAAATCTAATATATATGAAAAAAATATTTAAAGATGCTATTGAACAAACAAATAAAAGAGAGAAAGAAAGAAAATCAAAAATCAGTATAGATAATTTTACAAGAATTGAACAGGAGATAAAAAATATTGAAATAAAAAATGTAAATTTAAAAAAGTTAAAAAAATTAAAAAACGATTTAGATTCCTACAAAACAAGTAAAAAATATATCGATTTCCTATCAAAATTCAAAAAATATTTAATATCTGAAATAGAAAAAATTGATTATATTTTGAATCAAGATGAAAAATAAATCATTATTACTCAAAGAGACATACGCGTAAAAAACATATAGCTTGTAGGTAAACTATTTTTCTTTCATCTTTTTAAGATATTGCTTATAGTCATGAGTCATATCTTTTTCCATCCCTTTTTTTACTTCACGTATAAAAATTATCTCAGGAGCAATCCAAGGTTTTTTTATAACAAGATGTTTTTTTAAAATCATTTCATTACTTTCATCTCTTTTAAAAATCTCCATACTATCAGAAAAATGTTTTGTATTTGCAGCATTTCCTGTGCCTTTAACAGAATTTGTAGTCATCTCATATTTAAATTTACTTTTTGTATCTGACAAGAGAAAAACTGTTGCCTCTGTATTTAACGTCCCTTCTTTTCTTACAATTTCTTCCTCAATTAGTAACTTTTGACCTTTCAAATTTTCTTGCACAACATTTTCTTTCGTATCTTTTATATTTATCTTATTGTTTTCTAACAAAACTTGATGATAGCGATCTATTATATCATGAAAGTAACGATTTGAATAAACTGGCGCAGAACATGACATCATAACAGAAAATGTATAATGTTGATCTTTTACTTCAACCTTTGAAAAAACTGCAGAATAACAAGGGTTTTTTTTATCATTTTTTGAAAAACACAAATTTGATATTGAAATAAAAAAGATCAAAAAAATATTCCTTTTGGAACAATTCATTACACCCCCTAAATTTTTACTTTTTTTATTTGATATAACTCATTGTTATAAGATGAACAATAATATCTTTCTATTTTTGATAATTTTATTTTAATAAAATTATTTTTTTTTTAATTCCCAATATTTATTCAACTATTAATTTTTATTTTCACAATTCAAAAAAAAAAATACGAAAACATCCCTCTATTATAATGGACAAATATTATGGTATTATAAAAATTAGATTATCATTACAACAAGGAGTATAAAAATGATCTTTAAAGATTATATTAGAATTTCAGCCATTAGAATGTCGTTTGTTTTTTTTCTTACGTCTTCATGCTCTATGGAGTCCTCTGCTGAAGAAGAAAACGAAGCAACAGAGGCAAATGACTCCTCATCCGAAAGTGAAGAATTTGTAATGGGATCTATTGGTGACTCTATAACACAAGCAATGAATTCGCAAAATTGGGGTGATAATCAGCAATACAATTGGAGTACTGGGGAAAATAAAGATGGGCTAGTTTATAGTCACTACAAAAGAATGAAAGAAATAATAGAGGGAAACATTAGTACGTATAATTCATCTGTGTCAGGAGCAAAATCCGATCAGTTAGAAGATCAAGCACGAGAAATATTAGACAAAGATATAGACTATCTAACTATTCTTATAGGTGCTAATGATGTTTGTTCATGGACAGGGAAGTATGATAAAAATATTGAAGAATATAAAAAAAATGTTGAAAATGTAGTCAAGATTTTCATTGATAATAACCCTCAGATTAAAATTCTGATAGCACCTATTCCGAATTTATATAACCTATGGGAAGTTGGAAATTCTAAAAGTTGTCAATTTATGTGGGACATTGCTCAAATTTGTTCGCCTTTGCTTCACTCATCAAGAACTGAAGATGAAAGACTTGCTTTTTCTGAAAGAACTTTCAAAGCAAATGATCGCCTGAATGAAATAGCAAATGAATATCCAAACAACGTAAGATATGATCCGACCCTCGAAGATTATGAGTTTGAGTGGGAAGATGTTTCTCCAAAAGATTGCTTTCACCCTTCAATAAAAGGACAAAACTTGATTTCAGAATTAACATGGGGAACGGGATGGTATCGATAGTGAATTAGCATTTTTTACTTTTTAATTACTGGTATTGCCTCTCATTTTCTTCTCCGGTATTTAAAAGATCTTTTGTAGACTCCTCTTGAAAAGAATCTTTAAATTTCCCAACAGGGTTAAATAGCGAAAAGGAACGGTAAGAATGCCAGTCATTATTACTAACATCAAAAGGAAGGTTTATAATAGCATTAACCCTCCGATCTGGCTTAAATAAGTTCTGATAGCTTTCACCAGTTTCTTCTATATTTGTAGTTTCAAAGATTTCATTATCTGCTTCTTTACCTGAACGTATAACGACACCTCGAGGCAGATCAACCATTATAGGATTTACGTCTTCATCATTACTAAGTGGCCACTCTTTTTTTGTTAATACTGATAAATCAAGAGTATCTAAATAGTTCTTATACTTTTTGAGCTTTATAATTTTTTTTGAGAAATCAGTCCATAGAGGAAGAGCTCCATTACCACCATAAATTTTTTGACGTCCATTTTTCATGACTTTATTATAGTCATAACCAACATAAGTAGAAATAACATAGCTATTTTCTGGGAGTAGAGGTTTTTTACCCTCGCCTCGGTCGGGGTAAGGTAGAAAACCAGCAAAATAACCTGTTGTAAAGTCATTAGTTGTTCCAGTTTTTCCAAATGCAGGAATACGAATATTTGAATTAGAAGCAGCAAAGGAGTCTTTAGAGGCTACGTTTTTTAAAGAAACAAATAATTCACCTCTTGCTCGTCTTCCTGTTCCATGAGTTACTGTCCGACGCAGCAATTCTCTGATCTGTATAGCAACTTTTCTATCAACAACTTGATGTGACTGAGCAAGTGGTTCATATAAAATTCTACCTGTTCTATCTTCAATTCTTTTTATAAAATTCAGCTGATTTTTTGGACCATCCTTATAAAATCTGTATGTTTTACCATCAATCAAAGTTTGGTAGATCTTAGCGACTTCACCTGTTGTCAGTTCACTTGTACCAAGAGGAAGTGACAAAACAGAACGAAGACGATTATAGACACCTAACTCTTTTGCTAAGTTAACAACATAGTTTAAACCAACAGCAATACGAAAATCATGATGTTGAAAGTATCGATACATTTTATACTTATCGTCATTTTCTATAACAGAATCATAATATTCTTGAGTTTTTTCTATAATAGACTTATAAACGTCAACTGAAATTTGACCATTTAAGTGTACAGACTCTATATCATATTTTTTTTCTTGCTGATAAAAATCTTCAAAAGAAAATTCAGGATTTTCCCATATCTTTTTAACTTCCAGTAAAGTTAAATCTCTTCCTGGAGGGGAAGGAAAGTCTAAAGGTTCCGTTCTAAGGTCTTTGGGAAAATTCTTCTTTTTCTTCTTTTCTTCATCTTCTTGCTGCTTTCTCAATTTGACATAATCAGAAAGCTCTATGGATAAATGACCTTCATTGGCACCTTTCTGAAATAAACTTTGATCACTGGGTTTCCAAGTTATATCTTCCTCAAGACGTCTGAAATACGCTAAGATTGGCTTTCCATCCTTTTTTTCAATAATTCGAAAACTTTTTATAGCATCAAAAAGCTCATTATCAGAAAAAACATTGAGATGACCATTTTCATTTATTGCTTTTGCTAATTTAGTCCAATCAGTTTGTAAATAGTTATATAATTTTTTATGTCTCAACATATTATTTTCTAAAAGTTCTAACCTCTTATAAATCTCTTTATCTGAGATCTTGGATCTTTTATTTTTTTCTTCCTCTTCGAGAATAGCTTTTTTTAAGGTTTCCTCATCTTCTAACTCCAACTCAGCTATATTGTCGAGTTCTAGTTCTTTCTCTGGTGCTCTTAGGATAGCATGTTCTGCTTCGTAACCGCTCCCCCACCAAAGTTCCTTCAAACTGGTAAGTACCTGTTCTTTACCATTAAAAACTAAATCTGGAATGATGTCTGTCACAGCTTTTGAAAATTGATACTCTTCATTGCCATTATAATCTAAAGAAACTCCTGTTTTTTTACTCACTCGATAATGAAAATCTCTTGGACTTTCTCCCTCTCTTGGATATAAGTCTAATAATTTTAATACCTCTTTAAATTGATCAAAACTTAACTTGTCTAAGAGTTTATATAGTAAGTCTATAGAAGCTATATTTTCTGACATAATTCCAGTCCAAAGCATTGAAGCTCTTTCATACTTACTATAATGATCGGGACGTGGGTAATAATGCTCTCCTTGATAATGAAAGACCTGCCTTTTATTATTGAGTTTATCTAGAACTGACCATCCGAGCTGTAAACCAGCAAAGAATACTAAAGATTTGAGAACAGAACCTGGTTGACGCTTAGCAAATAAAGCTCGATTATACCATAAAGTATCAAAGCCTGAAACAATAGCTCGAACATTACCTTTATCTATAGCAATAAGTCCACCACTAATCTCGGGCCTTTTTTGCAATTCCAAAATAGCTTCACCCTTCTCCTTATCGTATTTTACAACTTGTACAAAAAGGATGTCTCCTACTTTTATTTTTGTCATTAGAGACTTTAAATGAGTCTTATATCCTTTACCATCAGGAAGGTTTAAAAGTTTTGCGTAACGAACTAATGAACTATTTGGAATAATTCCTTTTGGGTAACCTAAGTTTATCTGTATAGAAAAATTTTCAACTGAGTCTCCAGAAATCTCTGTGACTTCACCGTAAACAAAAGCATCTTCTTTTAAATGTTTTTTTGATTTATATTTTTTTTTATCTTCAGTAGAAAAACCTGTTAAAATTGTTTCTAATCTTGACAAGTTTTTACGCATAGAAAGAAGGGCTGCTTGCTGTAAATCTGAATCTAAAGTTGTAAAAATTTTTAAACCAGCAATACTTAAATCATCAATTTTTTCTAGACCAATAGTTTCTAGTATTTCTTTCTTATTTATTTGATGTTTGATTAGATCAACCAAAGAAACTTCTGAGTTTCTAAACTCCCCACGATTAAAAGGAACATTTTCGTTAGAAGCAACTTCATACTCCAAAGAAGAAATCCACCCTTGTTCATGCATGCGACCTAAGACATAGTTTTTTCTATCGTTTGCGTATCTTTTTGCTGCATCTTTTGAATCTTTAGTATACTTAATAAAAGGATTGTATTTACCGGGACCTTTTAAGGATCCAGCAATAAAACTAGACTCGACAAGGGTTAAATCTTGTACATCCTTGTTAAAATAATATTTTGCGGCAATACCGATTCCATTACCATTACCAGCCACATGAAATTGGTTCAGATAAAATTCTAAAATTTGTTTTTTATCGTAAAGCTTTTCG